>JBIKND010000229.1:0-5035 GCA_044358905.1 Pirellulales bacterium | reverse complement strand
CGGCCTCACCGGCGGGCGGCCGCTCACGGCCGCGTGGTCGCTGTTCGTCCTGCAGATCGACGATCTGCCCGCCGCGGGGCTCGAGTCGCTGCGGGTGCGGTTCGACCTGCTCGGTCCCGGCCGTGTGGAGATCGACGACGTACGGGTCTTCGACCTGGCCTTCGACGAGTCGCAGCGGGTGCAGCTGTCGCGGATCGTGTCGCGCGCCGAGCAGTGTCTCGCGGCCGGCGATCTGGGGGGCTGCATCCTCGAACTCGACGGCCACTGGCCGCGATACCTCGCGGCCTTCGTGCCGCTCCCGCCCGAGCCGGTCACGGCCATGCCCTCCGTGGAGCCGGCGCCGTCCCCGCCCGAGCAGCGCACGGGCGTGCTCGATCGGATGTGGCGGCTCTGGCAGTAGTCCGGGTTGCAGCCTCAGTAGACTCTGGATCAAGGCTGCCGCCGCGGGATGCGGCGACTACCGACCGGCGAAAACCTTGGCTTTGCCGCGGCTGCGCCCGCGGTCTTCGAATCGTCGGTCGGTCAAGTGGACAAAGGCCAAGGATGCAATCCTGTTCGGCACGGGGGTTGCCGGAGGTGCTCGGCACGTCTCGCGAGGGTCGGGGCTGCCCGTGCCCCGTCGCCGGACGCTCACTGCGCCCATCCTGGGCTCCGTTCGCTCGGAGATGCCTGCGCTCCGGCATCCATGCCTCCGCTGGCCATCTACGCCGGCTCTCAGGGCACGGGTAGCCCCTCCCCAATCCCGCTACCCATGAGAATCCCAGACGCACGAATTCAGTAGCCGGCGACGGCGTCGTGGCCGTAGATGGGCAGCAGCCGGTAGTAGACCTCGAGCGTGAGCACCGCCAACGCCGTGTGGGCCAGCCGGCCGCCGGGGGCCGTTTCGGGGTCGGCGAAGAACCAGCTGCCGGCCTCGTGGCCGATCGCGGCTTGCCGGGCGACGAGCTGGTCGCGATTGCGGGCGTTCCACCGCGGCCAGGCGGGATGGTCGCGTTGCAGGAGCGCTTGGGCGAGATAGAAGTTTTGGTACACGCCCTGGGGCGCGGGACCGGGCTTGGCGAGCGCGGCGAGGCCGCGGTCGAGCACCTGCTCGCGATCCCAGCCGGTGTACATCCGGCACAGCAGGCCGATCGCCGACGTGCAGGAGCGGGCCTGCGGGCTCTGGTAGCCGTAGGCCGCGCCACCCTGCGCCTCCACGCGGTCGAGGAACCGGCAGACGCCGTCGAAGGTCGGCGACGGCACCTCGAGGCCGGCCAGGGCCGCGCTTTTCAGGGCCGCGAGCTGCCAGGCGGTGACGGTCGTGTCGCCGGCCTGGCCCGGGAGATACCGCCAGCCGCCGCCGTAGGAGTCCTGCGCCGTGACGATGAACCGCACGGCATCGCGAACCGGACGGACGAGCATCTCGTCCTTGGTCATCCCGAGCGCCTCGGCGAGCGCGAGCGTGGCCACCCCCTGGCCGTACATCGTGCCCTCGGCCAGATCCCCGCCGCGCGGCGTCGGCTGGAGGCGGCTCATGAGATAGTAGAGGCCGCGGGTCACGGTCTCGCGGTAGGCGCCCGCCGCCTGCGTGTGGCCCGCACCGAGAAATGGCAACAGCGCGATGCCCGTGGCCGCGGTCGTGCTCGACACGGTGCCGGCGTCGCGGCAACCGCCATCGCAGCGGCAGCCGGAGAGGTCGAACCGCCACGAGCCGTCGGCGGCCTGGTGCCGCGCGAGCCACGCGAGGCCGCGATCCACCGCCGCCTCGCTGGCCGCCGAGCCGCCGCGATCGCGCACCGCCGCGCCGCGATCCGGGCCGCTGCGGCGGGCGAACGCGGCGGTGATCGCGTCGCCGGCTCCAGTGGCGGCCGGCGTCGGCTGGGCGAGTGACGCCGGTCGCGCGATGATGCCGTCGCGTGCTGCGACGACAGGTGCCACCGGCTCGACTGGCACCAGCGGCACCGGCATGTCCGGGAGCGTGGCCGGCGCCGGATCGACGGGCGCGGGGGCATCGGTGGCCAGCGGCGCGACCGACGGTGGGTCGGCCGGTGGGCCGGGCATGATCGCCTCGGCGGCGGCCGCACCGATCTCGTCGTCCGCTGCCGTGGCGTCGGAGATCGCGATTACGATCGGCCGCGGTCGGGGCGATTCGCGGGCATCGATCCAGAAGAGGGCGAGGCCGATGAGGGCCAGCAGGTGCACGACGGCGCTCGTATAGCCGGACCGCACCGTGGGGCTGGCGACCAGCCGCTGGATGCCCGTCGGCGTTTCGTCGCGCACAGCCATGCCTTGGTCATCGGCATCCGCCGGTGGCTCGCTGGATGACGGCGGCGACTCTGCCGGTCAGGCAGTCTGGCCTTAGCCTGTCATGCCTCAACTCGCCCAACGCGGCTCGGGGTTGCCCCGTACCATCTCGCCGGACGTTCACTTCGGGCATCCATGCCCTCCGCTCACTCGGAGGTGTCTGCGCTCTCGCCCTCCGGGCTGCGCTGGCCACCTACGCCGGCTCGCTGGTAGGGCCAACCCCTCGCCTGCTGTTTTAGTCAGGCACGCAGCGGCCGCAGGCCGCGCCGCGTGCAAGAGCGTCACCCGCTTCGCGGCTCGCCCGGAAGGCGAACCTTCGCAGGCGAGGGAAACCGTTCCGTCTGAGGCGGTGTTCACACCCGGAGTCCCCGGGCTTCCGCCCGGGGCTTCATGGGGGCGGTTTGGCAGCGTCCATGGTTGATCGCCGCGTTGGTCAGGCACGCAGCGGCCGCAGGCCGCGCCGCGTGCAAGAGCGTCACCCGCTTCGCGGCTCGCCCGGAAGGCGAGCCCTCGCAGGCGAGGGAAACCTTGGCTTTCCCTCCGCCTGCGGAAGCCTGCCGGGGCCATGGATGGGCAGTTTGTCGCGCCTGCGCATCCCTTCGGGCCTGCTTCGGCTTACGCGAGGCTCGCCAGGATGGCGAGCCCTCGCAGGCGAGGGAAACCTTGGCTTTCCCTCCGCCTGCGGAAGCCTGCCGGGGCCATGGATGGCCCGGCAGGCGCTATTCTTTAAACTCGTCGTCGGTGGCCTGGCCGCGGTAGATCGGGAGGTGGCGGTAGTAGACCTCGAGGATCATCGTCGCCAGGGACGTGCAGTAGAGCCGGCCGGCAACGTGGGCGCCGTGGCCGCCGTCCACGCCCGTGTACCAGCTGCCGGCCTCGTGCCCTTCCTTCGCCTGGGCATCGAGGAGCATCTTTTTCATCTTCGTGTTCCAGGCCTGCCAGACGTCGCCCTCTATGTGGTGCATGATCTGGGTGCCGTAGTACGAGTAGTAGAGGTCGGGCTTGGGGCCGGTCTTGGCGAGGAACTCGACGCCGCGTTGCAGGGCGGGGTTGTCCTTCTTCCAGCCGAGGTACATCCGGCAGAGCAGGCCGACGGCGGTCGTGCCGGGACCCTTGCCCGGCGTGCGATAGCCGTAGTAGGCCCCGCTGTCTTCCTCGACGGAGTCGAGGAACTTGATCGCGTTCTTGATGGTGGCCGGGTTGACCTCGAGGTAGGCCATGTTGCCGCTCTTGAGGGCCATGAGCTGCCAGCCGACGATCGAGGTGTCGCCGGCGGTCTTGAACCCGTAGCCCCAGCCTCCGCCGGCCGGGTCCTGCCAGTCCATGATGTAGTTGAGGACGTACTGGGCCGGCATCTGCAGCCGGCCGTCTTGCGTCATGGCGTAGGCCTCGGAGAGGCAGATGCCGGCGAGGCCCTGCGAGTAGACGCCGCCGCCACCGGCCTTGGCTGCGTTGCCCTCGCCCTTCATGGCGAGGCCGGCGAGGAAGGCGATGCCGGCTTCGAGCTGGGCCTTGTAGGGGCCTTCCTTGTGGGTGTAGCCGCGGCCGAAGAAAGGCAGCAGCGCCATCGCCGTGGCGGCGCAGCGATCCTTGCCATGCCCAGCGGCGCTATGCGAGCACTTTCCCTGGCAGCTGGGGCATTGCGCGAGGTCGAACGACCAGCCGCCGTCGGGCATCTGGTGGGCGATGAACCACTTGAGGGCGCGATCGACGGCGTCTTCGGTGTCCCTGCCGCCGCCGCCGGTCATGGCGAGCTGGCTGGCGTTCTTGCGGCCGCCGTAGCCGCCGCCGGTGCCGCCGACGGCGCCGATGGTGGAGAGCATGTCGGAGGCTGGGGCGGTGACGTCGCCGAAGTCGGAGAGTTCGACGGCCAGGGGCGCGGCGTCGACGTCGGCAGCGTCGGAGACGACCGTGCTCTCGACGACGACGTCGGTGGTGACGGCGACGTCGGCGACGGGATCGGTGGTTTCGACGGGGTTGTCCTGGGGCATCTCCTCTTCGAACTCCTCGAAGTTCTCCTCGGCCTCGGGGGCGGAGGAGACGATGGAGACGGCGGCCTCCTTCTTGGGCGGCTCACTGACGATCAGGGCCATGGCCAAGAGGGCGACGATGTGGACGAGCATGCTGACGGCCCAGGCGGGCGTTTGCTTGAGGAGGCTCGCGCCGAGGGACGGGCCAGCATCGTCGTCGGCGTCCTCAGCGGCAGCCGGTGCCGGCTTCGGCGTGGGCGCCGGACGGGCGGCGGGCTTGGGCGGCGCGGCGGCGGGCTTGGCGGAGGCCGCCGGCGTGGCCGCGGCAGGTTTCGCGACCGGCTTGGCCGCGGGCTTCACCGGCTTGTCAGGATCGATCGCGCTCGACATGGTGGCGTCTCCAGCGGTTACCGCAATGATATCACGATCTCGCCAAAAAGCCCCTCCCCGCCGGGACGGCTTTTCGGCGGGCGTTCATTCCCGAAACTCGTCGTCGGTGGCCTGGCCGCGGTAGATCGGGAGGTGGCGGTAGTAGACCTCGAGGATCATCGTCGCCAGGGACGTGCAGTAGAGCCGGCCGGCGGCGTGGGCGCCGTGACCGCCGTCCACGCCCGTGTACCAGCTGCCGGCCTCGTGCCCTTCCTTCGCCTGGGCATCGATGAGCATCTTTTTCATCTTCGTGTTCCAGGCCTGCCAGACGTCGCCCTCTATGTGGTGCATGATCTGGGTGCCGTAGTAAGAGTAGTAGAGGTCGGGCTTGGGGCCGGTCTTGGCAAGGAACT
>JBIKND010000228.1:0-5046 GCA_044358905.1 Pirellulales bacterium | reverse complement strand
GGTTCGTCGTCGTGCCGCGGTCGCGCGGGCAGCAGCTCAAGGATGTGGCCCAGCTCGACGGCTGGCTCCGCGACGGCTCGGCCGCGCACGTCGCGAGCCTGTGCGACTGGGAGTGAAACGCGGCCCGCATTCCCTCGGCTCGCGCCTCGGGCTTCAAGGGCACAGGACACCGACCGCCCGCTCGGCTCGCGCCTCGGGCTTCAAGGGCACCGGGCACCGGCCGCTGAACACCCGCGTACCGGCACCTCGCTGCCCGCCGATCTCTGGCCTCCATGCCGAATTGCCTGGAAGCCCGAAGCGCGAGCTGAGGGAATACGCGTCGCTCCAACGGACACCGTCCCGCATTCCCTCGGCTCGCGCCTCGGGCTTCAAGGGCACAGGACACCGCCCGCCCGCTGCCCTCCTGTAGCGGCGGTCTCCGACCGCCGAATCATGGCGTCGGCCGATCAGAGCATTCGGCGGTCAGAGACCGCCGCTACAGGAGGCGGTTGTACGGCAGTGAACCGGCCGATAAAATGTACGGGCGTTCACACCCCGAGGAGCCTTCACATGAATGCCGATGCCATTCGTGAACTGGTTGGTCGCCAACCTTTCGTTCCCTTCGTGATCCGGTTGTCGAGCGGAGAGGCGCACGAAGTTCGCCACCCTGAGTGCATTCTCATCACAAAGACGCGAGTCGTGATCACCGATCCACAGGAGGATCGGATCGCCGTCTGCAGTCTGACGCACGTGACCTCCGTCGATTACTTGCAGCCGACCTGAAGACCCCGGGGTCTCAAACCGCGCCTCGCCCGGGCGGGGCGCGCGGCACTCTGCCCGCCGGGGCCGGTCTGATAGTCTCGGGCCATGCCCAGCCCCAAGCCCGAGCCCCTCGCCCCTCGGCCCCTCACCGTCTGGCTCGTCAATCCCTTCGACGACATCCCGGGCGAGGATCTGCCGCCGCTGCGGTATTGGACGCTCGCCCGTATCCTCGCCGCCCGTGGCCATGACGTGACCTGGTGGAGCGGCACCTGGAGCCATCGCCGCAAAGCCGTGCGGGCAGTGCCGCTCGGTATCCGGGAAGACGAGGGATTTTCCGTGCGGCTCGTCGCCACGCCGCCCTACACGAAGAACGTGTCGATCGCCCGACTGCGGAGCCATCGGGAGTTTGGCAGGACGTTCGAACGGCTGGCCAACGAGGCGGTCGCGTCGCGGCAACTGGAACGGCCCGACATCATCGTCGCCAGCCTGCCGCCTCTGGAGAGCCCGGAGGCCGCCCTGCGGCTGGCCCGACGGATGGACGCGACGCTCGTCGTGGACGTTCAAGATCTCTGGCCTGAAACGTTCGAACGGCTCGTGCCCGGACCGGCCTTCATCCGCAAGCCGCTCACGAGCCTGCTCTTCGGCGGCATGCACCGCCGCCGACGCGAACTGCTCGCCGCGGCCGACGGCACATCGACCGCGACGCACACCTACGCAGACACCGTTTTGCGCGACGCCCCTACCGACAGGCCCCGCCACGTGTGCTACGTGGGCGCCTACCTGCAGGAGTTCGCGGCTCCGCCGCGGGCCATCGATCCCGTGCCGCCGGCGGGCGGGGCTACGACCGCGGCCGCGGCCACTTTCGAGCCGATCCAGTGCGTCTACGCGGGGTCGCTCGGCACGGGACAGGATCTCGACGCCCTCGTGGCGGCAGCTCGGGCTCTCTCCACGGCAGGCACTGGGGCCGTGCTCCACGTGGCCGGCACCGGCCCCCTCGAGCCGATGCTCCGCGCGGCGGCTGCGGCCCAGCGTGGATCGTGTGAACTTCAGGTCCACGGCCTGTTGCCCCGCGGCGGCTACGTGAAACTGCTCGCCTCGTGCGACGTCGGCCTCGTGCTCGTGAAGCCCGAGTCGCTTGTGGCCGTCCCGAACAAGGCCGCCGACTACGCGGCCGCCGGGCTGGCGCTCGTCAACGCACTGCCCGGCGAACTGGCCGGGCTGATCGAGACCCACGCGGCTGGTGTCTCGTACGCTGCCGGCGACGGCGGCTCCCTCGCCCGCGCGATCACCGACCTCGCCGCCGACCGCCGCCGGCTCCTCGCCCTCCGCGCCGGCGCCCGCCGCCTCGCTGCTGCCGCATTCGACCGCGAGAGCACCTACCCAGCCTTCGTCGATTGGCTCGAAACCCTGACGGGTTGACGCCGGCCGCGGGCTGGACGCACGGCAGGCCGTCGAATATCCTAAGTGTACGCAAGTGCAGACTCCCGCACGCGTCCCGAGTGAGGCGAGGATGATTCGAAAATTATCGGTGCCAGAGATTCTCGACGCCATCCGCAACCTCGACCCTATAGAACGAGCTGTAGTCATTGCAGCCCTGAAAACTCCTCTCGCCGTAGAGGAAGACGCCTCACGCACTGCGAGGCATGATCCTTGGACAGCCGTTGCAGCGGCGGGTTTGTCGAGAGCATATGGGGACTCCGAGCCCGACTATTGTGATGCGGATCTGGCGCCATGAATCCGGGCGATGTGCTCCTGGCGCCTCTCCCACAATCAGACGGCCGCCTCAAAGACCGCCCGGTCCTCTTTCTGTGCACGGCTCCGCCCTTTGGCGATTACCTTGTGCGCGGGATCTCGACGCAAGTGCATCAAGCCGTTGTCGGGCTTGACCACATGATGGCCCCCGAAGATCGAGACTTTGCAAGCAGCGGCTTGAAAGCGGCATCTGTCATCCGAACCGCTTACCTGGCTCTTCTGCCGCGAACGTATTTCAAAGGACGAGTTGGGGCAATCTCGCCGACACGGACAAAGCAAGTCCTCGATTCGCTCGTTGCATTTTTGGCACGGGCAAACGAAGCTTCGCCATGAGAATCCTCGTCACCGGATCGCGTGGATTCGTAGGCCGCGGGCTCTTGCCCTATCTGGCGGCCCGTGGCTTTGGCGGCATCGCGACCGGACGTGAGACGCCCGCCGGCCTCCCCAACGGCTGGAACGGCGCGACGCGGACCGCCGTGCTCGGCGGAACGAGCGATGCCGAACCGCTCGACACGGTTGTGCACCTTGAGGTGAAACAGCACGTGCCGCGGCCCAGCGCGACCGACGAGGCCGATTTTGATCACGTGAACGTGGGCGGCACCCGGGAGTGGCTCGACTGGGCCGCCCGGAAAGGCGTGGGCCGATTCGTGTTCGTGAGCACGATCAAGGCCGTCGCGTCGGCCGCTGCCCCGCAGACCGAGGCGGCCCCGGTGCGTCCGAACACGCCCTACGGCCGGTCAAAGGCCGCGGCGGAGCAACTGGTGCGCGAGTGGGCGGCAGCCGATCCGTCGCGGCAGGGCGTCATCCTCCGCCCTGCACCGGTCTACGGCCCCGGCAACGAGGCCAACCTCGCCGCCTTCGTCCGCCAGATCGTGGCCGGCAAGCCCTGCCTGATCGGCCGCGGCGAGACGCAGAAGTCGGTCGTGTCGCGGACGAACCTCGCGGCGGCGATCGCCTTCGCGGCGGCCCACACTGCCCCGGGCTGCGAGGTCTACAACGTGTCCGATCGCGACACGTTCACCCTGGCCGCACTCGCCCGCCTCATCGCGGAGCTCGCCGGGGCTCGGCCACCGAAGTCGATCCCGGCCTTCCTCGCCGCGGCGGCCGCGCCCGTGGGCGACCTCATCGAGAACGTCACCGGCCGTGAGTTTCCCCTCACGACCGCCCGCCTCCGCGCGATCCGCGAGACGAGCGCGTTCCCCTGCGACAAGCTCGTGGCCGCCGGATTCGAGCATCCGCAGACCACACGGGACGGCCTCGCCGAGATGCTGGCGTGGCTGAAGACGAACACGACGGCCGGAGACGGACGCTAAACGAGTCACGACGGTCGGAGACCGCCGCTACAGAGGACACGGCGGCTGCCTGATGCCCTTGAAGCCCGAGGCGCGAGCCGAGGGAATGCGGGATGGTGTCCGGTGGAGCGACGCGTATTCCCTCAGCTCGCGCTTCGGGCTTCCAGGCAATCCGGCACGCGGCCAGGCCCTTGCTGGAAAAGTGTACGGGTGTACACTTCTGTCGTTTACCGAGCCGTGGATCGCCGTGCGAAAGACATGGCGTTGCTGCGCATGCCATATCGCATCGGTATCACCGAGGTTGCGGCGCAGCAACTTCGGGCCTTTACGGCGCACGACCGACGGATTATCGAGTCGGCGATCACCGCCCGGCTGACCGAGCAGCCGGCGATGCCCACGAGGTCCATCCGCCAGTTACGACCAAATCCCTTCGCTGGGTTCGAGCTTCGTGTTCAGCATTTCCGCGTGCTGTACAATGTTGTCAGTGAAATCGAAGACGTCCTGTTGCTGCTCATAGGCGTCAAAGTAGGCAACAAACTGATTGTCGAAGGAGAGGAGTTTCATGGCCATCGAAGTGATCCCCCTCAGTCGGCTTCAGAGTGAGACGTCAGGGGTATTGGCTCGGTGTTGCGATTCGGGCAGTCCCGTCGTCGTCGAACTACCCGACCATCGATTCGTCGCCATTCACCCGCTCGATCCGGATGACGAGTCGGATTCGCTCGTGAGCGAATTGTTGGAGACCCGCGAAGAGTTCCGCGATCTCCTCAAGAAATCCCTGAATTCGCCTCGGCGACCATTCGTTCCGGGCGAGTGAATGGCTCGTGCGGACACGACGGCCGAAGACGGACGCTACAGTCAGGCACGACGGTCGGAGACCGCCGCTACAGTCAGGCACGGCGGTCAGAGACCGCCGCTACAGGGGACGGGATTTGCCCGATGCCCTTGAAGCCCGAGGCGCGAGCCGAGGGAATGCGGGACCGTGTCCGGGGGAGCGACGCGTATTCCCTCAGCTCGCGCTTCGGGCTTCCAGGCAATCCGGCATGACGGTCGGAGACCGGCGGGCAGTGCAGCGCTTGCATGACGGTCGGAGATCGGCGGGCAGTGCAGCGCTTGCATGACGGTCGGAGACCGGCGCGCAGAGGTGCGAACGGCGGTCAGAGACCGCCGCTACAGGGGGAAACTGGCGTTACAGGCGGTGGAAGGTGTCGCCCTCGCGGACGACGAGCGTGACCCAGCCGTTGGTGACCAACTCCCGCACCCC
>JBIKND010000227.1:0-5083 GCA_044358905.1 Pirellulales bacterium | reverse complement strand
GCCCGCCTGTTCGGCGTACTCGCGGTCGTGCGGGCTGAGCCGGTCGAGCGGCACGGTGACGGTGCGGCCGTCCGCCGTGCGAATCTCGGCCGTGGCCTGCCTCACCGCCAGGAGCGTGCCCACGACGGCATAGCGTCCGGTGGCGTCGATCCAGCGGCGGGCCGGCTCGGTGGCGGAGAACGGGTCGGCGGCGGCATCGGCCGCGGGATCCAGTTCCTCGCCCGCTTCCTCCGCGGCCGGCTCCGAGGATTCCGCCGGCGTCGCCGGTGCATCCTCGGCGGGCACTTCCGCGTCGGTCTCGGGAACGGCGGTCTCGTCGGCACCCGCCTCGTCCTGCATCGGCGCTTCTTCGGTCGCGTCCGCCGTGGCGGGCGCTTCGGCCGCGTCGTCCGGGGTCGCCGGGGGTTCGTCGGCCGGTGTCGCCGGGGCCTCGAAGGGCGCCGGCTCCTCGGTCGCTGAAGCGGCGGGCGGCACGGGCGATGCGTCCGCCTCTTCGAAGAGATTCGGCTCGGCGGGCTCTTCCGGCGGTGCGGCGGGAACCGCCTTCTCCTCCGGCATCTCGGCCGGAGCGGCGGGGGCCTCGGGCTGCGGCTCCTCGGGAACGGCTTCCGCTGGCGTCACCGGTTCGGCAGGCGTGGCCGGCAGTTCGGGTGCCGGCGTCTGCGGCTTCGGCAGGATGGGCTCGACCGGGGTGTCGCCTGGAGCCGTGGCGTTTTCCACCTGCTCGTCCATCTTCTCCCGATCGGTGGTGGCGGGCTCTGGAATCACCGGTTCCACGGGCGTGTCGGCCGACGCCGGCTGCACGGCCTGCTCGGCCGGCGGCACGGGATTGACGGGCTGCGGTTCGGCGATGGAAACGACCGACTGCTCGCTCTTCGCTGCCGGCACCGGCTCGATCGGCGCAGGCGCCGGGACTGGTTCCGCGGGCGCCGGGGCCGGCGTCGTCGCAGGAGCGGTCTCCGCCACCGCCGCCGGAGTCTCGATGGTCGTCATCGGCACCGGGGCCGCCACGACCGGGGCGGGTTCCACGGTCGCCACGGCGTGCTCGTCGACCACGGTTTCATGCGCCACGTCGGCGACCTGTCCGTCGCAGCACTCCACGGCCGCGCCGCAGGCGATCTCCTCCACGAAGGGGCCGCCCTCGAACGGACCGGCATCGAAGACCACCGTCTCAACGCAGGGATCAGCGGCCCAGCCGTGCCCGACGGCGACATCCGACACGACCACGGCGTGCGCCCATCCGCCGTGGCAGGCGGGCGGGGGCGGACAGGCGTGCGCGACATGAACGCGCTGGGCGTGACGCAGATACCAGCATGCCCTGGCCGTGTCGACCGAGAGCGAGACGATCAAGAGCGCCACGAGCAGGCAGTGCAGCGGCCGTCGCACGAGTCACCTCCGGGAGAGTCGTCCGGAATCGTTCCGACGCGAAAGCCAGTGCCGCGCCTCTCTCCAGACGAAACGTATGCTAATTCGGCCTCCAGTGGCCGGCAAACGTCGCCCGCACACGCCGCACGATCGGCACGACCCAACCACCGCCGGGCACGCCAGCCGCGCGGCGTCACACGCCGAGAAATGCAAAAGGGGCCGTGGCGACATCGGCCGCCACGGCCCCCATGAATCGATCCTGTCGTCCGCCTGCGAACGGGGTAGAGCACTGCGAAACTGATGCGGATCGTGCCCGGCGGCAAGCGCCGCGGGGCGTCAGGGGATCCGGATCAACGCAAAGGGGTTGGCACCTCCGACGGAATGCGGCGACAGGTCGAATGTTGCTGCCGGAATCATCGACCTGTCGCGGCAGTCGCCTTCATCGTTTTCTTGGGCCGTCCCTACGACCGGCATTTCCGATCGGTCAGCCCACCGTCACGAGCACCCCATGCTGTTGCCGCAGTTGTGGCAGAGGTAGCAGTTGCCGTTGCGGACCGTGATCGATCCGCAGTTGTCACAGGCGGGGGCGTCGATCTGGAACTTGGCGAACTGGCTCTGCCGGTCCGTCGGGCTGGCCGCCGGATCGACCGCCATCTTCAGGCCGGCCCGCTCCAAGAGCGCCGCCGATGCCTTGGCGGCGGTCTTCGCCGGCGCCGCGCTGGCGTGCCCGTTGGTGCTCCCCGGATGCTTGCCGCGGCTCACCGTCGCCTCGCCGTTGCTCTTGGCCTTTCCTTGACCATCGGCCAGCCCGCTCGCCGTCGTGGCGGCGGGCTTGCGCTCGGTTTCGGTGTCGTCACCTGCGGCGGCCTCCTCGCCGCCGCCGTAGCCACCGGGCCGGTTCGCCTCGCGATAGCCGGGGATGAACTCCGTGCCCATCCAGCGGAAGAGATAGTCGACGAGGCTCTTGGCCACGGGAATGTCGGGATTCTTCGTGTAGCCCCACGGCTCGAAGCGCGTGTGCGAGAACTTCTTCACGTACACCTCGAGCGGCACGCCGTACTGGAGGCTCATCGACACGCTCGTGCCAAAGGCATCCATCAGGCCGCCGATCGTGCTGCCTTCCTTGGCCATCGTGATGAACAACTCGCCCGGCCGGCCGTCGTCGTAGAGGCCGACGGTGATGTAGCCCTCGTGGCCGCCGACGTTGAACTTGTGGGTCACGCTGCGCCGCGTGTCGGGCAGCCGCTCCCGCCGCGGCGCCGCCGTCACCTTCGCCGCCGCCTTGTCGGTCTCGGAACTGGTGTTGAGCGGCTGGCTCTCCTTGGATCCGTCGCGGTAGATCGCCAGGGCCTTGAGCCCCATCCGCCAGCCTTCCATGTAGGCGCCGGCGATGTCGGTGGGCGTGGTCTCCCGCGGCATGTTCACGGTCTTCGAGATGGCCCCCGAGATGAAAGGCTGGGCCGCTGCCATCATCTTCACGTGCGCCTGCCAGGCGATGCTCCGCTTGCCGAGCCGCGGCTTGAACGCACAGTCGAAGACGGCCAGATGCTGCTCCTTGAGCCCAGGTGCCCCCTCGATCGTGTCGTTCTTGTCGATGTAGGACAGCACGCCCTCGACCGTCGGCTCGTCATAGCCGAGGGTCCGCAGCGCGAGCGGCACGGTCTGATTGACGATCTTGAGCATGCCGCCCCCGGCGAGCTGCTTGTACTTGACCAGTGCGATGTCGGGCTCGATGCCCGTCGTGTCGCAGTCCATGAGGAACGAGATCGTGCCGGTGGGCGCGAGCACCGTCGCCTGGGCGTTGCGGTAGCCGTGCCGTTGGCCTCCGGCGAGCACCTCGTCCCAGATCTTGCGGGCCGCGTCGTGCAGGTGCTTCGGGCACGAGGGATCGATCCGCTCGACGGCGTCGCGATGCATCCGCATCACATTGAGCATCGGCTCACGGTTGGCGGCGAAGCCCTCGAAGGGGCCGACCGCCGCCGCCAGTTCGGCGCTCGTGCGATTGGCCGCACCATGGAGGATCGCCGTCAGCGCGCCGCACAGGCCGCGCCCGGCATCGCTGTCGTAGGCCAAGCCGTCGGCCATCAGCAGGCTGCCGAGGTTGGAATACCCCAGGCCCAGCGGCCGGTAGAGGTGGCTGTTGCGGGCGATCCGCGGCGTCGGGTAGCTGGCGTGGTCGACGAGGATTTCCTGGGCGACGAAGAAGATCCGGCAGGCCGTGGCGAACCGCTCGACGTCGAACACGCCGTCCGGCTTGCGAAACTTCATCAGGTTGATGCTGGCGAGGTTGCAGGCCGTGTCGTCGAGGAACATGTACTCCGAGCAGGGGTTCGACGCGTTGATGCGGCCGGAGTTGGGGCAGGTGTGCCAGCGGTTGATCGTGGTGTCGTACTGCACGCCGGGATCGCCGCACTGCCAGGCGCATTCGGCCATCCGGTTCATCACCTCGCGGGCCTTGAAGCTCGGGCCGGCCTTCGACGAATCGGTCACCCAGCGGGTGGTCCAGGTGTCGTCGCGGTCGGCGGCCTCCATGAAGTCGTCGGTGACGCGGACAGAGAGGTTCGCGTTCTGGAAGAGGATCGAGCTATAGGCCTCGCCGTTGAAGTTGGAGTCGTAGCCGCCCTTCTCGATGAGAATCCGCGCCTTCTTCTCTTCCTTGCTCTTGCACTCGATGAACTCCATGATGTCCGGGTGCGTCACCTTCAGCGACTGCATCTTGGCGGCGCGGCGGGTCTTGCCGCCGCTCTTCACCACCGCGGCCACCTGATCGTAAACCCGCATGAAGGAGAGCGGGCCGGAGGGCTTGCCGCCGCCCGCGAGCTTCTCCCGCTGGCTGCGGAGCGTGGAGAGGTCGGTGCCCGTGCCGGAGCCGAACTTGAAGAGCATGGCCTCGCTGCGGGCGAGATCCATGATGTCTTCCATGTTGTCCTTCACGCTCTGGATGAAGCAGGCGCTCCCCTGGGGAAACTCGTAGGGGTTGTCCGGCATGACGACGTCGCGCTTGGCCTCGTCCCAGCGCCAGTTGCACGGTGCTCCCTTGACACCGTACTGGTTGTAGAGGCCGACGTTGAACCAGACGGGCGAGTTGAAGGCGCCGTGCTGGTGGACGCACAACCAGGCCAGGTCGCGGTAAAAGTTCTCGCCATCCTGCTTGGTCTTGAAGTAGCCGTCCTTGATGCCCCAGTCGGCGATCGTGCGGGCGACGCGATGGACGAGCTGCTTCACCGAGTGCTCGCGCTCGGGCGTGTGGATTTCGCCGTAGAAATACTTGCTGACGACGACGTTGGTGGCGAGCTGGCTCCAGGCGGCCGGAATCTCGCAGGCCGGTTGCTCGAAGAGCACCTTGCCGTCTTCTCCCTTGATTGCGGCGGTGCGGAGTTCCCACTCGGTCGTGTCAAACGGGGTGTCGACGTCGACGGGGCAGAACGTGGGCCGGATTTCGATCGCAGTCCGCTCCGCCGCGGGGGTGGTCCCGGTGCCGGGGGTCTGGGTGCCGGAAAGGGTCGCGGACGCGTCGAACGCTGCCATGGGGCGATGCTCCTTGCGGGATAAAGTGTCGAGCCCGTTCAGTATACTTGCGTATAGTTGATATTCAAGCCATTATCGGCCGGGGATCGGAAGCCTGATGAGTCCCTCAGCCGGCCGGAAGCGGCGAAAAAACGCGAACGCCGGAAAGCAGCTCCATCTGCATGCTATCGCAAGATGTTGGGGCGAACGT
>JBIKND010000298.1:0-5107 GCA_044358905.1 Pirellulales bacterium | reverse complement strand
TTGCGGGACTCCTGGATCGGGTCGCCCTGCTGCGCCATCTGCGCGGCCTCCTCGGCCATCGGCGCCACCTCCTGGAACTGGTTCTTGGCGATCTCGCCGAGTTCCTGCGCCGTCTTGGCGATCTCCTGCCGCACGGCCTTCGCCGAGTCCTCGAGCGCCTGCGCGGCCTGGTCGGCCTTCGCGGCCGCCTCGGCGGCGGCGGCGCGCATCGCCTCGGATGGCGGCTTGGCGGCCGCCTCGGCCATCTGCTTCGAGGCGGCGGCCCGCTTGTCCGCATCCGCCCGCATCGCCTCGGCGAGCGCCTTGTCGGCCTTCTCGAGCGCCGCGGCGGCCTGCTGCTGGGCGGCGGCGGGCGACTCCTTGCCCTCCTGCATCTGCTTCTGGGCCTCCGCCGACGCCTGCGCCGCCTCGGCGAGGGCCCGCGCGGCCTCCGCGGCCTTGGGCTGTTGCGCGGCCGTTTCGGGCTTCGCCGCGGCGCTGGCCTCCTTGGCAAGATCCGTCACCCGCTGCTGGGCCTTGGGATCGGGCTTGCCGGCTGCCTGCTCGGCGGCTGCCGAGGCAGCCGCCTCGGCCTTGGCCAGCGCCTGCTCGGCCTTCTCCCGGGCAGCGACCGCAGCCTCGGGTTTGCCGGCGGCCGTTTCGCGGGCTGCCTCCCGCGCCTGCTGGGCGAGTTCCTCCAGCGCCTTGGCCGCGGCGGGCGGCGCCTGCTTGGCCGCATCCTCGGCCTGCTGCGCGGTCTTCTCCAGGGCGGCTGCCTGGGCGGTGTCGGCCTGCTTCTGCTGCTCGGCATCACCGCCGGCCTGCGGCCGGGCGGCCTCGGCCCGGGCCTGATCCGCCTGCATCCGCGACAGGGCCGCCTCGGTCTCGAGCGCATTGGCCCTCTCATCCTGGCCCGCCGCCCGCGCCTGCTCTGCCTGGGCCTGCTGCACGTCACCGCGGGCCTCGGCCATTGCGGCGAGTTTTTCCCGGGCCTTCCGGGCCTCTCGGGCGGCCGCCTGGGCCGCCTCGGTCGGCTTGCCGTCGGTGGGCTGATCCGTGGCGGCATCCGCCAGCTTGCGGTCGGCCTCCGCCCGTTTCTCGGCGTTCGCATTGACGGCCTCGTCGAGCGACTTTTCAGCCTTCTCGAGCGCCTTGGCCGCCTGCTGCTGGGCGACCGTGGCCGGCTCCTTGCCCTCCTGCATCTTCTTCTGGGCCTCCGCCGACGCGCGGGCCGCCTCCTCGAGCGCCGTCTTGGCCTCGGCCGCCTTCGGCTGCGCGGCGGCCTCCGGAGCGACCTCCTGGCCCGCCCGCTTGGCGAGCTCCGTGACCCGCTTCTGCGCCGCGGCGTCGGGCTTGTCGGCAGCCTTGGCGGTCGCGGCGGCGGCCGCCTCCGCCTCGGCCAGCGCCTTCTCTACCTGCTCCCGCGTCGCCTTGGCGTCAGGCTTGCCGGCGAGCGTTTCCCGGGCTGCCTCCCGCGCTTGCCGGGCAAGGTCGGCGAGCGGCTGGGCCGCCTGGGCAGGCGCTTTGCCGGCCGCCTTCTCGGCCCGCTCCGCCATCTTCTCGAGCGACGCGGCCCGGTCGGCATTCGTCTTCTTCTGCTGCTGCGGATCGGCAGCGACGGGCGGCTGGGCCGCCTCCACTCGCATCCGCTCGGCCCGCATCTCCGAGAGTTCCGCCATCGTCTCGAACGCCCTGGCTTTCTCCTCCTGCCCCGCCGCCCGCGCCTGCTCGGCCTGCGCCCGCTTCACCTCGCTGCGGGCCACGGCCATGTCGGCGATCCGCGCCTTGGCCTGCTGCATGTCTTTCTTCGCCGCCTGCAGCGCCGCGGCCTTGTCCTCCAGCCGCTGGCCCTCGCCGGCGGCCGCCTTGTCCGCCTGGGCTACCGCCTCGGCGAGCTGCGTGTCGGCCTCGGCCAGCGGCTTCCGGGCCTCCTCGGTCTTCCCGGCCGCGGCGGCGGTGTCCTTGAGCGCCTTGGATACCTTCTCGGCCACGTTCGCCACCTGCCTGCCGGCATCCCGGGCCTCGGCGAGCCGCTGCACGTCCTCGGCCGTGGACTGCTTGCCGGCCGCCTCGCGGGCCGCGTCGGCAACCTGCTTCTCCTCGGCCGCCGCCCGCTCGAGCGCCTCGGCGGCGCGGTTGAGTTCGCCGATCTTCACGGCCATCTGCTGCCGCTTGGTGTCGGCGATCGCCACGTCGATCTCGTCCCGGGCCCGCTCCAGCGCCGCCGCGGCCTCGGCGACCGACTGCGCGGCGGCCTTCTTGTTCGGCTGCATGACGTTGCGGGCCGCCTGCGTCGCCTCCTCCTGCGCCTCGGCCATGCGGCGGGACACGGCGGGCGGCAGATCCTTGTCCTGCGGCTGTGGTGCCAGCGCGGCTGCGGCCTGGGCCTCGGCCTTCGCGGCGGTGGCCGGATCGGTCGGCACCGCCTGCCGGGCCTGCTCCTCGCTGGTCGCCGCCGCAGCGGCCCGCTCGCGGGCCTTCTCCAGGGCCGCCAGCTGCTCGGCGAGCTGCTTGGCGCTGAACTCGCCATCGGTCCGCCGCTCGCGGTTTTCCAAGGCCGCGGCGATTTCCCGCAGCGTACCGAGCACCTTTCCCTCGGCGGCGTCGGCCTGCGACTTGTCGGCCTCGAAGATCGCCGCCGCTGCTTCGGCCGCCGCCTTCTCTGCCTGGTTCACGAGCGGCGCGGCGTCGGACTGTCGAGCGACCGGCGCCTCGAGCCCCTTGAGCACGGCCTGCACTTCCCGCTGCGCGGCGATCAGCCGCTCCACTTCGGCATCGTCCAGCGCCGACGTGGCGATCTGCTTCCGCACGGCCTCGACCTTCGCGATCGCCGCCTTCACGGCCTGCACAGCCTGCTCGGTGTCGTCGCCCACCACGCCCTGCGTTCGCTCCACCGAGGCCAGCAGGCTCTCGAGTGCCGCGACCACCCTGGTCTGGGCCTGCGTCGTGGCGGGAAAGTCGGTCGCCTGCAGCCGCTGCTCGGCGGTTCGCAGGCTGCCACGGACGTCGCCGATCGTGAGGAGCCGCAGGCCGTCGGCCGCACCGTCGCCGATCGCGCCACCCCAGTCGCTCATGTCGGCCAGATCGGCCTCGATCCGCTCGTACATCGTGCGCACGGTTCGCTGCTCATCGAGGGCCGCGATGATCTTCGCCTCGCGATCGTCCGACGCCCGCGGCAGGTCGCGGACGGCCGCGACCGCGGCGGTTTGCATCACGATCAGGCGGCGAACCTGGGCCGCCAGGTCGGCGACCTTGAGCCGGCGCAGGAGCTTGTGCCGTTCCTCCGCCAGCCGGACCACGATCCGGCGAACCTGCTCGCGGACCTGGCTCATCTCCGCGGGCGTCGCCGCGCCGCGGGCCAGGATGTCCACCACGCCCTGCATCTCACGCTGGACGAGCCCATCGACGTTCCGGCGCATGGCCGCGACCTCGCCATGGATGGGCGCGTCCTGGAGCCCGTTTTCCTCGAGTTGCCGCAACTGTAGGTCGATGACCGCAGTGACCAGATCCGCCGCCTTCTGCCGAGCCCGCTGCTGGCGGTCGAGGCTGGCCGCGTCACCGGCGGCGAGGATCGGAACGGCCGTCATGAGGAGCAAAATGACAAGAACGCACATCGCACGTCGCACAACACGGTGGCCCATGGGCACATTCCACATCGGGGGAGACGAGGGGATCGGCGTGAGGATGCGGAGCGTGGCGTGCGGCCGCCAGCGACGCAACTCATGCCGTCCCCGAGTCGGCTTGGGCTGATGGCGGCGCTGGTCAGCAACGCCGGCTCCCGGGGCATGGGCAACCCCTCCCGCGACGTCACGCATCATGGCTCGCCTCCGACACGAAGTTGTTCCTCGATGATCGCCTGCAGTTCCTGGGCGGCCTGCGACTCGGAGGCCTGGAGGGCCTCGAGCACGCCGTTTTCGTCGGTCACGGTGAGATCGATCGGGGCGCTGGTCGCCGGCTGTCCTGGGGTCGCGCCGCGCTCGTCCACGGCCTCGACGACAACCCGCACGAAGTCGCCCTTTTGCAACCCAAGGTCCGCGAGCGGCACGACGAAACTGCCGGCCGCGGGCAGCGCGTCGCCGACGAGCGGCGGCGCGGCGGCGGGGCGGATCTCGATCACTCGCGCGGGCGCGGGGCTCGCCGCCGGATCCGCGTCGGCTTCGGCGGCACGCACGGCTTCCAGCCGCGCTCGAAGAGTGGCCACGCCATGGTCGTCACGCACGCTGTAGGAGATCGTCGGCCGGGCTCCGGGGAGGACGGTCCGTGTGACTGCCTCGGCCGTGACCTGGGGCGGCGCGTCGGGGCGGATGCGGATCGTCCCCGCCGGTGGGCGGTCGGGCGACAGTCCATCGACGTCCACCGCGTGCACCTCGTACTGCACCGGTGCCGTGACCATCGCCAGCGGCGAGCCGCTTCCAGAGAGCACGAACCGTTCGAGCCCGCCATCGACGGCGGGCTGGCGAACGAGCGGATGGGCGATCCCGTCGATCACGGCTTCCGCCCGGTCGAGATTCTTGTTGAGGCACGTCACCTCCAGCACGACGCGCGACCCTTCGAGAACGGCGGCCTGACGGCCGGCCGCGGCGGGGGTGCTCGTTTTTTGGGCGTACGACGGCGGCTCGACGATCACGCTGGCCTCGACGACCGGCGCGGGCACGGCGGTGATTTCCACGGGCTCGCTCCAGGCATCACCGGCGTGGACGACCAGCGTGGCTGCATCGGTGAGATTGTCGAGCGCCCCCGCGAGTGACGTCGCTCCGGTCGGGCCGTCGGCCGGCGGCTCCAGCGGCACCGTGGCCGCTCCGCCGCCGCCCGCGGGCGTGAACACGGCGCGGCCCGTGGTCGTCGGCCTGCCGCCGCACACCACCTCGATCGCCAGCGGCTGTCCGGCCGGTGCCTTGATGGCCGCGGCTCGGGTGGCATCGATCTCCCGCCCGTTCACCACGAGCCGCTCGATCCGCGTCCAGGTCGGATAGTGGCCCGAGCCGAGCAGCATGCGATCGACGAAGGCGCGGAGCGTGGCGGGCGAGGCGATGCCGAGCGCAGCGATAACGGTGGCGAGGCTCGCGAGCCAGGCAACGCGGCCGGCCAGAAGGCGGCTCCACAGCGGCGCGACCGACGTCCATTCGCG
>JBIKND010000064.1:0-18064 GCA_044358905.1 Pirellulales bacterium | reverse complement strand
GCCACGTTGAAGGGCTGTGCCGCGGACGTGAACTTCAGCTTGCGGAGGTCGCCCTTGAGCGGGTCGAGTACGGCCTGCTCGGCGAGCACGCGGCGGTTGTTGCGGCTGCGGTCCATCCACAGCGATTCACCCGCCACGTACCAGCCGCCGTTCCAGAACCAGTCGCCGGAACTGGCCTCGAAGGGCATCTCGTCGAGCCGGAAATCCTCCAGCAGCATCCCGTCGGCGACCCGCGAGGAGACGTCGAGAATGCCGGGCTCCTCCGCAGACGCCAGCGGGCTGTCCGCGAGCACCGACTCACCCACCACCGTACCGTCGGGCACGACCTCGACCTCAGGCAGCACATTGGTGCCGGGACCGAGGATGATCTCTTCGCTCTCGGCGATCACCGACGCCGGGGCGACCCGGTCGAGCGGTTCGAGATCTGGCTCCGCGGCCCGGGCACTGCCGCAGCAGACCCACGCCGCCACGGCGACGCACGCCGCCCATGCCCATCCATCACCGGCCCGAGGTCTGGCGAAATTATTCACAGCTGGCCCCATCCTGAAGGCAAGGGCACGGACGTTCCGGTCTCGCGCACCCGGAAAGTCCATCGTCATCGCTACGACCGATTCCACAGTTATTTTCGATTCCTTCGGCCCTTCCTTGCCCAGCCTGCCACGTCGGCCACGCCCGCCGCGGGCCGCCCGGCGGGCCTGATTTCCGTCACGCCCGCACCAACCGGACGGATCAGCAGTCGGCTGCAGACGCGGACTGGGCCGTTTCGATGACAAGGCAGGTCGGATTCTGCCCCGACCACGGAGTCATCCCATGGTCCCCAACCGCCAGCACCTCCTCCTCGTCGGGCTGCTGCTGTTTCTGCTGGGGATGCAGTTCCGGCTCGTCGAGTCGTTCACGCTCAACGAGCGTTCGAGCCGGTTCGTGGCGGCCCAGCTCGGCGACGGCGGGTCGCGGCAGGCCGTGGCCTGGCAGGGCATGCCGCTGCGGAAGGTGGTGGAGCCGCCCCGATGGCTGGGGCTCGCCCTGATGTCCGTCGGCGCGGTGCTCACCGCCAAGAGCCTGTCGATGCGGGGCGGCCACGCCTGACGGCATTCGCCACCCTCACGCCGCCTCGACTCCGGGGCTCTCCCCGCTTGGTTTACCGCATGAACAGCCATCCGTGGCCTGTTCATGCTTCGCGTTCTCGGCAAGCCCGAAGGCTTCCCGGAACGCCGGCACTGCATCCTGCGGTGCCACCCTTAGGCAGCCTCGACTCCGGGGCTCTCCCCGAAGTAATACTTCTTGGCGTCGGGGTTGGAGAGCACTTCCTGGGCGGAGCCGTGGCACAGCACCTTGCCGGCCCGGATCACGTAGCTGCGGTCGGTGATCGCCAGCGTCTCGCGCTCGCGGTGGTCGGTGATCAGGATCGAGATCCCGTCGTCCCGCAGGCCCTTGATGATCTTCTGGATGGAGTGGATCGTGACCGGGTCGATGCCCGTGAACGGCTCGTCGAGAAGGATGATCCGCGGCTCGGTGACGAGGCAGCGGGCGATCTCGAGCCGCCGCTTCTCGCCCCCCGAGATGTAGTGGGCCCGGGAACGGCGGATCTTCACGATGTCGAACTGCTCGAGCAGTTCCTCGCAGCGTCGCCGCCGCTCCTTGGGCGGCATGCCGACGAGTTCCATGATCGCCAGCAGGTTCTGCTCGACGGTCAGCTTGCGGAACACGCTTTGCTCCTGGGCCAGGTAGCCCATGCCGCCATCGCGGGCCCGCTTGTACATCGGCCAGTCGGTGATCTCCTCGTCGTCGAGGAGGACGCGGCCCGAGTCGGGAATCACCATCCCGCAGGTCATGCGGAAACTGGTCGTCTTGCCCGCCCCGTTGGGGCCGAGCAGGCCCACGATCTCACCCGTCTCGACGTGGAAATCCACGCCGTCGACGACCCGCCGGCGGCCGTAGTTCTTGACGAGCCCTTCGACCGAGAGCAGCGGCATCGGATCCTTCCCTGGGGCCGGGCGGCCGCGGTCCGCGATCCGCCTATCGCACGAAGGTCATCCTCCCGAAGTTGGGCCAGCAGGGCAACCGCACTTCCCAGCCTCCCAGCTTCACCGGAATGCCCCATTTCGCGGGGATGGCGTGGGGCCAGAAGATGACCAGCGCCCGGCCAATGAGCAGGCTACGGTCCACGTGGTGCCCCTCCAGCCACAGCCGGCTGTCCTTGCTGGCGGCCGAGTTGTCGCCGAGCACGAGGAACTGGTCCGGTCCGAGCGGAAAGTCGAGGACCGGCTCCTCGATGATCTGACCATTGCGGGCCACGTCCACGGCCGTGATGTAATGGATGTCGCGCAGCACCCGCAGGCCGGACACGGTGACGTCGGCGTCGACGGCCTCGATGCCCGCCGGCGCCAGGTCATTCGCCACGGTATCACCCGGCTCCGGCACGGCCCTCTCGACCGGCGCCTCCCTGGGACCCATCGGGGCATCCCAGGTCGTCGGCCCCTCGAAGGCGATCCGGCGGCCGTTGACGAAGAGCGTGAGTTCGTCGTCGACGTTGGCGAAGAGCACGTCCCAACGGCCGCTGCCGCGAACTGGCGTCGCGGCCGTGGCGGCCGCCGCCAGGGTCGGGCTCTCCAGCCGCGCGGTGCCGGTGGCGAGATCGAGCAGGCACTGGTGCCGACGTCCGTCCTCGACCAGGTCCAGGGCGACCGTGCCACTGGCGCGGCGACTCTCCAGGCGGCACTCGACGGCCAAGTCTCCCACGGGGTGGGGACGGGTGGCGATCGCGTTGTAGGGCTGGAAGTCATCGATCCTGGTCGCCTTGGCCCGTTCGGCGAGCGGCTGCCCCGCCTCGACCGCCGTCCAGTCCTCGGCCGTGGGCACGAGATGACGGTACCGGAGCCGTGCCGTGCCGCCTGCCGCGCAGGCAGCGGTCCAGGAACGCCCCTCGTCGGCCGTCGTCCAGCGGCAGGCGGCCGCCTCGCGCTGGGCAGACCAGTCGGCCCAGCACAACGGCCAGCCGGCCGCGAGCAGCCGCGGCGCCACGTGCCGGCTGTCGTGCACGCACTGCAGCATCGCCCGGAGTTTCTCCGGCGGCTTGCGGGCGATCACCGGCCGCTCGTCGGCCCGGCTGGTCCACAGGTCGCCGCCCGAAATGTGCACCGTCTCGTTCGGCAGCCCGACGAGCCGCTTGATGTAGTTGGTCTTGGCGTCCTCGGGATAGCGGAACACCACGACGTCCCAGCGGTCGGGCGACGCGAAATCGAAGGCGAACTTATCCACGAGGATCCGGTCGCCGCTGAACGACGGATAGTCCCACTTGTAGACGCGGCCCTTGCCCGGCTTGTTCTCCATCAACTCCGTGACGAACCCGCAGTTCGGGCAGCGGGCCGCCGGGACCATCTTGCTCGTCAGCCGGGCCCGCAGTTCCGCGAGCGGCCCGCGGTCGCTCTCGAGGAGTTCCAGCCGGCGGCGGGCGGCCTCGCGGTCCCGCGGCGCTGAGGTCGCGTCGGCGACGGCGCGACCGAGCGTGGCCGCCTCCCGCTCCAGCCGAGCCAGTTCCGTCCGCAGGCTCTGCGACTGCTCGTCCTCCTCCGTGCTGCAGCCGACGCGGAAATCGCGGCCACAGGCGGCGCAGGCGAGATCCTTATGCCGGCCCATGAGCGTGGGGGCCATGGAGCCCGTCGGGATCACGAACGCCTCGGCCTCGAAGCCGCGGAAGAGGAGCGCCAGCGTGAACGCCACGACGATCGACTCGATCGTTTCGATCCAGCCGGGAAACGGATTCCAGACCGTGTCGCCATCCGCACGGGCCTCCGCAGCCGGCCGGCCGGCCGCCGCCGTGCGGGCTGCGTTCTCGAACCGCCGCCGGTCGTGTTTGCCACCGCCACCCATTCGTCGGTCTCCTTGGACGGCCCATTGTAGCGGCGGTCTCTGACCGTCGTGCCAGGATGTCGATGGCCAGGACAGGCCGTCGATCGTCACCGCGGCAGGCAGGCTCGCACCTCGGCCTCGACGTCAGCGTACGTGAACGGCCGGCCGAGTCGCCGCTTCGCTTCGTCGTCGTCGAACCGGCGGGCCAGCGACCCGTCGGGCCGCCAGACGTACACCGCCGGCACGCTGTCGAGCGCCAGCTTTTCATACATGGCGTCGGCCTCCTCGCGGGACAGCAGGTTTTCGATCCGTCCGGCGTCCACGGACACGAGGAACTCGCGGACCCGCGTCACCGCCTCCTCCGGGCTCCCGATTCCCTCGTAGTCGAACGACAGCGAGAGACAGGCCACGGCCTGCGGATGGGCGGCCGCGAGCCGCACGAGCCCGGGAAACTCACGGATGCACGGGGGACAGGACGTGCTCCAGCAGTCGAGCACGACGACCTTCCCCGCGTGAGCCTGCACTCGCGCCATCAGCTCGGCATGATCGACGAGATCCAGCCGCAGGGTCGGCGCCGGAGGCGGAGGCGCGACCGGCACCCGCCCACAGCCGGCACCACCCGCCACAAGCACGATCGCCATGGCCAGGATTCCCCTGCGGCGCTCGATGCGGGACAATGCCGCGTTCCTGCTCGCACCCCGCCCGACCGCCATGAACCGTTTCGCACACATCCGCCACAAGCCTCCGGAGCAACTCGCCGCGCCGCGGGAACTCGTCGTCGCCTGCGCGGCGATGCGCAGCCACGTGAATCTGTCGCACATCGTACGGACCTGCGGCTGCTTCGGCATCCGCCGGGTGATCGCCTGCGGCGCCGCCCGGCTCCACGAACGGATCGCCCGCGACGGGGCCGACTCCGTCGTCCTGGAGGTGCACCGCAGCCTGCCGCCCGTCCTCGACCGGCTGCGGGCCGAGGGCTACCAGATCGTCGGGCTCGAACAGACGACCGGCTCGGAGCGGCTGTTCACGTTTCGGTTCGAGCCGCGGACGGCGCTGGTGATCGGCAACGAACGGACCGGGCTGGAGGCCGAAGAACTGTTGCGGCTCGACCGTGTCGCCGAGATCCCGATGGCCGGCCTGCCGCACAGCCTCAACGCCGCCACCAGCGCCGCGATCGCGGTCTATGAATACGCGCGGCAGTTCCCGCCGGCCGCGCCATGACGCTCGTCATCGGCACCGACGAGGCGGGATACGGACCGAACCTCGGCCCGCTGGTGGTCGCGGCGACCGCCTGGCGGGTCGCGGCGGACGCGGCCGACGCCGAGCGGGTGCTCGCCACGGCCGTCGCGGAGGCGCTCGCCGACCACGAGGGGCCGCTGTGGGCCGATTCGAAGCGGATCTACCGTGGCGGCGACGGCTTCGCCGCGCTCGAACGCGGAGCCCTGGTGGCGCTGACGCTGGCCGGCGGCGGCCTGCCGCGGTCGTGGCCGGAACTCGCCGCCGCCCTCGTCGGCGACCGTGACCCGGAACCCACGCCCCCGGAAACCGCCCGGCTCGCAAGCACCGCACTGCCCGCCGACGCCGACGCCGATGCGTGCCAGGAGTTGACCGCGCGGCTCGCACCGCGGCTGACGGCGGGGGCGGCGACCCTGGTGGCCGTCCGCTGTCGCGTCATCCAGCCCGCGGCGTTCAACGCCCTGCTCGACGCAGGGCTCAACAAGTCGGACATCCTCTCGCGCACGACGCTCCAACTCGCGGCGGACCTTGCCGCCCGTGGAAAAACCCTTCCGGGCCCTTCTTCCACGTGGCCGACTGGTGAACAAGCCGAGGTGCCCCACGGTCGGCAGTCGCCGCATCTTGCGGCGGCAGACGTGTTCCAGAGTCTGCCGAACGCCGGCGGCGGCGAACCGACGCTCGTGTGGTGCGACCGCCACGGTGGCCGCCGCCGATACGCGCCGCTCCTTGCCCGCCACTTCGCGGAACCGTTGGTCCGGGTCGTCGAGGAGACGGCCAGTCACAGCGCCTACGAGCTGCCCGCAGCCGCCTGCCACGTCGAGTTCGACGTCGGCGGCGAGTCGCGCACGCCCGTGGCCGTGGCGAGCATGACGGCCAAGTACGTGCGCGAACTGGCGATGCGTGCGTTCAACGCCCATTGGTCCGCCCTGGATGCCACGCTGGCGCCGACAGCCGGCTATCCCGTCGATGCGGCCCGCTGGCGCCGGCAGGCGACGCCAACCGTCACCGCCGCCGGAATCCCCTGGGATGCGGTGTGGCGGCGGGCGTGACCTTGCCGCGGCCGTGGCGCGATCGCACAATCGCGTGTCATGCCCGCGCTCACGACCCATCTCTACGTGATCCGTCACGCCGTCGCCGAGGACCACGCGGCCGACGGCGGCGACTTCGACCGGCGACTGACGAAGAAGGGACGGCGAAAGTTCGAGCGGCTCGTGTGCCGGCTTCAGGCGGCCGGCCTGGATGTCGATCTGATCGCCACCAGCCCGCTCGTCCGCACCCGACAGACGGCGGAGATTCTCGCCGACGCATTCGCCGGGCGGCCGCCCGTCGTGGTGGTCGACGCCCTGGCGCCGGGCTCGGACTGGCAGGCCCTCGTCGCGTGGACGATCCGCCAGGATGCCGGCCGCGTGGCCTGGGTGGGGCATGCCCCCTGTGTCGGCCGGCTCGTCGCGCTGACCATCGGCGACGGGTCGGCGGCGATCCGCATGCAAAAGGGAGCGGTGGCGGCAATCCGGCTCGACGACGGCCCTGGCCAGCCCGGGGAACTCGAGTGGCTGGCCACGACCGACCTGGCCGACGAAGACTGAACAGGCCGACGAATTGGGCCGCCCGTGTTGCCACTCCGGCGGGGCGGTTAGAATTCCCGGCCCGCTGATCGGCGGCCCATCGGTTCCCCTGGAGATGTTGACATGACCGGCTCGTTCGCAATCCAGCGGCTGCCCACCCTCGGCGCCGGACTCGGTCTCGTGCTTATGGCCGTCTTCGTCGGCTGCGCGCCCGCCGGCGGCCCCGCACCCAAGGGCGAGGTGGTGGAAATCGAGACCATCGAGATGCTGCCGGCCGACAAGCCTGCCCAACCGGCCACCGGGGGCATCGCCGCCCAGGCCGCCGCCGCCCGCCAGGAGGTCGACGACCGGGTCGCCGCGGCCGATCGCACGATCGAGGAGGCAGCCCGTTCGATTTCGACGCCGGCCCCCACGGACCGCGAGCAGGTGACGCTCGGCGACCCGACGCTCACCGGCGGCGTTCCCGGCGCGGGACCGATCACGGCCGAGCAGATCGATCGCTGGCTGGCGGACCCGAAGAACTTCGTCGAGCTCGACCCCGTGCTGCCGCTGGGCCTGTCGCAAGGCACGAAGCAGATCACCGGACTCGACACCAATCCGCTCACACGGGCCAAGATCGAACTCGGCCGCCAGCTCTACTTCGACACCCGGCTCTCGGCCGACGCGACTGTTTCCTGCGCGTCCTGCCACGACCCTGCGATGGGCTACACCGCGCATACCACGACCGGCGTCGGCATCGGCGGGCAGAAGGGGGGCCGCAACTCGCCCGTCTCATTCAACCGCATCCTGTCGGGCAAGCAGTTCTGGGACGGCCGCGCCGATTCGCTCGAGGCCCAGGCGGTGGGCCCGATCGCCAACCCCATCGAGATGGGCTTCACGCACGAGGGCGTCGTCAAGCGGCTCGGCGAGATCCCGGTCTACAAGAAGCAGTTCGACAAGATCTTCGGGGAAGTGACGATCGACCGCGTCGGCCAGGCGATTGCGGCCTTCGAGAGGACGCTCGTCACCAGCCCGTCGCCATACGATTACCACGAGGAACTGCTGCCGTTCGCGAAGATGGACGCCGAGGACATCGCCGAGGACGAGGAGCTCGCCGCCAAGTACGCCGCCGTCAAGGCGGCCGCGGAAGCCCACCCGATGAGCGAATCGGCCAAACGCGGCCGCGACTTGTTCTTCGGCAAGGCCAACTGCACCGCCTGCCACGTGGGGGCCAACCTGGCCGACGAACAGTATCACAACCTCGGCGTCGGCATGGACAAGCCGGAGCCCGATCTCGGCCGGTTCGTGGTCACGAAGGATGAGAAGGACACGGGGGCGTTCAAGACGCCGACCGTCCGCAACGTCGCGCTCACGGCGCCCTACATGCACGACGGCTCGGTGGCGACGCTGGAGGAGGTCGTGGCGTGGTACGACAAGGGCGGCCATCCGAATCCGCAGTTGAGCGACAAGATCAAGCCTCTGAACCTCAGCGACGAGGAAGAGACCGATCTCGTGGAGTTCATGAAGGCTTGCAGCAGCCCCACGCCCCCGGTCGAAACGGGGCGGCTGCCGGCTGCGGCTGACCTGTGACGTCCACTCGCACACTCGTGCCGCTCGCCGCGGCGACGCCGCCCTTCTACGCGGGCGTCGATCTCGGGGGCACGAACATCAAGGCGGCGCTCGTCGACGACGCTGGCCGGCTGCTGGCCTTTCACACCGAGCCGACGCACGCCGCGCGTGGCCCCGAGGACACCGCGGCCCGGATGGGCGCCGCCGTGCACACGCTGGCCCGGCAGGTCGGCCTCGCATCCACGGACATCGCCCGCGTCGGCCTGGGCACACCGGGCCCACACGACCTGCCCCGCGGGCTGATCGTCCAGTCAGGCAACCTGCCGGGCTGGGAAAACTTCCCGATCCGCGACCGGGTGGCCGCCCACTGCGGACACCCGGTGACCTACGCCAACGACGCCAACGCCGCCGCCTATGGCGAGTTCTGGGTCGGCTCGGGTCGTGAGTACTCGAGCCTGATTCTCCTCACGCTCGGCACCGGTGTCGGCGGGGGCATCATCATCGGCGACACCAACGTCGAGGGGGCCCACAGCCACGGCTCGGAGTGCGGCCACATCATCGTCGACACCTCCCCGTCCGCCCGCAGCTGCCCGTTCGGCCACCAGGGCGACCTCGAGGCCTATGCCAGCGCCACGGCGCTGGTGGCAGCGGCCCGCGCCGCCCTCGCCGGCGGCGGCCGGGGGCCGCTCGCCGACGCCGTGGGCCGGGGCGAAGCCCTGTCGCCGATCCTCATCGCCCGCGCCGCCGCGGCTGGCGACCGGCTGGCCATGGATCTGATCCTCGACGCCGCCCGCTGGCTGGGGATCGGGATTGTCACGCTCATCCACACGATCGACCCGGAGGCGGTGATCCTCGGCGGCGCGATGACCTTCGGCGGCGAGGCCGACCCGGTCGGCCGGGCGTTCATCGAACGGATCCGGGCGGAGGTCCGCGCCCGGGCCTTTCCCGTGCTCGCGGCGCAGACGGTGATCCGCTATGCCGAGCTCGGCGGCGACGCCGGCTCGATCGGGGCCGCGGGCCTCGCGCGCCTTGCCCATCGCCGCGGGTAGAATGTCGCCCATGACCATCGACTGCAAGCACATCCGCAACTTCTCGATCATCGCCCACATCGACCACGGCAAGAGCACCCTCGCCGACCGGCTGCTGGAACGGACCGGCACCGTGGAGAAGCGGCAGCTCAAGGAGCAGATGCTCGACGACATGGAGCTCGAGCGGCAGCGAGGCATCACGATCAAGGCCCGGGCCGTCCGCATGGAATACCGCCACGGCGGCGAGCTCTACGAACTGAACCTGATCGACACGCCCGGCCACGTCGACTTTCACTACGAGGTCTCCCGCAGCCTGGCCTGCTGCGAGGGCGCCGTGCTGCTCGTGGACGCCTTCCAGGGGGTCGAGGCTCAGACGGTGGCCAACGCCTACGCGGCGATCAACCAGGATCTGGCGATCGTGCCGGTGATCAACAAGGTGGACCTCGTGCACGCCCGGGTCGACGAGGTGCTCGCCGAGATGGAGCAGAGCCTGGCCATCGACCAGGCCGAGGTCATCCGGGCCAGTGCGAAGACGGGCATCGGCATCGAGGACCTGCTGGCCGCGATCGTGGAGCGGATCCCGCCGCCGCAGGGCGACCCGCAGGCCACGCTCCGGGCGATGATCTTCGACAGCCACTACGACTCCTACCGCGGCGCGATCACCTACGTGCGGCTCCTCGACGGGACCGTCAAGAAGGGGCAGAAGATCCGCTTCCTGCGCACGGGCGTGACCCATGAGGTGCTCGAACTCGGGCAGTTCGTCCCCCAGCGCCGAGCGTGCGACGAGCTCGTCGCCGGCCAGGTGGGCTACCTGGTCTGCAACATCAAGGACGTGAAGCAGGTCCATATCGGCGACACGGTCACGATCCCCGGTGACCACGCCGCCGCCCCGCTGTCCGGCTACAAGCCGCCGCAGCGGATGGTGTACTGCGGCCTCTATCCCAGCGAGGGGGAAAACTTCGAGGAACTCCGCGACTCGCTCGAGAAACTCGCGATCAACGACCCGTCGTTCGAGTACGCGCCGGAAAGCTCCGAGGCCCTGGGCTTCGGCTTCCGCTGCGGGTTTCTCGGCCTCCTGCACATGGAGATCATCCAGCAGCGGCTCGAGCAGGAGGCCGACCTCGACCTCGTGCAGACCGCCCCCAACGTCACCTACCAGATCCTCAAGAGCGACGGCGAGACGATCGAGATCACCAACCCCCAGGACGTGCCTGAATCGGGCCAGATCGAGGAGTTCCGCCAGCCGATCGTGCGGACCAACTTCCTCGTCCCGGTCGAGTACATCGGCCCGATCATGCAGATGTGCTCCGACCGCCGCGGCACATACCTGAAGACGGAGTATCTCTCGCCCACCCGGGCGATGCTCTCCTTCGACCTGCCGCTGGCCGAGGTGATCTACGACATGCACGACAAGCTCAAGAGCGTGACCCGCGGCTACGGCACGATGGACTACGAACTGGTCGGCTACTTTCCCGCCGACCTGGTGCGACTCGACATCCTCGTGGGCGGCAAGAAGGTCGACGCCCTGTCGATCATCTGTGACCGCCGCGACGCCGATCGCCGCGGCCGGGCGATCGTCAAGAAGCTCCGCGGCGAGATCGACCGGCACATGTTCGAGATCGCCCTCCAGGCCGCGATCGGCACGAAGGTCATCGCCCGCGAGACGATCTCGGCGATGCGGAAGAACGTCACCGCGAAGTGCTACGGCGGCGACATCTCCCGCAAGAAGAAGCTGTGGGCCAAGCAGAAGGAAGGCAAGAAGCGGATGAAGAGCATCGGCTCGGTGGACATCCCGCAGAAGGCTTTCATGGCGGTGCTCGACACGGGTGCCGAGCGGCCATGATGCAGCCGGGGCGCGCCGGCTCCACCACGGTGCGGGCGCTCGGCTGGACGAGCTTCCTCACCGATCTGTCGAGTGAGGCGATCTATCCCCTCCTGCCGGCCGAGGATCTCGGCGTTTCCCGGGCCCTCGTGCCGCTGGTCTGGTTCGGGATCAGTGCCATCAAGAGCACCACGGCGGCGTGGGCCGGGCCGCTCGTCGATCGGCTCGCCCCGCGGCGCGCGCTCGTGGCCGGCTGGCTCGCCTTCGCCGCCGCGTACGCCGGGCTGACCTACGCGGACGCCCTGCCCGTCGCCGTCGCCTGCATGCTCGGCGTCGCCGTGGCGTACGGAGTCGTGGAGCCGGCGGAGCGGGCCCTCGTGGCGTCGCTGTCGCCCGCCGGCCGCCACGGGACCGCCTTCGGATGGTACGCCCTCGTGCAGGGCTTGATGGCGCTGCCCGCCGGCCTGATCGCCGGCTGGCTGTGGGATCGTGGCCCAGACGGGCCGACCACGGCGTTCGCCGTAACGGCGGCGCTGGCAGCGACGGCAGCGGTCCTGCTCGCCGTCACCGGGCGGGCCCACCAGCCCCGGCCCGCGTGACCGCGCGGCTCCCAACACACCGCTCCCAGGCGGCTCACTCCCCGCAGGCTACTGCCGTGGGATCAGGCCCAGGTCGAGCCCGAAGACGAACATCATCAGCGTCAGCAGCAGCGCCAGCCCGAGGTAGCTGAGGACGGCCACGACACCCTCGCTCGGCGGCTTGCCGCGGAGCAGTTCGTACACCAGGAACACCATGTGCCCGCCGTCGAGCACCGGGATCGGAAGGAAGTTCACGACCGCGAGATTCGCCGACAGCATCGTCAGGAACAGCAAGAGGCGGCTGAAGCCCTCGCTCGCGGACCGGCCCGCCTGCTTGGCGATCTCGATCGGCCCGCCGAGCAGCCGGGCGCTGATCTGCTTGTTCCAGAGTTTGCCCAGGAACCCGTAGACGAGCGACAGGTCCGCGACCGCCTTGCGGAACCCCTTGCCCAAGGCAGCGGTCACCGTCGGCGCTTGGACGAGCCGGTAGACCGGTTCGAACACCAGTCCGCGGTCGACGACGAACTGGTCGGCAGCCTCGGCAGGCTCCAGCGCGACCGTCCGGCTCTGACCACCGGCCGCGACCACCTCCAGCCGCAGCGTCGTGCCCGCCGGCAGATCCTGAAGGATGCCCATCACGGCTGGCCAGTTCGGCTCCCGGGCTGAAAACTTCACCGGCGCCCCTTCGCCCTTCGCGGCCACCTCCTCGGGTGTCAGCAGCCAAGCCTTCACGATCCGGTCGCCGGGCACGATGCCCGCCCGGGCCGCGGGCCCGTCGGCATCGACGGCCGCCACGACCGCGTCCACCGGGATCGCGATGCCAAGCGATGCGATCGATGCGGGGCTGCCGATGCCACTGGTCGAATCGTCCCGCCACGTCACCTCGCGGGGCCGCACCTCGACCGTCCGATCCGCAGCGCCGTCACGGCCGATGACGAGTTTCACGGCCGTGCCGGCCAGCCGCCGGAGACGGTCGTCGAGGGTGAGCGGATCGCCGACTTCGGCGCCGTCGACGCCCAGGATCCTGTCGCCGGGGAGAATGCCGGCCGCCGCGGCGGGCGAGCCCTCCTGCACGTCCTTGATCGGCAGCGGCGTCATGACCATCCCGGTTTGCACGCCGCGCTGGGCGGGCAGTTCGACGGCCACGGTCGCGGCCGGAGCCTGCGGCCCCGCGGCCCGCTCGACCGTCAGCGTCACCGGCCGACTCTCGGCCCGCATGAGGGCCGCGATCAGGGCCGCATAGCCATCGACGGCCTGGCCATCCACGGCCTTGATCGTGTCGCCCGCCAGCAGCGGCGGCTGGGCCCGGGCGGCGGCGCCGGCGAGCAGGCCGGCGATGTCCTTGGGCAGGGTCGTGGAAAAGGGACTCGTGACGCCGATCGTCGGCTTGCCGAGGTCGGTGTCGGGCTTGAGCCGGACCGTCCGGGTGGAGCCGTCGGCCGGCCGCCGCACCGTGAAGTCGATCCCGTCCTTGACACTGCCCACGGTGATGCCGTGCAGGAGGTCGGAGAAGATCGGATCCTGCTGGTCGCCGACGGCGACGATCTCGTCGCCCGTTCGCAGACCCGCCCGCCAGGCGGCACCGCCGGACCGGACGGAGGAGATCATGCACGTCATCTCCTTGACGCCCAGGCCGTACGCCCAAGACGCCATCAGCACGGCGAAGATCACGTTCATGATCACGCCGGCGGAAATGATCGCCATCCGCTCGGGCACGCTCTGGGCGGGATAGCTGCGCGGGTCCCACTGCGGGTGCGGGCCTGCGACCGGCTCGGGCGGCAGATCGCCGGAGAGCCTGGCCCGTTCCGCCTCGGCGGCCGCCGCGGCCGGGTTGTCGTCCTGGCCGAGCATCTTCACGTAGCCGCCCAGCGGCAGCACCCCGATGCCATACTCGGTCTCGCCCCACTTGAAGCTGAGCAGTTTCAGGCCACCCACGTCGAAGCCGAGATAGAACTTCTCGCACTTCACGCCGCAGGCCTTGGCGACGAGGAAGTGTCCCAGTTCGTGGACGAAGATCACGAACCCCAGGCCGCCGGCCACCTGGAGCACGACCCACCAGTTCGCGGGTTGTGCCATCCATTCCAGCCACGAAGCCGCCGCCAGGCAGCCAACCGCGACCGGCGTCATGTCGATGCCCATGCGGCAACCTCCTGTCTGGCCCAGGCGTCGAGCCTGCGCACCTCGTCGAGATCCGGATCCTCCTGGAACGGATGCTCGTCGAGCAGCCGACCACACAGCGCCGCGATGTCGGTGAACCGCAGCCGGCCCGCCAGGAACCCGCGGACGGCCTCCTCGTTGGCCGCGTTGAGCACCGCCCCCGCCGTGCCGCCGCGCGCCGCGGCCTCGTACCCCAGCCGGACGGCCGGGAACCGTTGCGGGTCGGGCGGTTCGAACTCCAAGGCCCAAGGCCGCGTGAAGTCGAAGCGGCGGGCTGGGCCGGGCATCCGCTGCGGATAGGAGAGGGCGTATTGGATCGGCAACCGCATGTCGGGCGGGCTCATCTGGGCCAGCACCGAGCCGTCGACGAACTCCACCATCGAGTGCACGATCGACTGCGGATGGACGAGGACCTCGAGCGCGGCGGCGGGCACGCCGAACAGCCAGCGGGCCTCGATCAGTTCCAATGCCTTGTTCATCATGGTCGCCGAATCGATCGTGATCTTCGGTCCCATCGACCAGGTCGGGTGCTTCAGCGCCTCGGCAGGCGTGACGGCCGGGAGCGTCTCCGCGGGCCGCGTGCGAAAGGGCCCGCCGCTGGCGGTGAGCACGATCCGCCGCACCTCGCCGACGGTGCCCGAACAGAGCGCCTGATGGATCGCGGAATGCTCGCTGTCGACCGGCAGGATTCGGGCGCCCGTCCGCTTTGCCAGCCGCATCACCAGCGGCCCGGCCATCACCAGCGTTTCCTTGTTGGCGAGGGCCACCGTCTTGCCTGCTTCGACGGCCGCCCACGTGCTCCGCAGACCGGCCGCCCCCACGATCGAGGAGACAACCCGGTCGATCGCATCGTCCCGGACGAGGTCGTCGAGGGCGTCGGGGCCCACCGCCAGCCGGGTGCCGGGGGGCAGGGCACCGGGGCCGATCTGGGCGGCCGCGTCCGGATCGACGACCACCACCCACCGGGGCCGCACCGCCGCGGCCTGCTCGAGGAGCGGGCCCACGCTGCGGTGAGCGGCCAGCAGATGGCAGGAAAAACGACCCGCCGAGGAGACGATCACGTCGAGCGTGCTCGTGCCGATGCTGCCCGTCGAACCCAGAACGGCGACGCGGGAGCCACCGGCGCAGTCCGACTCACCAGACACCATCTCGCGGCTGTGGGCTGCAGACCCCGCAGGCGAGGGATCGCTCATGGAAAGCGGCATGGTGCTGACGGAACCCGAACACGTGTCCAAACCTTAAAGTCTATGGAACGTCTCGCGGAACTTCCACACGCATTTCCTGCTAATTCAGCCAGGTGTTTGTCCGTCGTTTTTTCGGGCGTAATATGATGCTTCCGGTCGGAAAACTCTCGCGCAGGCGGCAACGGCTCCCCGTGACGGCCAAGAAAAAGGACATGCCGCGGCGTTCCCCGGATCGCCGCCCGCTCGGCGGCAATCTCGTCTGGCCGCTGATCGCGGCCGGCGTGGCGGGCCTGTTCGCCATGAGCCTGATCGGCTCGACACCAGAACTCGAGTTCTCCTACAGCGACCTCGAACGGCTCGTGGCGGCGGCCGAGGCGGAGGGTGACGCCCGCTGGATCGACATCCAGCCCGTCGGCGCCGACCCCCGCACGGCGGCCCGCTACGGCACGATCGCCGACGTCGTGATCGGTCCCGTCCAGGTGACCGGCTCGGTGAGTGAACTGCCGGCGGGTGGCGAGGCCGATGACAAAAGTCGATCGTCGGGGGCGGCCGTCAAGCCCGCGACCCGGAAGTTCCGCGTCGCCAAACTGCCGAGCAACACGGCCGAGGAGGATCTCAAGAAACTCTTCCGCGATCAGGGTATCCCGTTCGGCTTCGAGGCCGCGCCGAGTGCCTGGCGGAACTGGCTGCCGATGTTCTTCCTGACGGCCGTCTTCGGGCTCGTCTTCTACCTCATGCTCCGGCGCATCGGCGGCGCCGGCAGCCCGATGGCCTTCGGCCGCAGCCGAGGCAAGATGTACGCCCAGGAGGATCTCGGGATCACGTTCGACGACGTCGCCGGCATCGACGAAGCCGTCGAGGAACTGCGGGAGGTCGTGGAGTTCCTGCGGAGCCCGGAAAAATACCAGGTGCTCGGCGGCCACATCCCCAAGGGTGTGCTGCTCGTCGGCCCGCCGGGCACGGGCAAGACGCTCCTCGCCAAGGCGATCGCCGGCGAGGCGGGCGTGCCGTTCTTCGGTCTCTCGGGCAGCGATTTCGTGGAGATGTTCGTGGGCGTGGGGGCGGCCCGGGTCCGCGACATGTTCCAGCAGGCTGCTGCCAAGGCCCCGTGCATCATCTTCATCGACGAACTCGACGCCCTCGGCAAAACCCGGGGCACGAGCGTCGTCGGCGGCCACGACGAGCGGGAGCAGACGCTCAACGCGCTGCTGGTGGAGATGGACGGCTTCGGCAGCAACTCCGGCGTCATCGTGCTGGCGGCCACCAACCGCCCGGAGACCCTCGACCCCGCCCTGCTCCGGCCGGGCCGCTTCGACCGCCACGTGCTCGTGGACCGCCCCGACGTGCGTGGCCGCGAGGCGATCCTCCGCGTCCATGTTTCAAACGTGAAGCTCGATCCGGCCGTGAATCTCGAGCAGATCGCCCGCATCACCTCGGGCTTCGTGGGGGCCGACCTCGCCAATCTCGTCAACGAGGCGGCGTTGCTCGCGGCCCGAAAAGACAAGCCGGCCGTCGGCATGGACGAGTTCAACGAGGGGGTGGAGCGGGTCACGGCCGGGCTCGAAAAGAAGAAGCGGGTCATCCACGAGGACGAGAAGCGGCGGGTCGCCTACCACGAGGCCGCCCATGCCCTGGTCGCCTTCTCACTGCCCAACACCGACCCGGTGCACAAGGTGTCGATCATTCCCCGTGGCCTGGCGGCCCTGGGCTACACCATGCAGCGGCCCGAGGACGACCGCTACCTGCTCACGCAGAGCGAGCTCGAGAGCCGGATTCAGGTGCTCCTCGCCGGCACGATCGCCGAGGAACTGGTCTACGCCGACGTGTCGACCGGCGCTCAAAACGACCTGGAACGCGCCAGCGAGATCGCGCGGGCGATGGTCATGGACTACGGCATGAGCCGGCTCGGCCGCGTCACCTACCGGGAGAGCCCGCGGTCGCCGTTCCTGGCCGGAGCCGGCGCCGACCTGCCGACTGCCCGCAGCCATAGCGAGCAGACCGCCCGCGAGATCGACGAGGAGGTGCGGCGGATCGTCGATGCGGCGATGGCGAAGGTGCGGCGGATCCTGGAGACGCGCCGCACCGCCCTGGAAGCCGTGACCAAACGGCTCATCGAGTGCGAGGTGATGGACGGCGATGAACTGCGGGCGATCGTCGAGGCGGTGACCGCGACACCCCAACTCGTTCCCGGCACCGAATCCGAACGCCGCCCTGGCCGGCCGACAGTCGAGCCGACCGAAGCCCCCGGCACCGCCGAGGCCTGAGCCCGTCGCGGGCCGGCCCGACAATCGTTGCAGCCGTCAAAGCCCACCGCGACCCACGGTTCGCTGCAGGCGGAGCGAGCCGGATACCGATCCTGCCTCGGACGGCGGCCGCGGCGCCGCCATCATCGTCCCTTCCCGGCCGCCGCTGGAATCGTCGTCATCATGTGGAAAAGTTTCTCCCTCGCCGCCGGCATCTTCGCCTGCGTCCTGGGCGTCGAACTCCTGCTCATCGACTCCGCCCTGGTGCTGCCGGTTCACGGCGGCGGCGGGCCGCGGACATTCACCGCTCCCGACTGGGCTCCCTGGACGCTGCTCTCGGTCGGCGCCGTGACGGTCATGCAATTCGTGACGCTGCCCAGCCGCGGCGGTTCCACGCAGCCGTTCCACGGACGGTGAGCGTTATCCGCGGCGGTTCTCTGCGGTTCCCTCCGAGGAGTTCCCCGTCGGCAGGGACACCGAGAAGTCGATGATCCGCACCGCGACCCAGCCCGTTCGAGACACCGTGCTGTATGACGGCGCCTGCCGCTTCTGCCGCGGCCAGATCGCCCTCCTCCGCCGGCTCGACCCGACCGGTCGACTCGCATTCACGTCGCTGCACGACCCGTCGGTGGCCCGCGACTTTCCGGAGATCCCGCGCGACGAGTTGCTGGCCCAGATGTACGTCGTGGACCGGAGCGGTCAGGCCCGGGGAGGAGCCGAGGCCGTGCGGCATCTCTCCAGACGCCTGCCCCTGCTCTGGCCGCTCGCGCTGCCGCTCCACGTGCCAGGTTCGCTGCCCTTGTGGCGGAGCCTCTACCGGTTCGTGGCCAAACACCGCTATCGAATTGCGGGCCGCT
>JBIKND010000226.1:0-5119 GCA_044358905.1 Pirellulales bacterium | reverse complement strand
TTCAAGCCATTATCGGCCGGGGATCGGAAGCCTGATGAGTCCCTCAGCCGGCCGGAAGCGGCGAAAAAACGCGAACGCCGGAAAGCAGCTCCATCTGCATGCTATCGCAAGATGTTGGGGCGAACGTCCCGGCGACCACTTCCTATTGGCCGGGGCGTGAATGTAGCGAGAGCGCCTGGGCAGTCAAGCGACTTTTTTGGCGGTGTCTAAACAAGGCTGAAATCGCGGGTGGCGGCTTCGCCGCAGCCGATTCCGGCCCCAGTGGGAGCGGCAGTCCTTGCGGGGGGTGGCGAGGGCGGCTCGCCTTCGGCCGGTCCGGGGGCGACAATTCCCGCCGACAGGAGTCGTGTTCGAGCCAGGGAGACCGGCTGTGATCTGGCCGATCCCGCACCCCACGAGGAGACCCTGACCATGGCCCACGTTTCCGAATCGCACCGTCCGCTCGACGGCATCCGCGTGTTGATGCTCGTGGACGACGACTACGAGGACCTCGAACTCTGGTACCCGAAGCTGCGGCTCGAGGAAGCCGGCGGTCACGTGATCGTGGCCGGGCTCATGCAGGGCCGCACCTACTCGGGCAAGCACGGCTATCCGTGCGCGAGCGACGCGGTGCTGGGCGACATGGAGGCCGGCGACTTTCACGGCATCGTGATTCCGGGGGGCTGGATGCCCGACAAACTGCGGCGGCACGAAAAAGTGCTCGATCTCGTGCGCGAGTTCGCGGCCCACGGCAAGCTGGTGGCGGCGATCTGCCACGGAGGCTGGATTCCCATCTCGGCGGGTGTGTATCGCGGGGTTCGCGTCACCGGTAGCCCGGGGATCAAGGACGATCTCATGAACGCCGGCGCGATCTGGGAAGACGCGCCGGTCGTCGTCGACCGGCATTTCGTTTCCAGCCGCAAGCCGGCCGACCTGCCCGCGTTCATGGCGGCGATCGTGGAGGTGTTGGGGGCGGCCAGCGTGGTGTAGACTGACGTGGTGAGCCGGAACGCCCCCCCAGAACTCGAAGCGGTCAGGGCCGTCGTGCGCGATGCGGGCCTGCGGTGTACGGCAGCCCGTCTCGCGGTGCTGCAGCATCTGTTTCAGGCGCGCGGCCCCAAGACGCACGCCGAGGTCGCGACGGCCTTGGCCGATCGCGGTTTCGACCGCGCCACGATCTACCGCAATCTCACGGAGCTCACCGAGGCCCAGCTCGTGAGCCGGATGGAACTCGGAGACCATGTCTGGCGGTTCGAGATTCGGCGACCGCAGGCCGGGCAAGGGAAAAAGGACGAGCACCCGCACTTCGTCTGCACGACCTGCGGCGAGGTGTCGTGTCTCGAGGGCGTCGATGTGGCGATCACACCGAAACCGGGCCGGGCCCGCCGGTCGGGCGGGGCGCAGGCGGGCAGGTCGGCCGCCGGTGCCATCGGATCCGTGCAAGAAGTGCTGCTCAAGGGCCAGTGCTCGCAGTGCGAGTGACCGCCGCCGAGCGCCGGGCGGCAGGCTGGGCAAGCTGGGCGAGCGCGATCCAACGCCGATCCTGTGCGTATAGTCCTCCAGCCACGGAGGGCACAATCATGGATCCCCACTTCAACGAGTATCTGGCAGCGGTCGCAGGGATGGTCGAAGTCTACGGTGATCGCGGCGACGACCACCCGACCGAGTTTCACGACGCATCCGCGACCGGTGTTTCGGAATCCGCGACGGTCGTCGCGGCCTGAACAGGGCGCCGCCGCGGCTCACAGGGGCAAGCGCCCCAGTAGGGCCAGGATCAGCAGGATGACCAGGATCAGGCCGACCAAGCCGCCGCCCGCGCCCAGGACGGTGTTCCCGCTCCGGAAGCCGTAGCCACCGCCGAGCAGTGACAGGATCAGAATCACGACAAGGATGAGGACGATCGGACTCACGGTTCGCTCCTGAAAAGTGAAGGGTAAACGACCTCGTGGCGTCCCTTCCCCTGCTGTGCGGAATACCTTCCGTTCCGCACGAGTAACGCGCTGGCCGCGTCGCGTTCGCTCACACAGGCCCTGTGCGACAGGCTCCGTTCGCACAGGGCGTGTGTTCGCGTGTTCTCTTCCGGCGCTGCAACGGCCGGCCTCTACGGCAGGATCACCTTGTCGATGACGTGAATGACGCCGTTCGAGGCGTGGATGTCCGAGTTCTGGACGTGCGCCATCTCCTTGGCCGTGCCGATATGCACGCCCGTCAGGAGATGATGCGTCACCTCGAGGTTCGCCCCGCCGGCCGTCTTCGCCTCCTTGATCTTCTTCACATCGGCGATGAGGAGATCCCCTGGCACCACGTGCATCAGCAGGATCGCCTTCAACTTTTCCTTGTTCTCCGGCTTGAGCAGGTTGTCCAGGGTGCCCGACGGCAGCTTCGCAAACGCCTCGTCGGACGGGGCAAACACCGTGAACGGACCTTTGCCCTTCAGTGTCTCGACGAGCCCGGCCGCTTCGAGCGCTCTGGCAAGCGTCTTGAAATGGCCCGCCTCCACGGCCGTCGCGACGACGTCTTTGGTGGCGCCCGGGGTTCCGGCCGTCCGCTCGGTGCCGGGTTCTGCATGCACGGTGGTCGCAGCCATGCTGACCCCAATCAGCGCCACCATCGCGATGGCACGCATCAAAAGAACGCTCTTCATGGGTCAGATACCTCGCTGGGGAAAACGACCCGTCGGCTCAACGGCTGAACCGGCGCGGTCGAGAAAACCCTAGAAAAGCTGACCGGAAAGCGAAGGAAACCATCGTGCGCGAACGGGTTTTTCCTCGTCTGCCGCAGTGGACATTTCGCTCCGCCCGTGGTTCAGCGCCCCTGGCCGCGTCGCATCACGGGCCGCAGTCCTGGGAGCGGCCCCCGCCGCTGGTTGATCGCGTCGAACGTGTCCATGTAAAGTGCATTCCTTCCGCCAGAGGGCCGATGCCGATGCCGTTGTACGAATATTCCTGCGAGAACTGCAGCCGGAACATCGAGCTGCTCGTTCGCGGGGACGAGAAGCCGGAGTGCCCGCACTGCCACGGCACGAAGCTCACCAAGCTCTTGAGCGTGGTCAGTGGCCACGTGGCCAGCGGCGGCGGGGATCCTGGAGCCGGGGGCACGTGTGGTCGCCCGCAGTGTGGCATGGGCGGCTGCGCGGGGCTCGGGTGATGCCACCACGAGCACCGCTGCGGCATTACTAGAAACTGGCTCGCATGCCCGACGTTCCGTGGATCGATTGGTATCAGAGCCTCGCCAAGCCGTCGTGGACGCCTGCGCCGCGGACGATCGGCCTCATCTGGCAGATTCTCTATCCCGTCATCATCGCGACCTTTGGCTTCGTGTTCGTTCAGGCCGGGCGTGGCCGGCTGCCGCTGCTCGTGGCCCTGCCGTTCGCCATCAACCTCGTGGCGAATCTCATCTTCGCGCCGATCCAGTTCGGCATGCGGAACCTACCGCTGGCCGCCGTCGACATCCTCGTCGTCTGGGGCACGATTCTCTGGATGATGCTGGCGGTCTGGCCGCACCAGCGCTGGGTGGCCGCGGCCCAGGTGCCCTATCTCGTCTGGGTGTCGATCGCCACGGTGCTGCAGCTCTCGATCACGTGGATGAATCGGGCGTAGCCCATCGCCCGGGTCGCGAAGGCTGCATGGTTTTCCGGCCGTCACTTACTCGGACGCTGTGTGCCGTGACGCCTGCGGCGCCTCGACGAACCGACGAGCCCTCACGCCCGGCTGCGGCTTCCAGATCGGATTCACGCCGGCCGGCAGCGGATCGCACCGGATGAAGATCCGTCGCGGAGCCTGCTCGAAATAGAGGAGCAGCGCCGGGCAGAGCCAGCCTTCCATCCGCTGGCCCACGACGGTGCCCTCGTACCAGTTGCCGTCGCATTCATCCGCGCGGAGCCAGTGCAGCTCGACATCGTGGCCGTCAAAGGGCTCGTCGGAAAACGACAACGCGAATCCCTGGGCGGCGTCGCTGATGCCCTTGCTCTCCACCGCCCGCGAAATCATCTCGGTCATGCCGAGCACGAAGGCCTCCTCCTTGAGCCCCGTGCGTTCGTCGTCGAACACCCAGCAGGTGCGGTCGATCAGGTAGGGATACAGCGTCAAGACGCGGTGCGTGCTCATGCAGGGTCTCCTTTCGTCGGTCCGCTTCACTGTCCGTGGAAAAAGTCATCCAGTCTTTTGCCAGGATGTCACTCGGCCAGCACGGTCACGTGCAGTGGCGTCGCCGCATCGAGGGCGGTGTCAAGCACCTCGAAGCGGTGCCGTCGCGCCGTGCCGTCGCTCGGCCGTGCATCGGGACGCTATTCTACCCGTCCGGCAAGGGGGGCGGACCCCTGTGGCGTGTCATAGTGAGGTGCTCGAGAGCGTCGCGCTGCGACCATCGCGGACCCAGGTTGTCCGGCACCTTGAGTCGCTCCAGAAGCGGTTTCCGCAGCTCGCTTCTTTGGCGATCGGTGAAGCCATGCTCGAAGCGACTCGTTGATTTGACTCGTGTCCATCGTGCCAAGCGTCCCGACCCGCTTGAGGATGAATGACTCATGGACCGTGAAGAGTCCGCGTTTGACTACGGACGCCATGTTGAGTCCGGCGTTCTGCCACTCCGCCAGCGAAAACTCTCCTTCCACCAGCCGGTCGGCTCGGCTCGTGCGCGGCACCACAAACAGGTCTCGCGAACGGTGTGGCCCGCTCACGATGACGGCCGGCCGCACCTTTGAGCCGGTGCGATCCGAAAACGGATAAGCCACCGGCACGACGTCATTTCTCGAGAAGTTTGGCATACCCGTCGTCCTCGGGGCTGTCCCAGATCTCCGCGAGCGACTTCTGGCTGGCTTCCATCCAAAAGTCTCGGTCATCTTCCGGCAGGAGCGTCACGAGAACTTTTGCGCCCTCGGGGAGTGTCGCCGGCTCGGCGAGCTCAATCTTGCCTTCGTGAACGACAGCTTTGAGAGTGACGATCATGGCAGGTTCCTCGGCTTGCCGGCCAGAAGCTGCATGCGGCTGTTGGCATCAGCAGATGCCCGCAGCGGCACAACCTTCCTGGCCACCTCAGGCGTAGACTCGCGGCCATGGTCTCCGCCCTCCGCGACTGGTTCGTGATGCTCGCCACCACGCGGATGACGAAGTCGTTCAAGATGGTCCTCCTGCGGGTGTTGCTC
>JBIKND010000225.1:0-5123 GCA_044358905.1 Pirellulales bacterium | reverse complement strand
ATCGCGCGCCTGTGCCTGTTGAATCCGGGCTGGCGTTCCAACCCGGTGTCCCCGGGCTTCCGCCCGGGGCTTGTTGACGCGCGTCGGACGCCGCTGCCCCCAAAAAGCCCCCGGCGGAAGCCGGGGGACTCCGCGTGGCGGCGGCTCCCGCGTGCCATGCGAACCGACGGCATCGCGCGCCTGTGCCTGTTGAATCCGGGCTGGCGTTCCAACCCGGTGTCCCCGGGCTTCCGCCCGGGGCTTGTTGACGCGCGTCGGACGCCGCTGCCCAGGGGACTCCGCGTGCCTTTGACAAAACTGTACATATATACATATTCTGCCCACATGCCGCACGAACCCGGTTCCGTTGTCCGCTGCGACGCCTTGGCGTTCTTCATCACGTGGTCAACCTATGGCTCCTGGCTGCCGGGCGACGCCCGCGGATGGGTGGACGACCGCGGCGCGATCCGTGTACCAAACCCGCGACTGATGCGACGCGCGGCGGCATCGATGAAGCATCCGCCCGTCACGCTCTCCGCGCCGGACCAAGTGATCGTCGAACACGCGATCCGCGAGCAGTGTCGCTTTCGCGGCTGGCATCTGCTGGCCGCAAACTGCAGGTCGTCGCACGTGCATGTGGTGGTTGCCGCACCGGATCGCCAGGCCGACGAGGTGCTGCGGTGTCTCAAGGCATGGTGTTCGCGGTCGTTGGCGGACCGGGACACGAGGCGGTCGTCGTGGTGGACGCGAGGCGGCAGCATCCGGCAATTGTTTGAAACCCGCAACGTCGAGAACGTGGTGGCATATGTGATGGAGTGCCAAGACGAACCACGGGGTCACTGACGCCCCAACAAGCCCCGGGCGGAAGCCCGGGGACACCGGGTTCGTGCGTCAGCCCGGATTCAACAGGCACAGGCACGCGGTGCCGTCGGTTCGCATGGCACGCGGGAACCGCCGCCACGCGGTGTCCCCCGGCTTCCGCCGGGGGCTTTTTGTGCGAGGGCGGGGGCGACCGATGGTCACCGCACGGGATCGGTCAGAGTCGCCGGCGGGCCGCCCGTGCCTCTCCACACGCGAAGCACGCCATCCATGCCTCCGGCAACGATCACGTTGCCGGCCGCATCCGCGGCGAGGCTCTGCACCCGATCCACCGCCCCCTTGAACTCCGGCACTCCGCCGCTCGATCCGGCGCCGCGGACACGGACACGGCCGTCCCCTTCGGCCACCACGAACGTGTCGGTCGCGCCGAGGTAGCGGACGCCGACGGCAGCACCGCCCGAGAGCCCGACCGACTCGTACTTCTCCCACGGGTCCGTCTTCCACAAGCACGCCGTGCCGTCGGACCCCACGGAGGCGAGCGCCGTGCCGTCGGCCTTCCAGTCCAGCGCGAGCACCCGACCGGCGTGCTCTTCGAACGCCTGCTCCCCGCCGCCGGTCGCCAGGTCGTACACGCCGATGACATGATTCGCGCCCGTCGCCAGCCGGCGGCCGTCGGGCGAGAAGGCTAGGCAGGCAACCGGATCCTCGTGGGGCACGTGGATCTGTCTGACGACGGCACCGGTGTCGGCCGCGACGAGCGTCACGGCGCCGCTCACGGTGGGCTCGCCGCCGCCCGCCGCCAGCAGTTCGCCATCAGGGCTGAAGGCGAGCGCCACCACGCGATCGACGAACGGGTCGGCCCGCTCCACGGAACCGATCCGCCGCTCGACGCTCCAGGCCGGCTCGGCCGCCGGGCCGGCATCCGACCGCTTCCAGATCGTGACCGTCCGCATCGCCCCTGAGGCGAGCCGCGTTCCGTCGGGGCTGAACGCGAGCGATCGCACGGCGTCGACGTGGGCCGCGTTCCGCGGGCTGCCGTCGGACGGCTGCGGCAATGACTCGTCGACGAGACGCGCTACGGGCCGGCCCGTGGCGACGTCGAAGAGCGTGATCCGGTTGGCGCTGCCCGCGGCGGCCAGTGTTCCATCGGGCGAGACGGCGGCCGCGTAAATGGCGCGGATGCCCGGCGGGAAGGGCTGCCAGACGATGCGGCGGGGCCCCGTCGCGCCGGCCGGGGCGCCGGCTGCGATCCACGCGCGGAGGATCGCCAGCTCGGCGGCCGAGAGTCGCCGTGCGTTGCGATCGTTGTCCTCCGGCGGCATGACCGGCTCCTTCTCGTGGGCCGCAAGCAGGTAGAGCAGGCTCTCTTCCGGCTTCCCGGGCACGAGCACAGGCCCCTCGTCCCGCGGCCGCAGCATCGTCTCAGGACTCTCGAGTACGACGTCTGCTTCGGGCTGGACCCCGGTATGGCAGGCGATGCAGTTCGACCGCAGGATCGGCAGCACGTCGCGGCCGAAATCGACCTCCTTGGGTTCCGCGGCGACGGCCAGGGACGTCGCCGCCTGCACGAGCAGCGGCAGGAGAGGTCCGATGCGGGCGGACGTCGCGCCGGCGGCCGGCTCCGGGGCTGTGACGGTCAGGTCGATCGTGGACGACGCTGCGAACACGTCCGTCGGCTTCGCCTCGTTTCCCTTCCGCACGTTGTTGACCCACTGCTCGAGCGGTTTCTCCTCCCGGAGATGCGCGTCGAGCGCGGCCTTGGCCTTCGCGTTGGCGTCGTCGGCAAGCTTACGGACTGCTTCGGCATTGGCGACCGCCGGCTTCTTGTCGGGGCCCTCCGGCAGCCGGGCGGCGGCCTGCACCGCGACGACGGCCGCCTCCGCGACCCGGCGGGCGGCGTCGGCCGCCTCCTGGAGCGCTCCACGCCGGGCCGCGAAGTCGGCCTGGGCCTTGTCGGCTGCCGCCACAGCCTCGGCATTGCGGGCCACGAGCAGGCTCACCTGGGCCACCAGATGGATCGCATGCGTGCCCGGCGGTGCGTCGGCGGGGATCGCGACCTCGATCTCCCCTGCCCTCTCGCCGGCCGCGAGCGATGTGGCAGGCGTCTTCGGGTAGGGAGGGCCAGGCTTGGCGGCGACGAGTTCCCGCACCTCGACCCGCACCGGCCCCTGCATCTCGAACGGCGTCTCGATCGTGAACGGGATCGTCACCTTCCCGCCCTGCGGCACGGGCCCGATGGCGGCGCGGTCCACCGCGATCCGCAGCGCCGCCGGCTCGGCCAGCACCTCGAGCGGCATCTCGTCCACCAGCCGGGCCGAATTCGACTGCGTGTTCCCTTTTTTTGCCCACGTGATCGCGGCCCATTCCGCCTGCCGTGTGCGGTCTTCCGCCGCCACCCGGGCCTTGCCCACCACGCGGATCGGCCCCCGCCACGCGGCGACGTCGTCGGCCGCGACCAGCACGACCGCCCCCTCGTTGACGCCCGCGGCGATCGTGACCGGCGGACAGGTCACGCCCGGCGGTAGCCCCTCCACCCCGAGCGTCACCGGCGCGTCGAACCCGTCGCGCCGATGGATTTGCACCACCAGCGGCACGCGGCCCCCGCGCCGCAGCCGCGGGAGCGTGGGGACGGCGAGCGTGGTATCGGCGTTCTCGCCGGGGTTGCTCCCAAGATCGCCGCTCGTGGCCAGGAGCCGGAAGTCGTCGGGTGCCACGGGCCGGACGAGCAGCCGGTACATGGCGGCGTCGTCCGCGTAGCTCGTGCCGGCCAGGTTGCGGACGCCCACCCGGTAGGTTCCGCTGCGGCCGGCGGTGAACACGACATACGGATCCGCGGTCGTCAGGTCGCACGGCGGATGGGAGAACCGCGGCAGCGGGTCGTCCTGCTCCGCGACCGTGCGGATCTCTTCGCCCCCCTGCGGATCGCGGCCGACCTGCTCGACGACGATCGCCACGTCGGCGACGGCGCCGAGCCGCTCGGCCATCACCTCGACGGCCAGTCGATCCCCCTCCGCGGCGTCGAAGCAGAACCAGTCGTGGTCGGCCGGCCCGTCGAACCGTCCCGCCACGTCGGCGGGCAGGGTCAGCCGCTGGGCCGTCGCGGGATCGTTCGGCTCCGCTTCGACCACGGGCAAAGCGGCCGCGACCGCGAGCGGGACCGGATTGGAAGGCCCATTGGGTGCGGGCAGGCGGTAGGTGCAGGCATCGATGCCGAAGGCCGCGAGCGATGCCAGCGGGAAGGCGTCGCCCGAGCGTTGGCGGATCGCCTGCGCCTTCGGCACGGCCGCCTCCACCTCCTCGAGCCCGCGATCGCCCAGCGGCCGGCCGCCCGGCAGCAGGAAGCCGAGCACGCGGTGCGTGCCGGAGGCGGCGGTCGACGCCACCGGCGGCCAGACCGCGACCACGTGCGGCCTGGTGCCGAGCGTGAGACGGTACCGTGCGGCAGGCGTGCCGCCGTTCCCGAAGCCGCGGTCATTCACGCGGATCACGTGCTCGCCCGCGTCACGGATCACGAGCGGCACCACCGGGTCGCGGGCCTTGGTCGCGAACGCAGAAGCCAGCGGGCGGCCATCGGGCCCGGTCACCTCGAGCATCAGGTCGAACTGGCCATGCAGCGGCCGGGTCTCGCAGGCCAGCACGAACCGCTGCCCGGGCCTGCCCTGGAACCGGTAGTAATCGATCCGGTTGCCGCCGGCCAACTCCCCTTCCAAGACGGTATCGGGCTCGATGGCCATCGCCTTCTGCGGCGCGTCGTTGCCGGCCTGCTCCTGAACGACCGGGAGGTCGCCGACGAAAAACGGCCACGATGTCGAGAGCCCGAAGCGGCCGCGGACGCGGGCCTCGTAGCGGCCGGGTGGCACGTCGCCGGCGATTGTCACCGTGAACGAAGCCTCCGACGGCCGCCGCCAGATGGGCTTGTCGGTCGTAAGCAGTGTGCCGCGGATGCCAGGGTGCGAGAAGAGAATCGCCTCGGCCGCGTCGAGATCCTCACCGCGGACGGTGACGGTGCAAGCCTCTCCCGCGCGGCCGCCGGAAGGCAAGAGGCCGAGGAGCCGCGGGCTGGGCAGTTGGCCCGCCGCGGGCCGGGCCATCGGCACTGCCGCGGCCAGGCCGAAGAGCAGGAGGAGAGTTCGAACGGATCGATGCGGCCGCACGGATCGTGGCCTCGGGGGGTCAGCGGGTGAAGAGGAATTCCTTGCTGTTGACGAGGACCCAGATCACGTCCTCGTAGGCCTGGGCCGAACGCTGTTTGCCGTCGTGGTGCGCGCGGACCTCGACGACTTCCGCGGCGGTTGGTCGCCGGGCGTAGGCGGCCAGGAACAGTT
>JBIKND010000063.1:0-18267 GCA_044358905.1 Pirellulales bacterium | reverse complement strand
GCGTGCGGCGTTCGTGGTGCGCCAGCAGCACGTCGCCCGCGAGCGAGGTCGGCCGGACGAAGTCGAAGCACCAGCGCTTGTCGGGCAGCGCGAAGATGAGCATGCCGTCGTCGTGCACGAGCCGTCTGCAGCTGTCGAGGAAGGCGACGAGATCGGGCATGTGCTCCAGCACGTGCGAGGCGACGACGGCGTCGAAGCTACCGAGGTCCTCGGGGGCGAACGCCTCGTGGAGCGGCCCCGTCCGCCAGACGACATCCACCTCCTCGATCTCGGCGGGATCGACCGCCGCAGCGGCATACTTCGCGAGCAGGCCCGCCCGGGTGTCGTGATCGACCACGCACGTGTTCCAGCCGTCGCGTTTGGCGACGAGCGGCCGAAACGAGGCCCCGACCTCGACGATCCGTGCGTGCCGCGGAACGCCCGCCAGCAGGAGGTCGCGGCGCGGATCGACGGCCAGGGACGGGGCGTCAGCCATGGGCGAGGGTGGCCTCCACGATCGAGTCGGCGAACCGGTTCCAGCCGTACCGATCGCGGACGGCGTCGGCGTTGGTCTCCGCGGCGGTGGCATACCGCTGCGGCGTGCGGGCCAGGGCCACGGCCTCCTCCAGGGCGGCATCCCAGTCGTGGGCGCGGCACAGCCGGCCGGTGTCCTCCCCCTCCATCGCCGCGGCGAACGTCGCGGTCGGCGTGGCCACCGTCCAGGTGCCGACCGCCGCCGCCTCGAAGAACTTCAGCTCGCTCTTGCAGTTGGTGAACACGTTCTCCTGCAGGGGCGCGATGTTCACCTCGACCTCCGCGATGAGCCGCTGGAGATTGACCCAGTCGTGCAGGGGCAGCCGCTCGACGCGGTGGCCGAAGGAAGCCAAGGCACCGATGTCGTCCATGAAGCCGACGATCCGGAAGTGCACGTCGGGGTCCCGTTCGAGCAGTCGGCACAGGGCTCCGACGACGATCGAGAAGTCGTGGTTATGGCTCGGCGTGCCGCTGAAATAACCGACCGTCACCGGGCCGTCGGCGACGAACCGCCGCATCCGTTTCGTCGTCAGGAGTTCGTCGGAAACCTCCTGTTGCCGGCGGTTGAGAAAGTTGGGCACGATCGCCACCGGGCCGGGCACCACCTCCCGCATCCGCTCGGCGAGGTAGTCGTTCGTGGCGATGCCCCCGTCGCAGAGCCGCGCGGTGGCCTCGATCCGGCCCATGTAGGCGAACCACCAGTCCCAGGCCCCGGGATGCGCGGCGTCCTGGGCGAGCGTGTCGAGCACGAGGTGGACATAGCGCGTGTCGAAGACGAGGTCGTCGCAATCGAAGAGCACGCGCACGCCGTGCGCGCGGGCCGCGGCGATGAGCCGCGCCACGACGTGGTCGTACCGCACCCGGGCCACGACCAACGTGTCGATCTCGGGCAGCCGCTGCATCAGGGCCGGAACGTCGGCGAGTTCGAACCAGGCCGCGGATGCCCGTTGCCGACGGTCGGCCCGCAGCCCCTCGACCATGTTGTAGACACGATACCGGTAGGTGCTCGTGTCGGGCTTTTCGTACAGCCAGGCGATCCGCGGACGGTCGCCGTGAAGCGCGGCCAGCCGGTCATCCAGCCCCTCCCGCTCCCAGGGTGGGTCGTAGGGCAGGGCGCCGTGAACGAGGTGCGAGAACATGACGACCGTCAGCCTCCCTTCAGCCGCAGCGAGACAGCGGGCGGATTGCGACGGTCGCGGCCGACGTGGTGGCCGGCTCGGCGGGCCGGTCGTAGTGAATCACCATGCGGGACACGGTCTCCTCCAGCGCCTCCGCCCAGTCGCGGCAGATGCCGTCGGCCGCCCTCGCGGCCGCCCGCCCCTCGTCGTCGCTGGCCCGTTCGGCGAGCTCCGCGAGCCCCGCCACGAGCGACTCGCGGTCGGTGTCGGCCAGGAGGATGTTCGCCGAGTAGTGCGAGAGGTCGGTCTTGATGCCGTGCCGGTTGGTGAGCACCGCCGCCCCGGCCGCCGCCAGGTCGAGGGGCGGATAGGACGGGTGCGGCGTGTCCATGAGCACGAAGCCGGCGTCCATGCGGCGCACGAACGCGTTGTAGTCGCTCCAGGAGAGCTTCTCGACGCGGCTCGGCTGCATGCCGCAGGGGAACTCCAGATCGGGGACGTCGCGGCCCACGAGATGAATCTCCCAGTCACGCGGCGTGAAGATGCCGCGCGTGATCGCCGTGGCGACCGCGTCGAGGCCGGTGGCGAAGAGATTGCGGGCGTGGTGGGGACGAGCGTAGAAGAACAGCTGCCGACGCGAGCGTGCGGCGTGGCGCCGCGGCGCTTCCTGCAGCATGCTGCCCGGAAAGGCCGGCTCGAATGCGACCGACCGCGCGGCCAGGCCGGGAATGGCATGCGACCCCGTCGTCAGGTGACGATGGAGCAGCCGCGTGTTGATCGCCACGAACACGCCGGGCTCGGCGAGTGTCTCCTGGCACCGCAGCCGCTCGTCGCCGAACGGATAGAACATCCGCTCGTCCTCTTGGAGGATGTAGCAGAGCCGGTCGCGGCGGACGCTCGAAAGCAGCCCGCGGGTCGTCCACCAGGAGGTGGAGAGAAAGAAATCCTGCTCGGAGACGGCGAGATCGCGGCCGCCCTGCCACGGCACGTGGACCGCCTCGAACGGCTGCAGCAGTTCGACGCCGGCGGCCGACAGCACGGTGCCGAGCGCGCCGGGGTCTGGCCGCTCGGTGCGGGTCACGAGGCGGAGCACCGCGCCCATCCGGTTGGCGACCAGCGTCCCGAGCACCAACGCCGTCCCGACACCGCCGAACAGCGACGATTCGCCGACGCTGTCGGTCACGATCGACAGCCGCGGACCGTCGCTGGGCGCGGAAAACACGTTCAGCGGACGGTGCAGCCCGCGGCGTTCGTCGAGCCAGGCCTGCACGGTCTGCCGCGACGGTGGCGGCGCGGGGGGAGGCTCTGCCGGTGCGGGCGGAGCCTCATGGGTCGAGGACTGGGCCAGAGCCCGGTCCTTGCGCCGCTGCCTGCGCCGGCGGAAGTGCATCTGGCCCTTGGCGAACAAGCGGCCAAGAACCGGCGTTGCGACGAGCGTGTCGCCGACCGTGCGTCCGATCTTCATCGAGGCCTGCGAAGAATGGGGGGAGCGGCATCGGCGGGGGAAAGTAAGCACTTCCCGGAAGCGACGCAAGGTCAGTTGCAGGGCGGCAGGGAAGCGCCACCCGCACATTTGCGAAGTTGGAGAACATCCGATCTTTGGCGTAGCGCCGGCTCGGGGGCGGCAAAAGTCGCCGCTGCGCGGTCTTTCAGATTCTCGCTGGGGCGAGGATACGCCCCACGCTCGTCGAGCGTTCGCCGACCCCCTCGCCTACCTCGCGCAACTTGCCAACTCGGCGCTCCAGCGAAACGAGATGCGCCTTAACCCCGGCGCCGTGGACCGGTTACGCCTGGCCGGGCCGGCGGATGAGCCGCCAATCCAGGCTGCCGCCGTAGGTCTTCTTCTTCTGCGGCTCCGAGCCCAGCATCGTCCAGACCGAATCGACGCCGGTCGTGGCGGACCGCCAGACGAGGTTGTTCCCCCAGAACGCGGCCGAGTCCTCGACCACCGTGCCGGAGTCTCCTGCCACGGAGTTCTGCGACTGGACGACCGGCGCGCCGGCGGTGAATCCCATCAGTTGCTGCTCCACCGTGCTCGAGCCGATGGCTGCCCAGACGAGGTCGCTGATGCCGTCGCTGTTGAAGTCACCGGTGGCCGCCAGCGAGCTCCCCGCCGGTCCGGCGGGCAGGGTGGCCGGCGTGGGCGCGGCGGCGCCGTCCATCAGATACACGACGTGCGTCGCACCGCTGAACCAGACGAGGTCGGTGTTGCCGTCGCCGTCGGCGTCGTAGTCGGCGCCGGTGCGGGCCAGCTGCCAGGCGCCCAACTGCGTGGCGAACGCCGTGGTCGCGGCCACGGTGCCACCGGCGTTCATGATCCACACGAGGTGGTCGGAGCTGGACATCTTCCAGACGAGGTCGGTGATGCCGTCGCCGTTGTAGTCACCGGAGGTCTGCAGGGACGTGGTCGGTGTGCCGCCGAAGCCGACGTTGGATTTGACGGTGCCGTCGGCGTTCATGTTCCAGAGCACGTTGGCCCCGTCGTTCGCGCCGCTGCCGGTGTACCGCCAGACGAAGTCGGTGATGTTGTCGTCGTCGAAATAGCCAGCCGCCGCGAGCTTCCAGGGAGTGCCGATCAGCACCCGCACGGGCTCCGTGGGCTGCCCGTTCGCGTCATACACCCAGCCGACGTAGGTGCCGGCGGTTTCGTTGAGCCAGACGACGTCCTGGATGCCGTCGCCGTTGAGATCGATCGCGGGACGGGACGCGGTCAGGCCCCAGGGCAGGAGTGTGACCTCGAGCGTGGTGACCGGGGTGGGAGCCGTGGTGGACAGCGGCACGCTGATGTCGGAACTGTAGCCCCCGTTGTCGTCGTAGGCGAAGGCGTAGCCCTTTCCGTCGACCGTGGGCGGGGGCACGGCGTTGGCCGCGTCGCCGATGTGGAAGAACGCCGCATAGGCGTTGAATGCCCCCACCGGCTGGCCCTGCTGGTCGAGAGGGTAAAAGTCGGCGAAGTTGATGACGTTGGTGTTGAGCGGCTTCAATGGCTGGGGGGAATAGACGGTGATTGCGTCGCCGCCCGGCATGGCGTAGAGATACGTGGGGTTCGACAGCCCGATGGCGGACATCGCCATGCCGGAGGTGGGCAGGCCGGGGGACGACGCGGCCCGCAGGTCGGTGGTGAAGCCGCTCGCGGGGCCGAGGCTGCTGGCGGCGAAGCCGCCCCAGGCCGGGGCGGGCGCCGGGGCCATGACGATCGGCTCCGAGCCGTAGGGATCGGACAGCCGCAGCGTGGCGTAGTGGGGCGCGCCGTCCGCGGACGCGGGGCCGTAGCTGAAAGAGAACTCGACGGCACCACCCGACGGCAGGTCGACGGCACTCTGCCAGTTGAACAGGATGCTCGTGATCACGCCGCCGGTTCCGGCGACCAGACCCGACGTGGACGGCGGGCCGTGAAGCACATGGTTCGCCGGATTCCCGGTCGGCGCCGACACGATGAACGGCTTGGTGATGTCGGTCGGGTCGACGGAGAAGGTCTGGATCGGACTCTGGCCTCCCTGGAAGAAGATCTTGCCCGTGAGCGACGACCAGAGGATCTCGTCGGTCGCCGCGGCGTTGACGGCCGCGAGCAACTCGGCGGGCGTGTAGGCCATGCCGGCGGTGCCGGTCGACGTGGAGACCAGCCCCACGGTCTGCCCCTGCCGTGCCTGCGCCAGGTCGACCGCGATCAGGTCGTTGGCCGTGAACGAGCCGGTGCGGAGGAACATGTTGACCGGCACCCCCGCGTCGCCGGTGGCGGCCGTGACGCCCCGATTGAGCATCGTCACGAGCTGATTCTCGAGGTTGCCCAGCATCTTGTGGTCGAAGTTCGTCGCCGCGCCGTCGTGGATTTCGTAGTAGGCCTTCTGCTGGACGTCGTCGGCGAAGGAGCCGCTGCACCCGAACACCATCCGGCCGGCGGACGTCACGGGCAGGCCGATGCTGTTGTCGGACGACGGCCAGTTGGCGGCATACCACTGCGGCGGCGGCACCGCCGAGTCCAGCCCGGCGGCGTGCGAGTTGGCGGCGTTGCCGCCGGTGCCCGTCCAGTAGGGATAGAAGACCTGGTAGGTCGCCCCGCCGTAGAAATCGGAGTCCCGCCAGATCGCGAAGCTCGACGTGTCGTCGGGAACGGTGGTCCAGCCGGTCGTCACCACCAGCTGCGTGGGCGTGTTGGAGTCGATGCCGAGGGTCTGCCCCTTGCCCTTGCCCGCGAGAAGCGTGACCTTGAAGCCCTGGAACTGATTGGTCGTCCACGACACGTTCGTGTCATTGAGGGTGGTCGACGTGTTGCCGCCGGTAGAGGCCCCGACCACGCTCGGCACGGCGGGAAACAGGCCGGTGTCCGCCTCCAGGTATTGGTAGCCTGTGCCCTGGAACTGGAGCACGGTGTACTGCTGCGACGTGCCGGTGACGTCGAGCGCCTGAAAGTCCTTGATCGTCGTGCCGGCGAAGATCTCGGGGCCGTTCGCCCCGTTTCCCGTGAGGTAGAGCGTCTTCCCGCCGCCCCCCGGGCCGGCGTAGTACTCGTTGAAGAGGTTGAAGAGCGACTCGTCGAAACTCTGCTGGAGAGCGAGGGTGCCGGCGAGGTCGCCGTCGATCACGTGCTGCGGCGCCAAGAGCCGCGTGGGGCCGCTGGATGGAACCACGCCCGCATAGGCCGCGTACGGCGTGCTCGCGCCGGCATAGGTGGCGAACTGGCCGACGATGGTCGCTCGGTCGGCGGTCGTCACGATGCCGGTGCCGTTGGCGAAGTCGGGCTGGACGGGCGTGACCTGGAGGTTGATCGGCATCCCGAACTGGTCCACCTGCGTGGTGTCGAGGTTCAGCTGCGACGTGGCGGGGTCGACCGTGAACTCGATGAAGTCGTAATCGAAACTCGACGTCGGCGAGACGCCGCCCGGCGCTCCCCCGGCCGTGAGTGGCACCGCATTCGCCTGGTCCGCGACGTAGATCCGGCCCCCCGTGAAGGCCTGGATGGGCGCGCCGTGCGAGACCGGCACATAGAAGCCAAGCGTGTCGTCGACGCCATTCACGAGTTGCGAGAGCGGGAGCGACTGGACGGTGAAGTTCGCCGTCGCGTCGACCTCCGCCACGTAGACATTGCCGCCGTCGGCCGCGTACTGCGTCAGCTTGTAGGGGCTCGTCTGGCTGGTGACCGAGATGAAGAGGTTCGTGGAGGGCTGCCCGCCGCCGAGCTGCGCGGTTTGGTTGGTGAACCGAACCTCGAAATAGTTGCCCGCGGGCAGCGGCAGGGGCGTGCCGTTGAGGACGACCCGCCGCTCGAGCCGCTCGACGGCCAAGGGCTGACGACACCGGCGGGCGCGTCGCACGGGGAGAGGGATGGAGCGGGTCACGGGGGTCTCCGATCAGCGGCGATGGGTTCCGCCTCGTCTTCGACCAACGCCGTACGGAGCGCGGCCAGGGCGACCTTTTCTTCGAGTATATCAAAGACTTCCGGGAGAGTGCTTCTTCCGACGGCGTGCCACAAACAGTCGGCGATATCGTGTTCGCAGTTTCCGCATGGGTCCCGGGAAAAATCGTTGCATCCAAACGGCGGGGGACCACGAATCCCCTCCTGTCCGGGTGGAATGCCCGGTGGAACCGGTCTTTTTCTCTCCTGAAAGGTGCTTTCATGCGTCTGACCTCTCTGCGAATGGCTCTGGTGACGGTGCTCGGCGTGCCGGCGATGACCGCCGCGCTCGCCGACGAATGCCCGGTGGCCGCGGCCGCCAAGGCCCGGGCCGCGGCCCAGGTGCACGTGCAAACGGTGGCGCACAAGGCCGCGGCGAAGGACATCGTCGACACGGCGGTCGGCGCCGGTGACTTCGGGACGCTGGTGGCGGCCGTCAAGGCGGCCGGCCTCGTCGAGACGCTCAAGGGCCCTGGCCCGTTCACGGTCTTTGCCCCCACCGACGCGGCCTTCGCCAAGCTTCCGCCCGGCACGGTCGAGTCGCTGCTCAAGCCCGAGAACAAGGACAAGCTCGTGGCCGTGCTGACGTACCACGTCGTGCCCGGCAAGGTCATGGCCGCCGATGTCGTCAAGCTCACCGAGGCGCCGACGGTGCAGGGCTCAAAGGCCAAGGTGAAGGTCGAGAACGGCGGCGTGATGATCGACAACGCCAAGGTCGTGAAGACCGACATCGAGACCAGCAACGGCGTGATCCACGTGATCGACGCCGTGATCCTGCCTCCGCAAAAGTAGTGTACGGCGGCGGGTTCCGCCCCGCGGCGACGGACTCGAGGACGGTGCGGGCTCGCTTCCCGCGCCGTCCTCGATCATCCGTTTCGTATACTGCCCGCCGGCTCCTCGACATCGGGAGGCTTTTTTGGCGCACGACTTTCTCCTCACTCGCATCGCAGCCGGCGACCAGTCGGCCGTGCCGGACTGCGTGGCCCGCTACGGCCCGCTGGTGTGGACGCTCGCGCAGCGGCGGCTCAAGAACGTCGCGGATGCGGAGGATGCCGTGCAGGAGGTGTTCATCGACCTGTGGAGGTCGGCCGAGCGGTTCGATCCGGGGGTCGCCGAGGAGATCACGTTCGTGGCGATGATCGCCAGACGAAGACTGATCGATCGCATCCGGAAGGACGCCCGCCGGCCGGCCGCCGCGCCGCTCGACGCCGCCGGCAGTTCCGCGGCGGTCGATCCTGGCGCGGCCGTGGGCGATCGCATCGAGGTCGGCGAGGAAGCGCGGCTCGCCGCGGAGCAGTTCGATCGCCTGCCGTCCGACGCCCAGCGGGTCCTGCGGCTGTCGATCTTCGACGGGCTGTCGCACGGCGAGATCGCCGCCCAAACGTCCCTGCCCCTGGGGACCGTGAAATCGCACATCCGTCGCGGGCTCGACACGCTGCGGCAGCGGTTGGTGGGCCGGCCACGGGAGCCGCTCGCGACGGCGGCGAGCCACGCGGAAGCCGGGAGGTTTTCACGATGACCGACGACGCTCTCCCGCAGATCGACGGCGATTGGGACGGGAGTCCGGAGGGTGGACTCACGGACCTGACGCTCGCCGCCGCGGCGTATGAGCTGGCGATGCTGGCCGGCGCCGGCGGCCGGGCGACGACCGTCGCGTCGATGCCTGCCGGGCTCGCCGATGCGATCGGCCGCGCCGCGGCCGCGCACGTGTCGCGGAAAGTGCCGGTCGCGGGCACGGCGGGGCGTGAGTCACCGGATCGCACGTCGCGTCCGCAGGCCTCCGGGCCAGAGGTCCGCGAGGGGCGCTGGCAGCGGCTCGTGTCGCTGGCGGGATGGTGCGTCGCCGCAGGGCTGGGGCTCGTGCTGCTCACTCGGTTGGCATCTCCGCCACGCGACGGCATTTCGCGTGGCCCCGAGGCCGTCGCGGTGCGGCCGGCCACGCCCGAGCAGCTGCGGCAGCGGCTTCTGGCCGAGGATCCCGATGCGATCGAGGTCGCCTGGGCCGACGGCACGGATCCGGCCGTCGCCACGCTGCCCGCTGGTGCCTCCCGGGGCGACGTGGTGTGGAGCCAGCGGCTCCAGCGGGGGACCATGCGGTTCCGCGGTCTGGCGGCCAATGACCCGGCCGTCGAGCAGTATCAGCTTTGGATTTTCGACGCCGAGCGGGACGCAGCCCATCCGGTAGACGGCGGGGTGTTCGACGTGGCCGGGACCGATGCCGACGGCGAGGTGTGCGTGCCGATCGACGCGCGGCTGCCGATCGGCAAGCCGACGCTGTTCGCGATCACGGTGGAAAAGCCCGGTGGCGTGGTCGTGTCGAAACGCGACCGCCTGCCGCTCCTCGCGAAGGTGCCCTGAGCGGCACCGGATCCGGTGGACGGCCGGTCAGTGGTCGTGGAATTTCAGGCCGCTACCGGCGATGATGGAGGAGGCGGCGACCGAGTCCGGGAGCCGTTCCAGGAGCCATGACGATGCCTGCCCCCGAACTGCTGCAGTGGATCGACGCCTACGTGGCCGCCCAGGATCGGGCGATCCGCTCCGTGCCGCCGGCGGAGATCGCCGCCGTGATCGAGGTGGTGAAGCGGGCCGGCCGCGAGGGCCGGCGGATCTTCGTCTGCGGCAACGGTGGCAACGCCGCCAACGCGGCCCACTTCACGACCGACCTCGGCAAGAACGCATCGGCCGCGGCGCCCCGGCCGTTCAAGGTGCTCTCCCTGGCCGACAACGTCTCCTGGATGACGGCGATCGGCAACGACTTCGCGTTCGACGACGTGTTCGTCCGCCAGCTTACGAACCACGCCGAGCGGGGCGACCTACTCGTGGTGTCGAGCGTGAGCGGCAGCTCGCCGAACCTCGTGGCGGCCTGCCGCTGGGCCAAAGAGCACGGCCTGGAGACGATCGCGCTGGTGGGCGGCAAGCGCGGGGCCGTGGCCCCGCTGGCCGACCATCTGATCGTGATCGAAGACGGCCACTACGGCCGCGTGGAGGACGCGCAGATGAACATCCTCCACATGATCTGCTACTCCGTCTGCGAACTGGGCTGAAAGCCGGCGGGCGGTCAGTCGCCGACTTCGATCGTCACCGGCGGCGCGTTGACCGCGTCGCCGGGATTCGGGCCGGTGCGGCCGGTGGCGCGGAGGGTCACGGGGCCGCGGCCGAGCAGTTCGGCCGGCACCTCGATCGTCGCCTGCCCCGTCGCCGTGCGGCCGAGCACGCGGCCCATGCCATAGATGATCGCCGACTCCAGGCCCGCGCCTGTGAGGCTCACGCGGACCGTGTCGGCCGGACGCACCCGACGGGGCTCCACCGCGAGCGTGAGCGCGAGGCCGTGGTTGGACACCGTCACCGGCACGATCCGCCGCCCTTGGGTCTCGATGTCCGCGGCCGCGATCGCCACCACCCGCAGGTCATGGTGGCCGTCGGCGAGCGCCGTCGTGTCGAGCGGCAGCCGCTCGCCGAGGCTGCACTGCGCCACCCGCACGCCGTCCACGTAGAGTTCGAAGCGGTCGGCGATGCCCCCATCGGGCAGGCTCGCCCGCGGTTCGAGTTCGAGCTTTCCCGTGAGCGTCGCCCCCGGCTCGAGCGGTTGCGAGTCCGCCGCGTTCACGATCTCCACCTCGGGGATCACCGCCCAGGGCTGGCAGAGCGGGTCGCCGACGACGAGCAACTGCTGCGGCGACCGCACCGCCTGGTAGAACGCCTCGGCGAGGCTCGCCCCGCGGACGTAGTGCAACTGCACGGCCGGATGCGGGAACTTCGACTGGAACGCCGCCGGCGAGTTGCCGCCGCCGTTCGGCAGCATCACGTAGGGCTCGATCACGGTGCCGCAGGCGCCGGCGGCACCGGCGCGGATGAAGGCCGAGAGCGGCGTCTGCTCGGCGCCTGGCGTGAACACGGCGCCGAAGCTCGTGAGGTTGTCGCAGATCGCGCCGGGCACGAGGCGGCTGCCGCTGGCCGGCCAGTCGAAGTCGGGCGTGCCGGTCACGAGGCCCGCGACGTCGCGCCGGCCCTGCGGCAGGATGCCTTCGAGGATCTCGGCCTTCACGCCGGCGGCCTCGATCGCCTTCACGGTGCCTTTCACCGGGCCGCTGCGGGCCCGCGTGCGGACGTCGCCATTGGTGAGAAAATAGATCGTGCCCCGTGGCCGCCGGCCGTCGGCTGCCGCCGCCGACTCGAGGGCCTGCACGATCTCCCTGACGCTATTGCCGCGGCCGGCGGTGACGCCGAGCATCGTCGCCAACAGGTAGCGGCTCCCGCCCACCTCGAGCACGTCGCCGCGCTCGCCCCAGCCGTACCAGCCACGGAAGCCGACGGTGGTGGCGGGCGCGCCGTCGGGGCCGGGTGCCTGGAAGTAGCGGTTGCTCGCCGGATCGAGCCAGCTCGGCCCGCCGCTCTGCACGGCGGCGTAGAGCATCGTCATGCCCGTGAGCGAGCCCGACGGAAACTTGAACATCTGCTGCTTCGCCAACTCGGCGGGCAGCTCGGCGGCGTAGTCGACCCGCCAGGGAAAGCCACAGGAGTAGACGACCTGGTCGATCTGCGGCGCGAGCCGGCGGGAATCGATGGTCCGCAGGATCGGCTGGAGGATCTCGGTGCGGAAGCGGTCGATCGGCACCGATTCGTCGCCGTCCTTCCAGGGCAGCATCAGCACGTTGCCCGGCGGCACGTGCCGCAGCGAAGCGAAGGTGTTGGCGACGGCCAGGCTGTCGGCTCGCGTGGGATTGACGACCAGGAGCACGTTCTCCGGCCCGCCACCGGCCCAGGCCGGCGCCGCGGCGAGGATGGCGGCCACCAGGCACGCATGAGCGATGCGGAAGGGGACCATGGCCGGAAAGTCCGTCGCGATCGGGGACGCGAAAAACGGGAGTCTACCCTACACTGCAAGAGGTTCCGACCGCGTTTCCTCGTGATGCCCAACCCGGCTCCCGGGCGGCATGAGTTCGCTCGCTGACACGCTCGCGATCCTCACGCCGACCCGCTCGCCTGCCTCGCCTGGAGATCCTGGCACCTGTTCGCAAGAAAACGCCCGTTGGAATCGTCATGCATCCGCGCATTCCCTTGATATCGATCGTCGCCGTCGTCCTCGCGCTGCCGTGGGCCGTGGCGTGCGGCGAGGAGCCGGCGCGGTTCTCCGGGCCGCGGGCCATGCAGCACCTGGAGGCGATCTGCGACCTCGGGCCGCGGCCGAGCGGCTCGGGGGCGATGACGAAGCAGCGCGCACTGCTCGTCGAGCACTTCCGCAAGGCTGGGGCGCAGGTCGCTGGTCAGGCGTTCCAGATCCGTGACCGGCAGACGGGCAAGCCGGTGCACATGGAGAATCTCGTCGTCGAGTGGCATGCGGAGCGAAAGGAGCGGATCCTCATCGGCGCCCACTTCGACACGCGGCCCTTCCCCGACCGCGACCCGGTGGATCCCAAGGGCGTGTTCATCGGCGCCAACGACGGCGCCAGCGGCGTGGCGGTGATGATGGAACTCGCCGGCGCCATGCCCGGCATCGCGGGACCGGTGGGCGTGGACTTCGTGCTTTTCGACGCCGAGGAATACGTCTTCCGGCCGCGGGATCCCTACTGCCTCGGCTCGACCTTCTTTGCCCGACAGTACGCCGCCGAGCGAAAGGCGGGGCGGCTCGGCCACCGGTACCGCTGCGCCGTCGTGGTCGACATGGTCGCGGACCGGAACCTCGAACTCTGGCAGGAGCAGAACAGCGTCTCGTGGCCGGAGACGCGGCCGGTCGTGGAGTCGATCTGGGCCGTGGCGCGGCGGATGCAGGTCCGCCAGTTCGTGCCTCGGCCGCGGCACGCCGTCGAGGACGATCACATGCCGCTGCGGATGATCGGCGGCATCCCGGCCTGCGACATCATCGACTTCGACTATCCGCAGTGGCACACCACCGCCGACACCCCCGAGCACTGCGCGGCGGAGTCGCTAGAGGCGGTGGGCAGCGTGCTGCTCCAGTGGCTGCGGGAACAGCGGTGAGATGGTCGCGACCCCGTCAGGATCGCAGCGGGAGCGGCTCGTGGTTCCGGAGTTCGGGCTCGACGTGCCGCTGGCCGTCGCGCTGTGGCTCGTTCCGGAAGGTGCCGAGGTCATCGAGGGAGACCGCGTCGTGCAGCTCGTGGCCGGCGGCGCGACGATCGACCTCGAGGCGCCGGTGACGGGGCGGCTCGCGGCCTGCCTCGCGGAGGAGGACGAGCCGGTCGCGACGGGCACGGTGCTGGCGGAGTTCGCGGCCGCGGCTGAAACCCGAGGCGGATCATGACGACCGCGACGGACGAGCGGCGGCTGTGGACGTTCGTGCTCGGCGGCGCGCTGACGCTGTTTCTCGTGCAGCCGCCCGCGGATCTGTGGTGGGCAGCTTGGCTGGCGCCGATTCCCTGGCTGCTGCTGGTCACCGGCGAGCGGATGCCGGGCCGCCGTCCCTGGCGGGTCCTGTGGCTCGGCGGGTTCCTGCACTGGCTGGCGACGATCCACTGGCTGCGGCTGCCCCACCCGGCCACCTCGATCGGCTGGGTGCTGCTCTCCGCGTACCTGGCCTTTTACGTGCCGGCGTTCGTCTGGCTCGCGCGGCGGCTCGTGCATCGCTGGGGGTGGCCGCTGGTGCCGGCGGCCGCCGTGGCCTGGATGGCCTGCGAGCAGCTCCGCGGCTGGGTGCTTGGCGGCTTCACGTTCGCCGGGCTCGGCCACACGCAGTGGCGCTGGACGACGCTGCTCCAGACGGCCGATGTCGCCGGTGCCGTGGGGGTGAGCGGCCTCGTCGTCACCGTGGCGGCGGCCATCGCCGCGGCCCTGCCGGTCGCTGCCAAATGGCATCCGCGCCGCGCGGTGGCGAATCTCGCGACGATCGGCTGCCTGCTCGGAATGGCGCTGGCCTATGGAACGTGGCGGCTGGCCACCGCCCCGGCGCCGCGCGGCGCGCCGCTCGAGCTGCTGCTGGTGCAGGGCTCGATCGACACCGAGCTCAAGCACGATCCCGACGCCGCCACCGACGTCGCCCGCCACTACGACGACCTCACGGTCGCGGGCCTGGCCGCCTGGCCCGCCGGCGGCAAGCCCGACCTGATCGTGTGGCCGGAGACGATGTGGCGGTGGGGGCTCGTCGAGATCGATGCCGCCGAGACGCTCGAAGAGCCGGTCGTCGAGCGGCTCCTGGGGCCGGAGCCGCCCGGCGCCGACGCGGCCGTGCGCAGCGACCGGCAGGCCCGCTGCCGCACGGCGCTCGAGCAGGAGCGGCTCGACGCGCTGGCCGTGTTCGCGCGGCGGTATGGCGCGCCGTGGCTGGTCGGCCTCGACAAGCAGGCGATCGCGCCTGGTGAAACCCGCCACTACAACTGCGGGCTGTTCCTCGACGCGGTTGGCGCTCCCTTGGCCTGCTATTGCAAGCTGCACCCGGTCATGTTCGGCGAATATGTGCCGCTCGCCGACCGGTTTCCATTCCTCTATAGGCTCACGCCGCTGCCGGCGGGGCTGACGGCCGGGAAGGATCTCGTGGCCGTCGAGATCGCGGGCCACCGGGTGGCCGTCAACATCTGCTACGAGACGGCCCTGCCCGACGCGGTGCGGACGCTGGTCAACGGACTGGAGACCTGGGAAGGGCCGCCCGACGTGCTCGTGAACCTCACCAACGACGGCTGGTTCTGGGGGTCGAGCGAGCTCGACATGCACCTCGTGGCGGCGATCTTCCGGGCGGTGGAGGTGCGGACGCCGATCGCGATCGCGGCCAACACCGGCTTCTCCGCGGCGATCGACGGCTGCGGCCGGCTCCTGGAGCGGGGGCCGCGGCGGGCGACCGCCACCCTCGCCGCCCGGCTGCATCCCGACGGCCGCCGCAGCCCCTGGCGCACGACGGGGACTTTACCGACGGGGGCGTGCGTGGCGGTCGCGGTGGCCGTGACGCTGGAAGCGGCCCGGGGCCGCTTCTTCCGGGGAGGAATGCACCGGCGCCGGCAGACGGGGTGAGGTCGGCGGCCGCTCGCGGCCGATTCCAGGGTGGGGTGTGGAACGCCCGGAGGCCGGGGAACTTGCCCCGGGGGGCGTCCGGAAAAGAAGATGACGGTCGAGCCGCTGCGGCGGTGAGCGGCCGGGTGCGAGCGGGAGGCGTCATGAACATCATCGGCAAGATCTTCGTGTTCGCGGTGTTTGTCATGAGCCTCGTGTTCATGAGCTTCGCCGTAGCCATCTACTCCTCGCACACCAACTGGGAGCGCGAAGTCAACCGCAAGCCCGAGGAGGTGAAGGGGGCGGAGCAGCCGGGCCTGAAGTATCAGCTCGAGCAGGCGGAGAACGAGCGCAAGAAGCTCAAGCAGGAGATCGACGTCCTCGTGAGGAAGGTGGCCGAGTCCGAGGCGGCCCGCGACCAGGTGGTCGCGAAGCTGCAGACGGCCCTGACCGAGAAGGACGGGGAGCTCGTCGAACTTCGCAAGAGCAAGGATGATCGGGAGAAGCTCCAGCAGGAGGCGATCGCCAAGCTCGACGCGGCCGAGGCCGAGCTGAAGAAGACCGTGGACGAGGTCGGCGAGCTCCGCGAGCAGGTGCGGCAGCAGCAGGTCAAGGTCGACCAGGAGGTGGACCGGGCCGCCGAGATCGCGCAGAAGCTCCACGAGACGCAGTCGTTCCTCGAGATCGCCACCGAGCGCAAGGAGCAGCTCGAAAAGCAGGTTGCCAACGCGCGGCTGCTGCTCAAGCAGCAGGGCCTGGCGATCGATGCCCTGCCCAAGGATCGGGTGCCCACCCTCGACGGCGACGTGCTGGCGGTGGCCGACAACGCGATCGAGGTCTCGCTCGGGGGCGACGAGGGTCTGCAGACCGGTCACACGCTCGAGGTGTATCGCGACGGCCAGTACGTGGGCCGGGCGGTCGTGAAGACCGTCAAGCCCGACCGCGCGGTGGCGGTGATCCTCCGCGAGTACTCCCGCGGCATCGTGCAGCGGGGCGACAAGGTGACCACGCGGCTCAAGGGCTGAACGGGAACACGCCATGGCAGACGACGCCCCCCAGTCGCGGTCCCGCCCGCCGATGAACGTCTACACGGCGATGCTCCTGCTGTCGTTCGTGGCGCTCTCGGTCGGCTGCCTGATCCTGTCGCTCGACCTGTTCTCGCGCCGGCTGCCCCTCAAGCCGTAGACCGCGCGGCTCTGCGGCGGCGGCGATCGCCATGCTGTTATCCTGGCTTCGGGCCCGTCGTCGCCGTGCCCTGGGCGACCGGCCGTTTCCGCCGGCCTGGGACGAGATTCTCGTCCGGCTCGTGAAGCAGGCGCAATGGCTCGACGCAGCCGAGGGGGAGCGGCTACGGCGCTGGATCCTGGTGTTCCTCGGCGAGAAGCGGTTCGAGGGCTGCCGCGGCCAGGAGATCAACGACGAGGTGCGCGTCGCGATCGCCGCCCAGGCGGGGCTCGTGGCGCTTGGCTTCGCGGCGGAACACTTCGACGCGCTGCGTTCGGTGCTCGTCTATCCCGGCGACTATCTCGTGCCGCGGTCCACGCCGCTCGACGGCGGCGGGGAACTCGAGTGGAAGGAGGCCCGGCTCGGCGAGACCTGGGCCGGCGGCAGCATGGTGCTCTCGTGGCCGGGCGTCGTGGACGGCGGCCGGTTGCGGGACGGACCGCGGAGCGTGGTGATCCACGAGTGCGCGCACCTGATCGATCTCCTCGACGGCGAGATCGACGGCATTCCGCCGGTGGGCACCCGGGCCGTGCGCGAGGCGTGGATCGCCGCCTTCGACGACTGCCGGGCGCGGTTCGAGGAGGCGCTCGACGAGGGGCGGGCGACGGCGCTGGATGAGTATGCCGCGGAGAACGCCGCCGAGTTCTTCGCCGTGGCCAGCGAGTGCTTCTTCCAGGATCCCCACCGGCTCGCGCGGCACGACCGGCAGCTCTACGGCTTGATGCAGGCGGCGTGGCGGCAGGATCCCAAGACCCGCGTGCCGTCGCGGCCAGCCCGCGGCCGGTGATGCGGCATCAGTTCGCCGCGGCGGCTTCCGCTGCCTCGGCCTGCGGCTCCGCCGGCTTTGCAGCCGGAGGCGTGACCGGCTTCCGCGGCGCCAGCACCGCGAGCAGCCCGTCCGGCGAGGCCAGGATGAGCCGGTCCGACTCGGCGTTGACCACCGGAAACGAGAAGCCGCCGAGACAGAGCCGTTCCCGACGCGCGCCCGTGGCGAGGTCGATGCCCGCGAGCCGACCGGTGCGGTCGATGATCCACACCCGGTCGCCCACCACGGCCAGCACGCGGCCGGCGACGGGGCTGCGCCACAGGGCGGCGCCGGTCTCGGCGGAGAAGGCGGCGAGCCCGGACTCGCCGAGCGACACGACCAGCGTGTCGCCGCCGAGGAACGGCCCGGCGTCGGGCACGGCGTCGAGCACGACGTGCCAGCCGGTCCGCAGGCCGCGGGCGCCGCTCTCGACGAAGTCGATCCGGGCCAGATCGGCGGCCGTGGTGGCGGCGAACACGGCGTCGCTGCGGGTGATCGGCGCATCGACCGCCGGTGAGTTGAGCGCGAACTCGAAGCGATCCCAGTCGAGTTCGGTCGGCTGCAGGGTGACGAGGACGCCGCCGGTCGTGGTCCAGGCGACGCCTTTCCCCAGGGGCCGCACCGGCCGTTCCACGGGGCCGGCGGTGTCGAACGTGCGCGGCCGGAGGCTCTCCGCCGTCGGCTTGGCATCGGCGATCGCCTTCTTCGCCGCCTTCTTCGTGCCCGGCTTGGTCCGCTGCACGGCGACGGGTGCTGATTCGTCGGCCGTGGGCTGGAGGGGGTCGAACGTCAGCCGGCGGACACCGCCGCCGGATGGCAGCGCGTAGACCCAATCGCCGATCTCCACGGCGCCGCCACCGGGAAGGCGGCCGAGCCGCTGTCGCCAACGGGCCGCGCCGGTGTCGCGGTCCACCGCGAAGAGTTCGAGGTCGCGGGCCACCGTCACCAGCCGCGGGCCGATGCCGGCGCCCGTCGTCGGGCCGTCGGCCGCGCCGAGCCTGCGCGACCAGAGCAGCGAACCGATGGCGGGCGCGCCGGGACGCGGTGCGGTCGTCGCCGCGAAGGGCGCCGCGGCGAAGGCATGCACGCCGCCGTCGCCAGTCTGGGCGACAACGAGGCCGTCGCCGACCACCACATGTTCCAGGTCCGCGCGGGCGGAATCGAACGGAACCTGTGCGACCCACTCCCGCACCAGGCCCATCCGCTCGGCGACGAACTCGTCCGCCGGCGTGCCCGACAGTCCACCGCCGCAGCCGCCGCCACAGTCGCCGCCGGCGACG
>JBIKND010000224.1:0-5187 GCA_044358905.1 Pirellulales bacterium | reverse complement strand
GGGCGGCAGCCGCTACCGCCTCCGTCTGCCGCGTGACATCCCGGCCGCCAACTTCTGGTCGGTGACGCTCTACGAGGCCGAAAACGGTTCGGGACTCGCCAACGGGCAGCCGTTTCCGTCGCTCGGTTCGCGCGACGCGCCGGTGCAGAACGCCGACGGCAGCACGGATCTCGAACTGGGGCCCACGGCACCCGCCGGCAAGGAGCGCAACTGGCTCGCGACGGTGCCTGGCAGGGGATACTTCGCCGTCCTCCGGCTCTACGGGCCGACCGCCGCCGCCATCGACAAGAGCTGGAAGCCCGGCGACATCGAGAAGGTATCGAATCCATGACACGACTGGCATCCCGGCTCGGCCCGCTCGAGCTGGAGAACGGCTATCCCAGCGACGCGACCGTCGCGAAGATCTTCGACGACATCGACTACCAGCGGGCGTGCCAGGCCTACCTCTGGGCGCTGCCGCTGATGGCGATGCAGCAATGGCAGAGCGAGCACCTCGCGAAGTTCGGCGCCGGCAAGCTCAACTACGTCGACTACCTCACCTTCCAAGACAAGCTCGGCCTCCTCACGGCCAATGCGACGACGCCATACATCATGGCGTTTCCCAACCTGACGGAGGCCGGGCCGCTGGTGTTCGAGGTTCCCGCCGGACCGACCGCGGGCGGCTTCACCGATTTCTGGCAGCGGCCGATCACGGATTCGGGCCAAACCGGCCCCGACAAGGGCGCCGGGGGCCGGTATCTGCTCCTCGGGCCCGACGACCCGGAGATGAAGCCGGAAGGCTTTTACGTCTTCCGCTCGCCCACGGTGAACGTCTGGTCCGCCCACCGCGTGCTCGATGCCGATCCGGCCAGGGCCAAGCTGCTCATCGACGGATTGAAGATCTATCCCTACAGCCAGCGGGAAACGCCGGCCCCGACCCGGCACGTCGCGCCGGCGGGGCGGCCCTGGAGCGGCGAGCAGCCCCGCGGCCTCGCCTACTGGGAAGGCCTCGCGACGATCATCCAGGAAGAGCCGGTCCATGAGCGCGACCGGATGATGATGGGCATGCTCCAGCCCCTGGGCATCGAGAAGGGCCGGCCCTTCAGCCCCACGGATCGGCAGAAAGCGCTCCTCATCGACGCCGCGCAGACCGGAGAGGTGATGGCCCGGGCCATTGCCTACCGGAAGCGGTTCGAGGGCGCGAAGGTTTGGCCGGGGAGAAACTGGGAGATATCGCTGTTTCTCAAGGAGACCGATCAGGAAGCCCCGCATCACACCCAGCTGGACGAACGCACGAGCTGGTTCTACGAGGCCGTCGGCGTCTCCGTGGGCATGATGGGCCGCGCCGTCGGCGTCGGGCAGGTGTACCTGGAGGCCGCGAAGGACGGCCAGGGCCGCTGGCTCGACGGCGGCAAGACGTATCGCCTCACGGTTCCGAAGGACGTGCCCGTGGCGCAGTTCTGGTCCGTCACCGTGTATGACAACGAGACCCGCTGCTTCGTGAACTCGGGCGTGTCACCGGATCGTTCATCCCGTGACGCGATCGTCAAAAACGCCGACGGCTCGGTGGAACTCACGTTCGGCCCCACGCCTCCCGCCGGCCTGCCGGAGAGCAACTGGATCAAAACGCTCCCGAACAAAGGCTGGTTCAGCTACTTCCGCCTCTACGGCCCCACCCAGGCCTACTTCGACCGCTCCTGGGTGCTCTCCGACTTTCAGCCGGTCTAGGCGGCGCCTCGACGATGATCGCGGGGCTCGGGGTGGGATGGTTTCCGGAAGCCATCGGCCGGGCTTCCGCGGCGGATTCGTCCCTGCTCATGCCGGATTCGTCCCTTTTCAGATTTTTCCTGCGGTGCAACCGCCGTCGTCGGGTAGGACTGCCTGTTCTCGCGCTCCGCGCCTCTTCTGCACAGGAAGGTCTCCGCCACCATGGTCCCAATCGCGCCTCGGGTCCGTGTCGGATCTCGCCTCGGCACGCTGGTCGTCTTGCTGGCCGTGTGTTCGCAGGCGGTTCTCCGCGCCGACACGACATTCGACAGCGGCACCACCACGATTGGCAGCGGCACGAACTTCGGGAGCCTGCTGGTGATCGGCGAGACGGGCACGGCGACGGTCCGGTTCGTCACCGGCGCCAACGCGTCGGACGACAACGCCATGCTCGGCTACGACACCACCGGCCAGGGCACCGCGCTCGTCACCGGGGGCACGTGGACGAGCAACGTTCTGTTTGTCGGCTACCAGGGCTCCGGTGTTCTCGACATCGACGGGGGATATGTGCGGAGCGTCGCCGTCGGCGCTCTCGCCTGGGTGCCGGGAAGCAGCGGCACCGCGACGGTCACGAGCGGCACGTGGTCCGGTGACAGCATTTACGTGGGATATCGCGGGCCGGGCGAACTCACGGTGAACGGCGGCGGTGTGGTCGCGGCGGACTACCAGGTGAACGTCGGAACCGAATCCTCCGGCAGCGGCGTGCTGCGGATTGCCGGCGGCACCGTCACTAGCCCCTGGGGCATGGTGGGCTACTTGGGCTCCGGATCGGCGACCGTGACCAGCGGCTCCTGGAGCGTGGGCAACACGCTCTCCGTCGGTACGTTTGGCACCGGGGACCTCGCCATGAGCGGCGGCGGGATCCTCAGCGGGAACGGTGTCATCGGGGAGATCGCTGGGAGCAGCGGCAGCGTCGCCGTGACGAGCGGAACCTGGTTCAACGTCGGCGGTCTCGATGTCGGCGCGGCCGGGAGCGGCAGCCTGCTGCTCGACGGTGGCGCGGTGCGTTCGTCGGCGAGCCGAATCGCCGCGTCCGGAGGAAGCCAGGGAACGGCAACCGTCGCCAGCGGCTCATGGAACAGCGGCGACGTGCAGGTTGGCGGCGGCGGCACGGGCAGCCTGACCGTCTCCGGGGGAGTGCTGACGAACTCCGGCAGCCTCGTGATCGGCGCGGCGGGCGGCAGCAGCGGCACCGCGACGGTCAGCGGCGGCCTGTGGTCCAACGCCCAGGACGTGATCGTCGGCGCTGCCGGCAACGGCACGCTGAACGTGAGCGGCGGCAGGATCACGGGATACGCGGCGATCATCGCCGACGATGCCGCCGGCGTCGGCACCGTCACGGTGACGAGCGGCACGTGGACCAGCACCAGCTCGCTGCTGGTCGGGAGAAACGGCAGCGGCAGTCTGGACGTCGACGGCGGCACCGTCGTCAGCGCCAATGGGTTCGTCGGCATGGAATTGGGCAGCACGGGTGCGGTGACGGTGACGGGCGGCACCTGGTCGAACGCCGGCGACCTGACCGTGGGCCGCGGGGGCTCCGCCGCCATGGCCGTAAGCGGCGGCCGGGTCGTCAACGCCAGCGGCATCATCGGCTACCAGGCGCCGGCGGCCGTCACGGCGAGCGGCGGAACGTGGGAGAACCTCGAGACGCTCCACGTGGGTTTCTACGACGCCGGGAGCCTCACGGTGAATGGCGGCGCCGTCACCGCCACCGATACCTTGATCGGGTCGTCGGTCGGCGGGGTCGGCACGGTCACCGTGTCGAGCGGCACGCTGGACGTCCGGGGCGACCTCACCGTGGGATTCCTCGGCACCGGCACGCTCACGATGAGCGGTGGCCGGGTCACGGTCGGCGGCGTGCTGTCGCGTGGCGCCGGCACGATCAATCTGAATGCCGGGGGCACGCTCCAGATCGGCACCGGCACCACCGGCGGAGTCCTCGACGTGGCCACGCTCGCGAACGACGGCACGCTGATCTTCAATCGCTCCAATGCCTCGAGCTACTCGGGAGTGGTCAGCGGCTCGGGCGCCGTGGTGAAGCAGGGAGCGGGCCTTCTCGCGTTCTCGGGTGCGAACTCCTACGCCGGCCTGACGACGATCTCGGGTGGCACCCTCGCGCTCTCCGGTTCGGGCAGGATTGGCACCGGCGGGCTCGCCCTGGGCACCAACGGCTTCTTCGACCTGGCCGCCCTCGCGGGTGGCACCTACGCATTGCCCGCCACCGGCAACCTGACCGGCGTCGGCACGCTCGCGGGCAACGGCAAGACGCTCGCGGTGCTCGGCTCGTTCCTCCCGGGCAACAGCCCCGGCACCGTCACGCTCGGCACGGGCTTCACGCTCGACCTTGGGAACTCCGGCACGAGCGTGTTCGACATCACGAGTCCGCTCTTCACGGTCGGGTCGTTCGACCTCGTGACCGGCGGCGGAAGCGTGGTCTACGGAGGAGTGCTCGAGCTCGTGTTCAGCGGCGGGTCGTACGCCGAAGGGACCGACGTTCTGCAGCTGTTCGCGAATAGCGGCGGATTCGCAGGTCAGTTCTCGAGCGTGAACGTGACCGGTCTCGCCGCGGGGCAGTCTGCCACGTTCAACCCCGCGACGGGCTCCATCAGCATCGTTCCCGAGCCCGCGACCTGGTCCCTCACGGCGGTCGGTGTGGGCTTCGCGGCGTTGAACTGGCGACGACGCCGGCGGATCTCATCCAGGCAACGCGAAGACTCGCTCGGCTTTGATCGGCGCGACCCGCGGCATCCAGCGGGGCGAGTCGCGGCTCGCTGACGTCGGAAAGTCCTGCGATCATGCGGCGATCGGCACCGCCGGCACGGGAGGGCCGCACTCCGCCAGTGGCTCCCGCTCCATGCTTGGTAAATGGCCGGCGATGAGCCTACACTTCCGCGACCAGCGTTCCCCGGCGTAGTGTCCAACTCTCCGAGGCCGAGACCCACTGGCGTTCCTTCCTCCAAAGCCTCGTCGACCGGGGGATGCGGGGTATCAAGCTCGTGGTCAGCGACGACCACGCCGGCCTCAAGGCCGCCCGGCAGGCCGGCCTCGCCGGAGTGCCCTGGCAACGCTGCCAGTTCCATCTCATGCAGAACGCCATGGCACACGTACCGAAGATCGGCATGCGGGCGGAGGTCGCCAGCGACATCCGCCGCGTCTTCGACGCGGATGAACCTGCCGAGGCCGAGCGGCGGCTCCGCGACGTCGTGGCCCGCTATCAAAAGCCTGCTCCGCAACTCGCAGCCTGGCTCGAAGAAAACGTCCCGGAGTCCCTCACCGTCCTTCGGGTACCCGCCGCCCACCGGCGGCGACTCCGCACGACTAACGGGCTCGAGCGACTTAACAAGGAGATCAAACGACGGACGCGGGTCGCAACACTCTTCCCGAACGAGGCGTCGCTCCTGCGACTCGCCTCTGCCGTCCTCTCAGAGATCAGTGACGATT
>JBIKND010000062.1:0-18346 GCA_044358905.1 Pirellulales bacterium | reverse complement strand
AGCAGGTCGGCGGCCGCCCGGTTGATCCCCAGCACCCGCTGCCGGGCGTCGATCGCCAGCACGCCCTCGATCATGCTGCCGAGGACGGCCTGCTGCTGCGTGCCCTGTCGGCCGATCGTCAGGCCGCTCTCGACGAGCTGCTCGCGCAGGAGGCCGAAGGCGGCGGTGATGTCGGCGAGTTCGGCGAGGTCGGTGGCCGGAAGCGGGGCATCGACGCGGCCGGCCGCGAGCTGGGCGGCGGCGTGCCGCAGTTCGGCCACCGGCCGCGCCGTACGGCGGGCGACGACGTAGCCGACGACCGCCGCCCCGACCGCGCAGGCCAGGTAGCCGAGCAGGAGGTGGCGTTGGGCTGCCCTCAAGGCCGCATCCGCCGCGGTCGTGTCGGCCGCGAGGCTGATGATGGCCACCAACGCGGCGGGTGGCCCGTGTGGCACCGCCATGACCAGCGCCCGGCGACCCGAGGCGACGTCGAAGCGTGTGGCCGTCGCGGGACGGCCCGTGCGCGCCTGGTGGAGCAGGCTCGCGTCGGCCGGCGGCGAGGCCGTGGGCCGCGAACCTTCGCCAGGCTCCGCCCGCCGGACGCCCGCCGGATCGAGCACGTCGACGGCGATGCCTTCAGCCGCCCGCATGGCGGCGGTGGTCGCGACGAAGGCCCGGGGATCTACTGGGCGGCCGTCGGCGTCGAGCAGCGCGGCAACGGCGGTCGCGGCTTCGGCGAGCCGCCGCCGCTGGGTGCTGTCGGCGAACTCGGCCAGCCTCACGCTCGACAGCCAGAAGCAGGCGACGAGCACGGCCCCGACGAGTGCGCACCAGCCCACGAAGAGGTGCCAGACGAGCCGGGTGCGGGGCATGGGGCGTACGGGTACCGGTGACGGAGACCGATCACGCCCGGAACCGGTAGCCCACGCCGCGGACCGTCTCGATGTAGGAACCTTGGGATCCGAGCTTTTTGCGCAGGCCGGCGACCTGGACGTCGACCGACCGCTCCGTGACAGGATAATCCTCTCCCTTCACGGCGTCGACGATCTGGGTGCGGGTGAAGGCCCAGCCGGGCCGTTTCGCCAGAAATTGCAGGAGGGCGAACTCCGTGTAGGTCAGATCGACCGGCTTCCCCGCGAGCGTGACCTCGTGGCGGCCGGGATGGATCGAAAGTTCGTGGACATCGATCGTGGTCTCGAGTTCGGACTGCCGCTGCGACTCGCGGCGCCGGAGCAGCGCCTTGACCCGCGCCGAGAGCACCCGCGGGCTGAACGGCTTGGTGATGTAGTCGTCGGCGCCCCGATCGAGGCCGGCGATCATGTCGCTCTCCTCGCTCTTCGCGGTGAGCATGACGATCGGCACGTCCCGGGTGCGGCCTTCGGCCTTGAGCCGCCGGCAGACCTCCAGCCCGTCCACCGCGGGCAGCATCAGGTCGAGCACGATCAGGTCGGGCGGCTGGCGGCGGGCCGCCTTGAGCGCGAGCTCGCCGCTGGCGACGCACTCGACCTGGTAGCCCTCCTTGGTGAGGTTGTAGCGGACCAGTTCGAGAAGGTCTTCCTCGTCGTCGACGACGAGGACACGGGGCGGGGACTGGTCGCCCCCGCCCTTGGACCGCGAAGAGAGATGCTTCACGTGCTCGTCCGCCTCCAGAGTGCCGTTCGCCATCGTCGCCCGTTCGCCTCGCGTTCGTGTCGCGGGGCATGGGCATCCCCGCGTGTCCGCAGATTATGTCGCCCGTCCCGTCCGGGAGCGGCGTTAGTTTTCCGTGAGCGCGACCCGTCAGGACAACAGCAGTTCGACGTCCTCTGCCGTCAGGCTGGCGATCATGCTGTCGTCGGCCCGGACGATCGACTCGGCCAGCTCACGCTTGCGGTCTTGGAGGGCGACGATCTTCTCCTCCACGGTGTCGCGGGCGATGAGCCGATAGGCGAAGACCCGCCGGGTCTGGCCGATGCGGTGGGCCCGGTCGACGGCCTGGGCTTCGACGGCCGGGTTCCACCACGGATCGAGGATGTAGATGTAGTCGGCCGCCGTGAGGTTCAAGCCCTGGCCACCGGCCTTGAGGCTGACGAGGAACAGCCGGCAGTCGGCGTCCTCCTGGAAGCGCGTGACGCGGGCCTGGCGGTCGGTCGTCCGGCCGTCGAGGTATTCGTAGACCAGGCCACGGTCGTCGAGCTGCTTGCGGAGGATCGCCAGGAAACTCGTGAACTGGCTGAACACGAGCACCTTGTGGCCCTCGTCGATCACTTCGTCGAGCTGCTCGAGCAACGCCTCGAGCTTGGCGCCCGGCTCGTCGAGGCGGGCGGGGTCGACGAGCCCCGGATGGCAGGCCGTCTGCCGTAGCCGGAGCAGCGCCTCGAGGACCGCGATCCGGGAGCGCCCGATCCCCATCCGGCCGATCCGTCCGGCGAGCTCCTGGCGGAAGTGGTCCCGGAGGTCGTCGTAGGCCTTGCGCTGCGACTCGCCGAGCTCGACGAACAGCGTCTGCTCCGTCTTCTCCGGCAGGTCGGAGAGCACCTGGGCCTTGGTGCGGCGGAGGAGATAAGGGCGGACGGCCCGCGCCACCACATCGGTGCTGCCGCGGCCGTCGGCCAGGAACTTCCGCAGCCGGGTGGCGCTGCCGAGCTGACCGGGATTCAAGAACTCGAAGATGCTCCACAACTCGCCGATGTGGTTTTCCACCGGCGTGCCGGTGAGCGCCAGACGGTGGCGGGCCCGCAACAGCCGGCAGGCCTTGGCCGCCTGGCTGGCGGCGTTCTTGATCGACTGGGCCTCGTCGAGCACCACGTAGTCGAACTCGGTCTCGCGATGCGTCACGATGTCGCGGCGCAGCGTGCCGTAGGTCGTGATCACGATGTCGTGATCGGCGATGGCCCCGGCCTCCATGCGGGCGTTGCCGGTGTGATTGAGCACCCGCAACTGGGGCGCGAACTTCCGCGCCTCCTCGATCCAGTTGAACACCAGGCTCTTGGGCACGACCACCAGCGATGGCCGGTGAACGACGCCGGATTCCTGCATCACCGCCTGGCGGCGGACGAACATGGCGAGCACCTGGATCGTCTTGCCCAGGCCCATGTCGTCGGCGAGGCAGCCGCCCAGTCCCATCCGCTCGAGGAAGGTCAGCCAGCCCAGGCCTTCCCGCTGGTAATGCCGCAGCGTGCCCTGGAATCCTTCCGGCTCGTCCTCGGCCTCGGGCCGCTCGCCGCGGGCCAGTTCCTCCCGGATCCGCTCGAACGCCTCGTCGACGTGCGACTGCGGCTGGCCGGCGAGCAGCGCATCGAGCAGCGCGACCTGGATGCGGCCGTAGCGCAGCCGCCCGTCGTGCTTCTGGGCCAGCGCCAGCATCGGCTCGAGCTGCGCGGCGAAGGCATCCGGCAGGATGCCGAGCGAGCCGTCCGGCAGTTCGACCGACCGTCCCCCCCGAGCCAGCGCCTCGAGCAACGCGGGCAGCTCCGCCGACACGCCCCCGAAGTCGACCGCGGCCGAGAGTTCGAACCAGTCGATCCCGCTGGTCACGTTCCAGGACACGCTCCCGGCGGGACGGTACCGGCGGCCGGCGACCTCGACCGCCCAGCCGGCCGCGGCGAGCTGCGCGACCGAGGCGTCGAGCCGGTTGCGGGCGATCTCCACGTGGTGCAGGACGTCGGGGCCGTCGAGGGCCGTGCCTCGGGCCGCCGCTGCGCCGTGGCGGGGCAGGATGCCGAGGGCCTCGCGCTCGGCCGCCCGGTCGCGGCGCACGAAGACCCTTCGGGCGGTGTCGGCCGCACCGCCGGCGGGATCGTCGGCGGCGATTTGGATGCCCTCGTAGTCGAACCAGATCGTGCCGGCCATCTGCACCCGGGGCTGGGCCCGCCGGCGTGCCGGCCTGCCCACCGGCGGGTCGTGCTCTTCGACGTCGACGGCGATCGCCGGTGTGTCGTCGAGCACGAGCTTGGGGCGGGGCGCGCCCGATTCGATCCGCCAGCCCGTCCATGCCGGGAGCACCACGCGGGGCACGTCGGCCAGCGTCGCCAGCCGCTCGACGAGGCCGTCGATCTGGCCGCCCGCCACCTCGATCGGGCCGCGGCGCTCGAACTGGTCGATCCAGCCGATCGCCGTGCCGCCGGTGTCCGGCATCGCGAGCGTGGCGATCCGATCGGCGAAGACCACGAGCCCCGACTTGAGGATCGCCTTGGGTTCCTGCAGATCCTTGCGCTGGCTGCCACGCACGAGCATGCCGCGGAGCGTGGCCTTGGATGGCCGGGGCGGGGGCGCGTCCTCGTCGAGCGTGTCGCGGCGGCGAGCGGGCCGCAGGTCGTCGTCGTCGGGCTCGACCACGAAGGCGAACTCCCAGGCGCGGCCGCCGTCCCAGACCAGCGGCACGACGTGCTCGGGCGCCCTGCGGGGCTCGGGCTGCACGATCAACCGGCCCGTCTCGCACAGCGCCGCCAGGTGACCGGCCGCGGACCGCGGGCTGACGACGATGCGGGCGATCGAGCGGCGCTCGAGCGGCTCGGCGGCGGTGTTCTCGGCCACCGCCGTGGCGCCGACGAGCTGCTCCACGAGCCGCCGCTCGGCCGCGTCGAGGGAGTCGAGTTCGACGTCACTGGGGCCGATGACGAACGGCCGCGGCCGACCGGTGGCGTTGCCGGCCACGTCGAGCTGCATCCGGCAGGGCACGAGCACGGCGGCGCGGGCGTCGGTCGAAGCGGCCAGGTCGAGCAGGAAGACGAGCGCGCCTCCGGTGCGTCGGACGTCGGGAATCTCCAGGCCCGCCGAGCGCAGGGCGGGCTCGACCAGCCGGCGCCGCTCGTCGAGTTCCGTGGCCCAGGCGGGCAGCCGCTGGCTGCCGCGCCGCAGCGCCGGGTCGGCCGTGGCCGTGGGCATCTCGCGCGGCCGCGGTCCCCGCACGGGCTCGGGCGGCTCCTCGTCCGCGGCGGGATCCTCTTGTCCTGCATGCTCGCCGCCCTCCTCGGCGACGATGTCGAGGGCCACGGGTGTCTGGTCGTGGATGCCCGAGAGCAGGCCGCGACGATCCACCTCCAGCAGCACCGCGGCGAGGATCGCGCAGGGCCGGCCCTCGCGGCCGGCCGGGGTCGAGCAGCGGGTCTCGAGCGTCATGCCGCCGCGGCGGTGCGCCGAGAGCTCGAGAAACACCTCGTGCTCCTCGTCGCCTTCGGTGACCGTGGCCCGCACCTGGCCCACCCGCGGGCAGGCGACCGAAGCGGGCACGATGCCGCGGGCCTTGGCCACGTCGGCGGGAGCGAAGAGATGGAACAGCCGCTTCTCGAGGGTCTTCATGCTGTCGGTTCGCGCGTGCGGATCGTGGGGCTGCGCGCGAGGCCGACGGTGGCGTCAGGGCGCAACACGCTGTTGTACCCCGGCGGGTGCCTTCGTGGCGAGGGGCCAGCGCGCCGCCGCCGCCGTCAGCGGCCCTTCACCGCGGCGACCAGTTCCAGCACGTTCTCCACCGGCGTCTGCGGGAGGATGCCGTGGCCGAGGTTGAAGATGTGGCCCGGCCGGCCGCCGGCGCGGTCGAGCACCTCGTGCACGCGGCGGCGGACGGTGTCGCGGTCGGCCAGCAGGACCGCGGGCTCGAGGTTGCCCTGCACCGCCCGGTCGTGGCCGATCGCCTCCCAGGCGGCGTCGAGGTCGATCCGCCAGTCGACGCCGATCACGGAGCCGCCGGCCTCGCGGAGCAGCGGCAGGAGCGCCGGGTTGCCGGTCGCGAAGTGGATCACCGGTGCCCGCTGGGCCGCCGCGGCGATCGCGGCACGGCTGTGCGGCAGGACGTAGCGCCGGTAGTCGTCGGGGCCGAGGCAGCCCACCCAGCTGTCGAAGAGCTGCACGATCTGGGCACCGGCATCGAGCTGGGCCACGAGATAGCGGCTCACCGCCCGGGCCAGCCGGCCCATGAGATCGTGCCAGGCCGACTCGTGGCGGTACATGAGCGTCTTCGTGTGCAGCCAGGCGCGGCTCGTGCCTCCCTCGATGCAATAGCTGGCCAGCGTGAACGGCGCCCCGGCGAAACCGATCACCGGCAGCGAGTCGTCGAGGCCGGCCCGCGTGGCCCGCACGACGTCCATCACGTAGCCCAGCCGATCGACGTCGGCGAGCTCGAGGACCCGGGCGAGATCGGCCGGCTCGCGGACCGGGTTGTGGATCACCGGCCCCTCGCCCGCCGCGAACTCCAGGTCGAACCCCATCGGCTCGAGGATCGGCAGGAGATCGCTGAAGATGATCGCCGCGTCCACGCCGATCCGCTCCACGGTGGCGATCATCACCTCGGCGCAGAGCCGCGGGTTTTTGCAGAGCTCGAGGAACCCGACCTTCTGCCGCACCGCGCGGTATTCCGGCAGGTAGCGACCGGCCTGACGCATCAGCCACACCGGCGTGCGTTCCACCGGCTCGCGGCGGCAGGCCCGCATCATGAGCGACTGGCTGCGGGGATCCTGCGGCTGACCGGGGGGCATCGACGACACGGGCTGCTCGAAGAGGGGGCGAAACGACGCGGCGGCACCGCGGGATACCTGGAGTATACGTCGCGGCCGTGGGGCCATCGGCACGGCTCCCGCAGGAACTACACTGAAGGGACCCGTCCTTCGGAAGCACCGATGACCGCGTTCCTCTCCGGCATCTCCGTGTTCTGCTTCGTCGCCAGCTACGCCGTGGCACTGGCGTGCGAGGCGTCGCGGCTGGTGTTTCGCTCGGGCGTCCGCGGCGCGGTGATGGTGGCCTTCGCCGCGGCGGGCCTGCTTGCCCACACGCTGTTCCTCGGCTGGCGGGCGGTGAATGCGGCCGCGATGCCGCTCTCGAGCCCCTTCGACTGGTACCTCCTGGCCGCCTGGCTGCTCGCCGCAGGCTACCTCTATCTCACGGTGATCAACCCGCGGACGCCGGTGGGGCTGTTCATGCTGCCGGTGGTGCTGGGGCTCGTCGGCGCCGCGCAGGCGTCGAGCCGGGCCCCCTTCCCGCAGAGCCCGGCCACGCAGGTCTGGGGGGCGATCCACGGGAGTTTCAACCTCGCGGCCAGCGTGGCGGTGGCGCTGGGGGCGATCGCAGGGATGATGTGGCTCATCCAGGCCGGCCGCCTGGCCCGCAAGCAGGCGCCGCTGGCGGGCTTCCGCATGCCGAGCCTGGAGCGGCTCGCCGCCGTCACGGCCCGCACGCCCTCGATCGCGGCCTGGACGGCGGCGGCGGGCTTCGTCTCCGGCATCGTGCTCAACGCGGTCAACCGCCAACGCGGGCTCATGGAGACGGTGCCCTGGACCGACCCGGTGGTGCTGCGGATGGGGGCGCTGGTGGCCTGGCTCGTGGTCGCCGACGCGCTGGCCGCCGCGGCCCGCCGCCGGCCCGACGGGCCGCGGACCGGGGCCCGCCTGGCGATCGTGAGCCTGGGCGTGCTCACGCTCTCGATCGTCTGGGGCCTGCTCGCTCCCACGAAGCACGGCCAGCCGCCCGTCGCTCCCGCGACTCGTGAGGCCGCCCCATGACGCTGGCCCTCGTCGGTGGCACGCACCGCACGGTGCCGCTCGATCTCCGCGAACGGCTCGCCTTCTCGGCGGAGCAGGTCGCCGAGGCTCTCGGCCGGTTTCGCGACCGCTTTCCCGGCCGCGAGGCCGTGCTGCTCTCCACCTGCAACCGCGTCGAGTTCTACGCCGCCGGCGCGGAGGCCGCGCCGGCCCCCGAGCAGATCGTGTCGTTTCTTGCGGAGTGCCGCGGCATCGATGCCGGCCTGCTGACCCCGGTGCTGGCGCGGGAGCACGACGAGGCCGTCGTCCGCCATCTGTTCGGCGTCGCCTCCGGCCTCGACAGCATGGTGCTCGGCGAGCCGCAGATCCTCTCCCAGGTGAAACAGGCCTGGGCTCTCGCGCAGGAAAGCCGCACGAGCGGCCCGCTCACCGGCGGGATGTTCCAGGCGGCCCTGCGGACGGCCAAGCGGGTGGCGACCGAGACGGCCCTGGGCCGCGAGCGGACGTCGATCCCCAGCGTGGCCGTGGCCGACTTCGCCAGCGGCGTGTTCGAGCGGTTCGACGACAAGCGGATCCTGCTCGTCGGCGCCGGCAAGATGGCGGCCGAGACGCTCCGCTACCTCCGCGAGGCGGGGGCCCGCGACGTCACGATCGTCAACCGCACGGCCAGCCGCGCGGTCGAACTCGCGGCCCGGCTGGCGGCGCGGCCGGGCGACTTCGCCGCGCTCGAGGCGGAACTCGCCGCGGCGGATCTCGTCGTGAGCACGACCGGGGCGACCGAGCCCGTCGTGTCGAGCGCTCTGTTCTCGCGGGTGGAGGCCCGGCGTGACGGGCGGCCGCTGGTCGTGCTCGATCTGGCCGTGCCCCGCGACTTCGACCCGCGGATCGGGGAGCGACCGGGCGTGTGGCTCTACTGCGTGGACGATCTGGCCGCGGCCTGCGAGGCCAACCGCAAGAGCCGGCAGCGGGAATTGCCCGCGGCGCTGGCGATCGTGGACGAGGAGACGCGGCGGTTCATGGGTGACCTCCACCACCGGGCGACGACGCCGGTGATCGAGCAGCTGCGGGCCGGCTGGAGCGAGACGGGTGACGCGGAACTCGAGCGGCTGTTCCGCCGGCTGCCGGGCCTCGGCGAAGCGGAGCGGGTGGAGATCCGCCAGGCGTTCGAGCGCTATGCGGCCAAGCTCCTGCACCCGCCGCTGGCGTCGCTCCGCGACGAGAGCCGCGCCGGGCCGCCCCACGGCCTGCTCGACGCCCTGAAGCGGCTCTTCGATTTGAAGGAGTAAGATTCGTCGCGATCCGGGGTCGTGCCGTCGGACCAGGAGAACATATGGAGTTTCACGGGTTCACCACCGGACTGGCGATCATCCTCGGCGGCATCATCGCGGCCATCATCCTCGTCGCCGCGGTGCGGAAGATGTTTTCCAAGGACATCCTCCGGCAGGCGCACGACATCACCGGCAACCTGCTGTCGGTGGTCGGCACGCTGTATGCGGTGCTTCTCGGCCTGGTCGTGGTCGACGCCCTGGTCCGCTTCGAGCACGCCATCGACGTCGTGCAGCAGGAGTCGAACTGCCTCGCCGACATCTTCCTCCTGGCCGAACGGCTCCCGCCGGCCCAGCGGGAGCGGATTCAGGAGTCGTGTCGCACCTACGCCCGGCAGGTGGTCGAGGACGAGTGGCCGGCGATGGCGCGGGGCCAGGCGAGCCCGGCGGCGCGAAAGGCCGCCTTCGCGCTGGCCCGGAGCCTGGATGGTTTCGAGCCCGTGACGGAGGGGCAGAAGGCGGTGTTCCCCATGCTGCTCGAGCAGATTCGCGAACTGTGGGACTTTCGTCGCGAGCGGTTGGGCACGGCCGAGTTCGGCATCCCGGCCGTGGAGTGGTTCGTGCTCATCATCGGCGGAGCGGTGACCGTGATCTTCGCCGGCCTGTTCCGCGCCGAGAGCGTGAGCCTGCAGCGGTTCCTCACGACGCTCGCGGCCCTCGTGATGGGGCTCAACCTGTATTTGGTGGCGCTGTTCGGCTACCCGTTCGCGGGCGAACTCACGGTGTCGAGCCGCCCGTTTCAGGCCGACATCGCGATCTTCGAAGGACGGGCTCCTGACATGCCGGCGCATGCTGCCCAGGGACTCGACGAACGACGGTGAGGCGCCGCGCGACGTGACGCCCCCTTGGCCTCCGCCTCACTTCGGCAGGCAGTAGGCCAAGGCCAGGAGGGCGTAGCTGCTGACGAGCTTCGGGTTGTCCTCCATCCACTTGGCGTTGTCGTTGACCCACGAGCCGTCGGGCCGCTGCCGCGCGAGGATCTCGTCGGAGAGTTCGGCCCGCCAGGAATGCTCCTTGCCGTCGTCGGCGGTGAAGGTCTCCGCGCCGAGCACGTCGAGCGACTTCGCCGCCGTGTGGAAGTAGTAGTAGATCCCGGCCTGGCCCATGCCCGGGTTCTCCTTGAACGTGTAGTGCCGGCCAAGCCACTTGAGCGCCGCCTTCACGCGATAGTCGTCCTTCGTGAGCCCGGCGAAGATCATGCTCTTCAGGCCGGCGTAGGTCATCGAGCCGTAGCTCCGCAGGCCGCCCTCGGGCGACCCGCCGGCCTGGCTCTCGCCGCCGGCCGCGGGCGTGTAGTAGAAGCCGCCCTCGTCGGCCGTGTTCGTGTTCTTCTCGGCGAACGGCGCCGTGTTCTCCGGGCCGACCAGGTTCTGCGTTCGCGACACGAAGACCAGCGCCTTCTGGATGGCGGGGTCGTTCTCGCTGGCGCCGATCGTCCGCAGGGCCTCGATCATGAACTGCGTGTTGGAGAGGTCGGGCCGGCCCTTCTTGCCGTAGCCGGCGCCGCCGTAGGCCGGATCGGCCGCGCCTTTCCCCTCGCCGTCGTCCCACTGCAGCCCCTTGACGTAGGCTTCGCAGCCCTTGATCTCCTTGTCGTAGCGGCCGTCCTTGTTGCAGGCGGCCAGCGCCACCATCGTGATCGCCGTCTCGTAATTGCTCACGGGCGACTCGGGCGCGTAGATCCCGCCGTCGGGCTGCTTGAACGTGAGCAGATAGGCGAGGCCCTTCTGCACGGCTGGCGCGTCGACGGGCGAGCCCGACCGGACCAGCGCGTTGACCGCCAGCGCCGTCACGGCCGGCCCGACCTCGGCGGAGAAGCTGCCGTCGGGGCTCTGCTGCTTCTCCAGGAACGTCGTTGCCTTGGCGATCGCACCGCGGATCGCGGTGGCGTCGGCGGCCTGGCCGGAGGCCGCGAGGAAGGCGCAGGAGAGGACGAGAACCAGCGGGAGCACGATGCGTTTCACGGGGCACCTCGGCGGGGAGGGTGACGGGGCTCGTCCAAAGAATAGGGCGGTCAGGGCCGCCGCTGAAAGCGGTGCCGCCGGTGGTGGGAAAGATTCCCCGCGCCCGGCAAGACATTCACCGGCCCGGAGGGCCTGGCGGCCGCGCGTGGTCAGACCGGCGCGGTCGGCAGGGCCCGCGGGTACGGCGGGACCTCACGGGGGGGCGGCTCGCGTCCCTCCTCGAGCCGCCAGGCTTCCCGCTCCTCGTCGCTGGCGTAGAAGGTCAGCCAGACGGTCGGGTCGTCCCCCGCGGTCGCGCTGCAGTCCCAGTGAAAGTAGTTGTCGGGCAGATCGACGTGCTTCAGCGTCGCCGGCAGGATGTCCCGGCGGATGAGCGCGTACAGCTCGCGGTCGGAGAGGTGATCGGTGAAGTCGAGCACGATCCGCTTCGAGTACAGCTGCTCGACGATCCGCCAAAGCCGCTCCCGGAGCTGCTCTTCGTCGAGCGTGCAGGCGGGCTGCAGCGCCAGCGGCGGGTCGAACCAGCGGGCGATCGGCACCAGCGGCGCGAGCTCCCAGGCGAGCATCGACTCGAGGAATCGATTCTCGACGGGCGTGGGCAAGCCGCGGAAGTCGATCTCCCAGATCGACTCGTCCAGGTACGGCTCGATGGCGGTTCGCAACTCGCCGTTGCGAATCAGGCAATCGACTTCTTCCGGATCGGGGTGGCGGGCGAGGGGCATGCCGGCGGTGTTCCTGACGGCTGGGGATGCGCCGTACCGGCCCGTGCCGGCCCGCCGCATCTCCCGCTGACCACTCCCGACGATATCAACGGGCGCGGGCGATTCAACGAATGCAACGGCCTTTTTCCGCCTTCTTCGTGCGGTCGCGCCGGTACGACCGCTACGACGCTACGACTCCCCGCGGCCCGCCGGGCCACCCCGGCTTGCCCGGGTTCAGCATTTCGGCTCGAGGGCCGTGATCTTCGCCACCCGGCGGGCGTGCCGCCCCCCTTCGAAGGGCGTCGTCAACCAGGTGCGGACGATCTTGTCCTGGACCTCGGACCCGATCATCTCCGCCGACAAGCAGAGGACGTTGAGGTCGTTGTGCCGCCGGCTCATCTCGGCGGTCACCTCGTCGTGACAGGTGGCGGCGCGGACGCCGGGCAATTTGTTGGCGGCGATCGCCATGCCAACGCCCGTGCAGCACAGGAGGATGCCGCGATCGAGGGAGCCGTCGCTGACCCGGCGGGCCACGTCGGCGGCGATGTCCGGATAATCGACCGCCTCCTCGCCGTGGGAGCCGCAGTCGGTCACCTCGTGGCCGAGGCGTTCCAGCAGGCCGATGACTCGCTTGCGCGCCGCCAGACCCCGATGATCGCTGCCGATGGCAATCCGCATGGATTCGCGTACTCCCGAAACAGTGGTCTGCCGCCGGGTCATCCGCCCGCCGGATCGAGCCCGAGTGTATCCAACCGGGCGGCCAGATGCCCGTGAATCTGTCTGGCACAGCGGCGGTAGATGTCCAGGCTGCCGCCGATCGGGTCCAGGACGTCTTGCCGCTCCGGCGACAGCATCGACACGCGGCCCCCGGCCTCGGGAAACTGGGCAAGAATTGCGGCGCGATGCGCGGCCGTCATCGTCAGGATCACGTCCGCCTGCCGCACGAGGTCCTCGGTGAGCGGTTGGCTCTCGTGGCCGCCCAGATCGCCCCCCATCTCCTGCATCACGTCGATGGCCCCGGCGCTGGCCCGCGTTCCGGCCCAGGCGGAGATGCCGGCGCTGGCGACCACGACCCCGTGCTGTTCGATCTCATCGGGCCGGCAGCCCAGCCGCTCGGCCGCCAGCTGGCGGAACAGCGCCTCCGCCATCGGGCTGCGGCAGGTGTTGCCGGTGCACACGAAGAGCACCATCAGGCTGGCGAGCCGCCGGAGCGTCTCCTCCGAGACGATCCCCGGCCGCACGACACGAAACGAACTCGGGCCGATCTCGATCGTCGAGACCGGCTGGGCGTATCGCGACCGACCGTCGTCGATCACCATCGCGACGGCGTGCCCCGCGCGGTCGAGCAGGTCCGCCGCCGTGACCGCGGGAGCCTCCGCGCCCGGCTCGGCGAGGGCCACCGGTCCGGCGAGCATACGCATGCAGTCGGCGAGCATCGGATGGCCCGGCACCCGCAGCCGGAGCCTGCCGTCTCCCACGAGCGCGGCCCTGGCCGCCTCGGGCAGGCGATGCACGAGGCTCTCCGGATGGTCGTCGGGAACGATCATCGACACCGGGCCGGGCCAGCAGCGGCGCGCGATCCGCCGGCCGAGTGGCGTCATCCGCGGCGCCCAGTCGAGCGCCTCGTCGGCGCTCTTGAGCGCCAGCGTCAGCCGCGGCTCCGCGTGTCGTTCCGGGGCGATCTCACGGAGCGCCGCCGCGGCGTGCGGCTCGCGGGCGCTCGCAGCCACCACGTAGTCGGTCTCTGTCGGGAACGCCACGAGCCGGCCTTCGGCCAGCGCCTGCACGGCCCGGTGCACGACGTCGCGGGCGTCCTCGGTCCGGCGGAGATCGATCACCGTCGTCGGCATGGGGTGAGCCGGCGGCGTCGCGCGGCCGTGACCGGGGGCCGATCCGAGACTGCAGCGGAAACGGCTGGCCCGCGGATCGAACCGGCAAAAATACCGCGATTTGCGGGGGCCAGTCAAGGATCGTCGATTGGGTAAGCCTGTGTTTCCCGGCCTGGCGGGCCTGCGCCCCGGCGGGACACTTTTCGGCTTGTGACGTCGGTGGGCGTGTCGCTATTCCTCCCCGGCTCCCGCAGCCGCCTCTCCCCGCATCGGCACCCTTGATGGCCACGCGCGCAGTGCTCCTCCGAATCCCGGCCCGGTCGCGGTCGCTCGCCATGGCGCTCCTCTGCGCCGTGGGGGTGGCAGCCGCGCAGGAGCCGCTGCCGCCGCCCGTCTCCACGCTGCCGCCGGTGGACGCCGCAGCCGCTCCCGCCACGGTCGACGAGGCCAACCGGATCGTGGAGGTGCGGATCGAGGGCAACCACGCCACCGAGGTTTCGAAGCTCCCGCAGCTCGTCACGCGGGCGGGGCAGATCTTCGATCCCCAGGCCGTGGAGCAGGACGTTCGCACCCTGCATCGGACCCGCAAGTTCGTCGACGTGCATCCGAAGTACGTTCGCGTCGCGGAGGGCGTGGTCGTCATCTTCCAGGTGGTGGAGCGGCCCATGCTCCGGTACGTGAAGTACGTCGGCAACAAGCACGTCACCACCCGCACGCTCCGCAAGAAAAGCGAGATCGACGTCGGCGACTCGATGGACCCCTACGTCGTCGAGGAAGCCCGACGGCGGATCGAGTCGTACTACCACGAAAAGGGCTACGACGCGGCCCGGGTCACGACCGTCGAGGGCAGCAAGACGGGCGACAAGGGTGCCGTGTTCCTCATCGACGAGGGCCGCAGCCGCAAGGTCGCCTGGACGGGGTTCGTGGGCAACACGATCGCCAGCGACGCCCGCCTGCTGACGCAGATCAAGTCGAAGCCCGGCATCCTCTGGGTGTTCGGCGGCGACGTCGACCGGTCGGTGGTCGACGACGACGTGGAAAAGCTGACGGCCTACTACCGCAGCCTCGGCTTCTTCCAGGCGAAGGTGGGCCGCGAGGTGCAGGTCGTCCACGAGGGCCGCAAGGACTGGACGTACCTGACCTTCGTGATCAACGAGGGGCCGCGCTACAAGGTCCGCAACGTCTCGTTCATGGGCAACAGCAAGTTCAAGACGGAGTTCCTGGAACGGGACCTGAAACTCAAGAGCGGCGAGCACTTCAACCAGGCCAAGATGGACGGCGATCTGAACATGATCCGCGACATCTACGGCGGCCGCGGGTTCGTCTTCGCCGACATCAAGGCCGACCCGAGGTTCCTGGAGCAGCCCGGCGAACTGGATCTCGTCTACAGCGTCGCCGAAGGACAGCGGTACCGCGTCGGCAAGATCAACGTCCGGATCCGCGGCGAGAATCCGCACACCCGCCACAGCACCGTGCTCAACCGGCTCTCCCTCCGGCCGGGCGACATCCTCGATATCCGCAAACTGCGGGACGACGAGCGGCGGCTGAAGTCGAGCAGCCTGTTCCTGGCGGACGCGTCCAAGGGAGAGGGCCCGAAGATCGTGTTCTCGAAGCCCGAGGATGACGGGAAGCGGATGGCCGCCGATCCCGATCGTCCTGGATTTCGCGGCCAGAGCCCTGACGGGGCGGAGGGCGAGGCCGTGATCGATCTCGTCGTCGATGCCGCCTGGAACGAAGCGGCCGAGCCGCAGCCCACGGCCCAGCCGGCGGTGCCGGCGCCGGCCCCACCGCGGCCGACGCAGATCGCCGACCAGCCGGTGTGGCGGGGCCAGAGCCCGCAGCCGCTCGCCCCGGTCTTCGTCCAGCAGCCGGGCGTGCCACAGCCGGCGCCGCAGCCCGTCCCGCAGTTCTATCCGCCGCAGCCGCCAGCCCAGCCGTTCGCCCAGCAGCCGGCCATGCAGCCGGCGCCCGCCGGCTGGGCCGGCGCCCCGGCCGTGGCTGCGGGGATGCCCGCGCCGGTCTACACCGTGCAGCAGCAGGTCGCGCCGGCCATGAATCCCGCGGTCGGTCAGCCGGGCATGATGCAGCCGGGCATGATGCAGCCCGGCATGATGCAGCCCGGCATGATGCAGCCCGGCATGATGCAGCCCGGCATGATGCAGCCGGGCATGATGCAGCCGGGCATGATGCAGCCGGCGGTGGCGGGCGGCGGGCCGTTCCCCGCCCAACCCGTCGGCCAGTTCGACCCCAACCAGCCGCCCGGGTTTCAGCCCCCTGTGCTGCCCGACTTCGGGGGCGGCGGGGCGATGCCCGTGTTTCCCGGCAACGAGCCCTATGTGGTCGTGGACGTAGACGCCGAGGAGACGCAGACCGGCCGGCTCATGATCGGCGCCGGTGTCAACTCCAACGCCGGCCTCGTGGGCAACATCGTCGTCGACGAGCAGAACTTCGACATCCTCCGCCTGCCGCGCAGCTGGGACGACATCAAGAACGGCACGGCCTTCCGCGGCGCCGGCCAGCGGTTCCGCCTGGAGGCCGCACCGGGCACGCAGCTGCAGCGTTACATGGCCACTTTCCAGGAACCGTATCTCTTCGACACGCGGATCGGACTGTCGCTATCGGCGTCGTACTACACCCGGTACTTCTACGACTGGGCGGAGGCCCGCACCGGCGGCCGGATCGGTCTCGGCTACCAGTTCGCCTTCGCCCCCGACCTGTCGGTGAACACCGGCTTCCGCGGCGAGAGCGTGGACGTGTTCAATCCCCGGATTCCGGGCGTGCCCGACATCGACGCCATGCTCGGCACCAACGGCCTGTACGGCTTCTCGGGCGGCATCATCCACGACACCCGCGACAGCCCCTTCCTACCGACCCAGGGGCACCTGGCGACGTTCGAGTTCGAGCAGGTGATCGGTACCTTCATCTATCCGCGCGGCATCGCCGAGGCGCGACAATACTTCCTCCTCAACGAGCGGCCCGACGGCTCGGGTCGCCACGTGCTCTCCATCGGCTCGGTGCTCGGCATCTCGGGACCGAACACGCCCGCCTACGACAACTTCTTCGCCGGCGGCTACAACACGATCCGCGGCTTCGTGTTCCGCGGGGCAAGCCCCCGACAGGCGGGCAGCAACGGCCAGCTGGCGATCGTGGGCGGTCCGTTCCAGTGGCTCAACACGATCGAGTACATGTATCCGATCACCGCCGACGACACGCTCCGCGGCGTGCTTTTCACCGACGTCGGCACCGTGGAGTCGAACGTCTCGGTCAACAACATGCGTGTCGCGCCCGGCTTCGGTTTCCGGATCACGCTGCCGGCGATGGGGCCGGCGCCGATCGCGCTCGACTTCGCCTTCCCGGTCGCCTACGCCCCGTACGACAGCAAGCAGATCTTCAGCTTCTTCGTGGGATTTGCCAGGTGATACGCCTGCGGGGCCATCCAGGGCCCCCGCAGGCTTGGCCCGGCGTGGTCACAGCCAAGGTGCGCCTCGCCCCAGGCTTGGCCCGGTCGGGAGACGGTTTGCCACCCCGGTTGGCGATCCCCTGTAGCCGCAGAGTGGCACTCTGCGGAAGACGCGCTGCTCCGGTGTGCAGACTGCCAGTCTGCACCTACAAGGCTCGCGCTGGAGTCCCACATCGGTCATCTGCGGAATGCCTTTTGCCACGGCCGCTGCGCGCTGGCGTTGGAGCGGCGGTCTCCGACCGTCGTGCCCCGCGTGATGGGCAGCCCTCCGGCCGCCGCGCGCACGAAATCTCTTGCACGTGCGGCGGGGTCGGTCGGAGGCCCGCGCAGAAGCCGGTGCATTTTGTCTCCGCCAAGAGACGATCCACCGCCGTAGGGCAGGATGTTGACAAAATCCGCCGGCGCCGAGCAGGCCACCGCCGACTCCGCACGCGGGACGGTACGCCGCCCCCGTCGATTCGGGAGGCTGTGCGGGAGGCGGCCAAGCTTGTGCGAATCCCCCAGGTTTTCGCGGCTTGAACTCGCGCTGCGGCGGGGTTGCCCGCCGCCCTATGATTCGGAGCATGATTGAGCGGGATCGCCAGGATGGCACCGGCACGGCGCGAGAGCGGATTCTCGTCGTCTGCACCCGTTACGTCGGCGACACGGTGCTCGCGATCCCCTTCCTGCGGAACCTGCGCCGCGCCCACCCGGACGCCGTGATCGACGTCTTCGCCGAACGGGCCGCCCGCGAGGTGCTCGCCGCCTGCCCCTACCACGACGAACTCGTCGCCTGGGAGCGGCCGCGGCGCGGATGGTTGGCGTCGCTGGTCGGACTCCGGGCGACCGCCGCCTGGCTCCGCGGCCGGGGCTATTCGCGGGCCTACCTGCTCAAGCGATCGACCTCGGTGGCGCTCCTGGCTTGGCTGGCCAGGATCCCGCAGCGGATCGGTTTCGCGAGCGAGGTCGGTCGGGTGCTGCTCACGAAGGCGGTAGGCGTGCCGCGCGGCCGGCACCAGGTGCAGGCCTACCTCGACCAGCTGCGGGCCGAGGGCGTCGCCGTCGATGATGGCCGCAACGAGAACTGGGTGCCGGCGCCGGTCGCCGCCCAGAGTGCCGCCCTGCTCGCGGCGCTGCCCGCGGCCCGGCCACGGGTCTTGCTCGCGGTCCGCGGCACAGACGCGCTGCGGTTCTGGCGGTTCGACCGCTGGGCCCGGCTCATCGAATGGCTGGTCCAAGACCGCGGCTGCGAGATCGTGCTCTGCGGCGCGCCGCTCGACGCCTCCGCGCACCGCCGGCTGGAGGCCGCCGTCGGCCCGGACGTCGCCGCGCACGTGCACGACTTCTCCCGGGCCGTGCCGCTCCGCGAGGCCGGCGGACTGATCGCCCGCATGGATCTGTGCATCGGCGTGGACACGGGCCTCGTGCACCTCGCCGCCTCGTTCGGCGTGCCGGTCGCGGTGCTCGTGGGGCCGACCGATCCGAACCAGTGGTCGCCGTGGATGACGCACAGCGCGGTGGTGCGTTCGTCGCGGGTCGTCCGCAGCCCGTTCGACCGGCTGCAGGCCTGGCTGCGGCCGAGCCGCGACCGGCACCTGCGCTGGACGCCGGGGCGGGCCTCGATGGACGACATCACGGTGGCAGACGTGATCGAGCGC
>JBIKND010000223.1:0-5231 GCA_044358905.1 Pirellulales bacterium | reverse complement strand
CGGTACGACTTGAACGACACCGACTCCGCCACGTCGGGCACCGGGGCGACGTACTCCGGCCGGACCTTCTCTCCCGAGAAGATCACGTGCACCGCGTCGCGGGCCTTCGCACCCGGGCCGTCGAGAAACATCTCGATGCCCGCCGAACGGCGGTGGACGAAGCCCGCCTTCTCGAGCGCCGCCTTCGCCCGCTCGAGGTCGTCGCGCCGCAGCACGAGATCCACGTCCTGCGTGAACCGCACGGCCGCCTCGTCGGCCTGCTCCACCCACGCCATCACGGCATTCCCGCCGATCACGGCATAGGGCACTCCGGCGGCCTCGAGCGCCGCGGTGGATCGCAACAGCCTGTCCCGCACCTTCTCCACGGCCCGCTCCATGCGGTCGAGTGCCAAGAGCCCATCGTATTCGGTCATGGGTCAGTCTCCCGCAGTGCCGATGCGATCATACCACGAACCTCCCGGCGTGGAGGATCGACGCGGCCTGCTGCGCGGCGCGGCAGGGCGGGCCGCTGCCGGGGGAAAAGGTGACAGCCACCGCACTGCCTCCCGTCGACGCCTGACAGCGTTGTGCATGGCACCCGATGCCGAGCCGCAACCCGCCTGCCGGATCACCTGCTGGTACGGACGCCAGGCCCTCGAATGGTCGCAGCGGCAAGGCGCGAAGACTATCTCGCACGACCGGGATCAGGATTTGGGTATGCGGTCAGAGCCAGTTTTCAGAACTCTCCGCCCCGAACCGATTTCTTGCACGAGCCGTGTTCGCTAACTAAAATCCTTGGAATTTTCAGCGAAATCCACTATGCAAGGTGCTGCGGGGGGACGCCTCGCGACTGATGCATGGCATCGCCCTCCCCACATTCAAAGGTTTACTCCATGGCCAAGTCTTCTCGAACGGCCGGCCTACCCTCGCGTCGTTCCCGTGAGGCTGCGGGTCGCCGTCGTTCTCGGACGCTGACGGTCGAGTCGCTCGAGCCGCGGCTGGCTCTCGCGTTCGTTCCTTGGGTTCAGGGGGCGGCGGGCTCCGCTGGAGACACGTCCGCGCCTGTCGTGCGTTCGGTGTCGTTGCCGGCCGCCGGCACGTATGGCACTGGCAGTGCGCTGTCGTTCAAGGTGACGTTCAACGAGCCGGTGCTGGTCGTGGGCGACCAGACGGCGGTGTCGCTGCCCGTCGAGGTGGGGTACGGGATGCGGGAGGCGCAGTACGTGTCGGGCAGCGGCACGCCTTCCTTGACGTTCCGGATGGCGGTCAGGGCCAACGACGTCGATGCCGACGGGATCAGTCTGGGCCGGGTCAACACGTCGGCCGTCCGCGACTTCGACTTCGCCGAGAACCAGATCCTCGACCGGGCGGGCAATCCGGCGAGCAACGTGATCCCGGCGGTGAATACGAGCCGCATCCGCGTCGATGCGACCGGCCCGGTCGTGTCCGGCTTCGGCGGCTTCGTCACGAGCCAGACCGCCAAGGCGCAGCAGGTGTCGCTGCGGGTGACGTTCGACGGGCCGGTGTTCGTGACCGGCAAGCCGAAGGTGCCGGTGACGCTCGGCGGCGAGAAACGGGAACTGGTGTATACGACCGGCTCGGGCACGTCGACGCTGACGTTCGCGGTGACGCTGCCGAAGACCACGTCGGTGGCGAATCCGGCGTTTCGCGGCGAGAACGACCTGCCCGGCGAGGTGATCCTGCTGCCCCAAGGCGCCGACCTCAAGGACCGGCTCCGCAACAGCGTCACCACGATCGGGAGCGGCTTCGGGGAGACCTACTACGACAAATATGACGACAAAGGCAAACCCATTGGCAACCGGGTCGTCGTCATCGGGGCCCACTACGAGAGACTGACGGCGAAGGATGATCCGAAGACCCAGAAGGAACTCAACGCGATCCTCAACGAGGAAGTGCAGACCTTCCAAGCGGGCGAGGCGTACGCGATCGAGCAGGGTCAAGCGCCGTTCTGGAAGGATTACGTGACGCCCGTTTACCCGAACGTGGCCAACGACGTCGACCTCTACCGGGTGGCCTATCGTTCCACGATCCCGGAGCAGGGCAATCGCCCCACGGTCGCCTACGGCATCGTGGCGATCCCGCATGGAGCGACCGGCCCGCTGCCGCTCGTCTCCTACCAGCACGGCGCGCTGTTTCTGAAGGAGTCGGTCCCCTCGCAGGCTTTCTCCTGGGACAAGAGCGACACGACGCCGTTCAAGTACGGGCTTTCGAAGCAGGATTTCTACGACTCGTGCTTCGAGACGCGGCTGAACGTCGCCCAGTTCGCCGGCAACGGGTATGTCGTGATCGCCGCCGATTATTTCGGCGTCGGCAACTCGGTCGAGAACGACGGCTTCTTCGTCAAGGGGAGCCATCAGCAGGCCTGTGTCGACATGTACGCAGCCGCGCAGAAGCTCTTGGCGCAACAAAACGTGCAGGTGTCACAGCTCTTCCTGAACGGCTGGTCGCAGGGCGGTGTCGTCACGCTCGCATTCCAGGAGGCCCTCGAGGCCAAGGGTGTGAAGATCAGCGGCGTCTCGACGGCGTCCGCAGCGTCCAACACCGAGATGTTCATCAACCGGTTCATTTTCAATGCCCGCCCGTATTCGGTCGTCGAAGAGTCTCCGCTCAACGTGCCGGATGGGGCGTGGGTCGTCTTCATTCCCCAGTTCGCCTCATTCTCGCTGGGCGGCTACAGCGGCAAGACCAACACGCCGCTGGAACTGCTCGGCGGCAACTACGAGATCTCGAGGAAGTTCTACATGCGGGAGTTCATCTCTCCGCCCTCGTTCTCGTTTGAAAAGGACGTGCGCGGGGAGATCGGGCCGGTCATGACTCTCGATGGCGTCACCGTTGACGCCGAGGTCTCGAAGTTCATCGACCAGAAGTTCGCCCGCGATCCCCTCGCCTTCGCGAGGAGCACGTTCGCCAGCCTCTTCCGCGACGTTGGGGTGGGGAAGACGCGGCTCGATAGCGACATGCTGATGTACTATGGCAGCGCCGACGAGGCTTCTCCCGACTCGATCGCCACCATCATCGCCACGTGGCAGCGCGGCACGTACGGCAAGACCAACCTCGAGCAGATCTCCGTGCCCTTCGCGAGCCACCACGGCACGTTCCTGACGGCCGTCGCCGGGCAGCTCGGCTGGTTCAACGCGAAGCGCGGCCTGCCCGATGCGGTGAAGGATCTCACTGCGATGCCAATCGACGGGGGAGCGGGAGCGACGCTGTCATGGACGGCCCCGACAACGAACGGGCTGCCGATCACCGAGTACCGGGTGCAGTGGAAGCTCGCCACCGCTGCGGCCTGGGGCGACATGGTCAGCACCGGCTCCAGCGGCACCTCGTTCACGCTCGATGGCCTGCCGGCAGGCCAGCAGATCCAGTTCCGTGTCTTCTCGGTCAGTAAGGTCGGCACCCGCTCCATTCTGGGATTGAGCAGCAACGTCGCAGCCATGGGGTGAACCGGCTCCGGTCATCGCTTCGCCGGTGCAATGGTGCCAGCCACCAAATCTGGGCCCGGTTCATCGTGCTCGACGGCATCGACGGCGCGAAGCATCAGCGCATGACGACGAACGCGATGGCGGCCAGGTAGGCCAGTGGCAATATCGCCGCGGCCATGGCGTTGACCCGGCGGCGGGCCGTGCCGTCGTGACGCATGATCATCTCGACGGCACTTGTCACGACCAACAGTGCCACGAACGCATAGGTGATCACGAACAGCCGGTCGATCACCGTCAGATATCCCACGTGAGGCAGGTTGAAACTGATGGCAAAGTGCGTGGCGATGCAAGCCAGCAGCGCTGTCAGGCAGATCGAGACGCGGTCCGCAAACGCCTCGAGCGGTACCAAGAACACCGCGCACGCGATAATCGCGATGAGCACGACTGGCCCGAAGACCGTCCAGACGTAAAAGGCCCAGTTGCGGGCCACCTGAATTTTCGCCCGGAACTCGGAGAAACGAACGGCGCGGCCAGTGAGTTGAAAACTTCCCGTCTCGGCATCGACGCCAGTCACCCGCAGCTCCTCGAAGGTACTGTCGTGCTCCCAGCCCGGCCTTGCGTCAGCCGGCCGGAGCAGCAGCCGCGAGGCGTCGTAGATGAACGACTGGATGCGCACATCGAGCGTCTGTCGGTCGAAGGGAAAGCGGCGGAGATCCATGTGAGCTCAGAATCTACTCGTCAGCCCAACGGTGTACTTGACGTGGCCAGACGGGAGGATTTCGAGCGACTGATTCGTGATCGTGGGCTCCGCGGTGTTCACGTATTCAATCTGCGGCCACCACATTGACGAGAGTCGCTCGTCGACGGCGCCGTCCGCGAAGAGCTGCTCCTCGGGACCATCATGGGCCAGACGGGGATCGTCCCACTGGTACTCCAGGTAAAGATCGGCGTCAAAAGTCTCGTCCCGCTCATCGACGGCGTTGAGGTTGAGGAGAAAGAAGTCGACCGTGACCGTGGTCAAGCCCGCGTTGGGGGGCGCATAGACTTCTGCGAACGCCGGACACCCGGCGCTGAGCGCGACGACGGCGGCGAGCAAGAGACGCATGGCGATGGACGACACCCGCTTCACGCTCGGGAGGATAGTGACGAGTTCGACGCGAACGCAAGACGTGATGTTCTCCCCATTTCGTGATCCATCCGGGAGCCGTGAGAGGCGGGCCTTGATACTGCCGCGATTCGTGAGCGGGGGGTCGGCACCCAAGGGCGTGCGTTGCCGCGACGTGCACCCGCTGGCGTCTGTCTGGAACCGCATCCGATCGTGGGCGGCGCCGGCACGATTGGCCCGCGGAAGATCGAGAAACCTGATGATTCAGGCCGGGTATAATCGGGCGCGATGGCATCCCCGACGCACAGATTGAACGGGCAGGCTTCCCCGGGCGAAACGACTGCTCGTGCGGCAGCCGTTGAGTGGATCGGCAGACGCGGCGACGACGAGCCCGATGTGTATGCGGCCATGACGGCTGCCGAGCGGATCGAGTTGGTGTGGCCGATTACGGTCACCGCCTGGGCCTTTAGCGGAAAGCCGTGCGTTGAATCGCGACTTCGCCGAGATGTTGAAAGCCTTGGGCGCAGAAGGCGTTGAGTTTCTCGTGGTCGGGGCATATGCGGTCGCCGGCCACGGAATCCCTCGGGCGACCGGCGATATCGACTTGTGGGTACGTCCGACCGCCGACAACGCCGCCCGTCTCTGGCGGGCCCTGGAACGGTTCGGTGCCCGGAGGAGCCGCGTCTCGCCGGAGTCCTTCACGC
>JBIKND010000222.1:0-5254 GCA_044358905.1 Pirellulales bacterium | reverse complement strand
CTCCAGGTCCTTGATCGCCTTGTTGACGATGTCCGAACGCCGCCGAATCTCGGCCTTCCAGAAGGCGGCCCGGTCGACCGTGATCCACTCCACGGCCCGCTGCCCCTGGATCTCGATTTCGGAGACGGCCTGATTGGCCTCGTGCGCGAACGCCGCGAACGCCGCCTTCACGAAGGCGAGCGTGTCGATCGACTTGACGTCGGCCTGGTCGGACATCTGGCGGGCTCCTCGTGGGCGATCAGCGTTGCTGCAGGTATTCCTCGACCCGCTCCGCCTTGCGGATCAGGTAGGGGACGTACTCGCTGGTCGACTCCGCGAACCGCTTGAAGGTGCCGAGCTGCTGCTCGAACTCCTCGGCGAACTTCTGCTGCTCCTGGTCGCGCCAGGTGGAGCTCAGGGCGGCGAGCTGGCGCTGCACCATCTGCATCTGGGCCACCACTTCGTCGCTGAACTTTCGCAGGCTGCCCGCGAATCTACGGAGCTCGGCCGGATCGACGATCGCCTGTCCCATGGTGGTTTCCCCTCTGCGTGCGTGCCTGCTGCCCGAAGTCGTCATCCTACCGCCAATCGCCCCCCCTTGGACAGCGGCCCGCGGCTGGGAAGCGGCGGTCCCGGAGCGTAGACTGCGGCCCCGCGATCGAGTCCCGCATCCGCTCCGGAGCATGCCCGTGTCACAGCCTGCCGCCCCCGCCACGCCGCACCGCCCCGGTGGGCCGCCGCCGCACGCCGCCGCCCAGGCGATCGAGACCTCGATCGAGCCCTGCACGGGCTGGCACGTCACCCACTCCTTCTATGCCCTCGACCGCGGCCGCCTGGCGGCGATGTCGCCCGCGGAGATCACGGCCGGCATCGACGCGTTCGCCGCCACGCTCGATCCCGCCGGCCCGCACGCCCCGCGGCGTCTCCAGACCTGGGTGGTGCCGGGGCACAAGGCCGACTTCGCCGTCGTGGCCATGGATCCCTCGCCGCTGGCGGTCGACGACGTGCACCAGCGGCTGCTGGCCGGACCGCTGGGCCCGGCCCTGGTGCCCACCTACTCGTTCGTCAGCCTCACCGAGGTGAGCGAGTACGTGCCGACCGTCGAGCAGTACGCCGCCCGGCTCGTGGCCGAGGGGGAGGTGGCCGACAGCCCGTCCTACAAAGCGAAGGTGCAGGGCTACGCGGCGCGGGAGCCGGCCATGCGGCAGGCGCGGCTCGAGCCCGAGCTGCCCCCGTGGCCGAACGCCTGCTTCTATCCGATGAACAAGAAGCGGAAGGTGGGCGAGAACTGGTTCACGCTGCCGGTTGCGGAACGCAGCCGGCTGATGGCCGAACACGGCGCCTCGGGCATGAAGTTCGGCGGCCGGGTCACGCAGCTGATCACCGTGGCGGTCGGGCTTGACGACTGGGAGTGGGGCGTGACGCTGTGGGCCCGGCGCCCCGACTGGCTCAAGGAGATCGTCTACACGATGCGGTTCGACGAGGCGAGCGCCCGCTACGCCGAGTTCGGCCCGTTCTACACCGGCTACGTCGCAACGCCGCGGCAGGTCCTGGCCCACTGCCACGTCGGCTGACGCCCGGCCTCACTCGACGGCGGCCGAGAGGACGATGTCGACCTCTGTGTCACGCGGCGGCACGCGGCCCTCGAAGGCCTCGAAGAGCAGTTCCTCGTTCGACTGCGAGCTCTCCAGCGGCAGGTCGAGCATGGCCGTGGGGAAGTTCGACACGCAGATCAGGTCGCCGCCGTCGGCCTGGTAATACTCGACGCCGTCGTTCGGGTCGCGCCAGAACGTGCTCCCTGCGAACACCCAGTCGGCGTCGAGCGGCTTGCCGGTCTGGGCATTGCGAATCCAGTCCTGGGCCGGGGTGTCGTGCGGCTTGCCGTCGGCATCCTTCCACCGCAACCGCACCTTCACCTTCGGCCCCTTGGCCGGCACGTATTCGGGATCGAACGACACGGGGCTGCCGGGGTCGAGTCCGATCGCCAGGAGGGCCGCGTGCACGATCTTCGCCGACGACCGGGCGGCCACGATCGCCTCGTGCTCTTTGGTCTTCTCCACGCACGCGAACACCTCGATCGGCCCGCGATCGAGCACGATCCGGCCGCCGACGACCACCTCCTTGCGGGCCTTGTCGATCCACACCTCCTCGGTCCGCGAGAGCCGCTTGAGTTCGGGGTGCCGATCGGGTTTCTTCGCCGTCTGCTCCGCGGGAGGATCGGCGAACGTGGGGCCGGCGACGGCGAGCATGGCCGCCAGCAGGGCAACGCGACGCCGGGGCCGGCGGATCGACGACGCCGCGGAAAAGTGGCGGAGAAGCTGCTGCAGGTAGGACATCGAAGCGATCCTGTGTGGCTTTCGTGGAGACGGACCAGGCCCGCCGGTATCATACGGCCCCACGTCCTCCGGCAGGGCGAGGAAAGTTTCGGTGTGCACGGCGAGAGTTTCCCCGTGGTTCGCGAATTGGCAGCGAGGAGTGGCGATGGTTGCGACGCACAAGGGCGGCAGGGGCAAGGCTGGGAAACAGCGGGGCCGCAGGGCCGCGGCCGGAGAAGGGAACGCCGCCGCAGCGACCGCCCCTGCCGACACCGGCTCGGTTTCCGCACGGCGCTGCCGGGCCGCGGATGAGCCACGGCCGATCCACGTGAAGGTGGGATCCCGCGACGCCGGGGCATGGATCCGAGCGCTCGCGGACACGAGCGAGACGCTCGAGGCGCGACGACGGCTCCGACGGCTGGCGGGCCAGGTGGTCCGCGGGTCGGGCAACGCGCAGCGGATGACGTTCCTTGAAACCGAGATCGCCGAGTGCCTCGACGAGGCGGCGGCCTGCGCGGGCTCGCGCGATCGCTGGCAGATGTGCGAAGCCGCCACCTGGGCGCTCGGCTGGATGGCCCGCGCGAAGCGGGCCGGCGGGTCGGCCGGCGGTCTGCTGGAAAGGATCGTGCAGCAGGCGCGGGCGGCGCTGACGGCGCTCGCCGGCCGCGACACGCAGCCGGCCCGCTTCGTGCTCGTCCTCGCGAGGATGTTCCACGACATCGAGGCCTGCCGCTGCCTGGAGGAGTCGGCGATGGCGGCAGTCCGCGAGGAGATCGGCCGGCTCGTGACCGCGGCCGGCGCCGTGGGGCTCGCGGGCTCGGCGGCCGTGCTGGAGCGGGTCGTGCGCTGGACAGGCATCCGCGAGGTCGGGCTGACGACGGGGCGTCTGCCCTGGGACGACGCCATCGAGGCCCGCTGGGCCGCCGCCGCCGCCGCCGCATTACGGCTGCTCGGGGGCCGGGGGCGGATCCTCGCCGGCGCCGGCCGACTGCCGGGGTGTTTCTCGGGGCCGCTCATGAAGGCGGTCGCGGCCCGGCCGCACCGCGGGATGCCACGGGCCGCCGGCCGCACCGCCAGGGCCGTGACCAGCGGCCGTCCGCGGGGCACGTGCCTGCCCCGCGACTTCCACGATCCAGCGGCGGCCGTGGCCGTGATCCGTTCCGGATGGGACCGTGGCGGTGTGCGCGTGCTGCTCGAATACCGCGAGGCGACGCCGCGGCTCGAGATCGCCGTCGACGACCGGCTCCTCGTCGACGGGCCGTGGCGGTGGTCGGCCGTGGCCGAGGGACGGCCGCTGGACGCGGAGGGGGCATGGACCGTCTCCTGTTGGGAGTCGGATCGCAAGGCGACGTTCCTGGAGATCGTGGCCCCGCTGGCCGGCGGCATGCAGATCGAGCGGCAGGTGGTCGTCCTGCCCGACGAGAAGTTCGTACTCCTGGCCGACGCCCTGACACCGCGGCCCGGCGGCGCGGCGACCGTGCAAGATCTCCGTTATCGCGGCACGCTGCCGCTCGCGGGCGGCCTCGACTGCCATCGCGAGGAGGAGACACGCGAGGTGATCGCGTCGGACACCGAGACCCGCTTCATGGCGTTGCCGCTGGCCCTGCCCGAGTGGCGGGTGGCGGGCCGCGGCGGGTTCGACGCCACGGCCGACGGCCTGACGCTCGAGCAGCAGGGCGCGGTGCGGTTGTACGCCCCGCTGTGGATCGACTGCGACGCCAGGCGGATCGGGAAGCCACGCACCTGGCGGCAGCTGACCGTCGCCGACATGCGGACGATCCTGCCGCCGCACCAGGCCGTGGGGTACCGCGTGCAGGCGGGCCTCGAACAGTGGCTCGTGTACCGGGCGCTCGACGTGCCGCGGAACCGCACGCTGCTCGGCTGCAACGTGTCGTGCGAGTTCCTGCTGGGCCGCGTGAAGCGGTCGGGCGAGGTGGCCCGGACGCTCGAGATCCAATGACCGGCCGGCCGTCGCCGGACGACGCCGCAGCCCGGGTCGCCGCGAACCTGGTGCGGATTCGCGAGCAGGTCGCCGCGGCCTGTCGGCAGGCGGGCCGCGCCACATCCGAGGTGACGCTGATCGGCGTCACGAAGTACGTCGACGCCGCGACGGCGCGGCTCGTGCATGCCGCGGGGTGCCACGATCTCGGTGAGAGCCGGCCGCAGGCCTTGTGGGCCAAGGCGGAGGCGCTCGCGGACCTCGCGCCGCCGCCCCGCTGGCATCTGATCGGGCACCTGCAACGCAACAAGATCCGCCGGACGTTGGCAGTCAATGCCTTGATCCACTCGCTCGACAGCCTGCGGCTGCTCGACGCGCTCGAGGCGGAGGCCGCCGCGCTGGGGTGCGTCTGCGAGTCACTCGTGGAGGTGAATCTCGCCGGTGATCCGGGGCGGACGGGCGCGGGCGAGGCCGAAGCCGAGCAGATCGTCGCCGCCGCGGCGGCCATGCGACACGTCCGCGTCTGCGGCCTGATGGGGATGGCGAGCGTGCCCGACGGCGACAGGCACGCGGCTCGGCGCGAGTTCGCCCGGCTGCGTGCGCTGCGCGACCGGTTGGCTGCGACGCTGCCCGGTGGAGACGGTCTGCGGGAACTCTCGATGGGGATGAGCGGCGATTTCGCGGAGGCGATCCTCGAAGGTGCGACGCTGATCCGCGTCGGTTCGGCGCTTTTCGAGGGCATCGGGACCTGAAGCAGCCGCGGCGACCAGCGGCGGAGCGCGTCCTGAACGGATGTCGAATGGATGTCCGTGCCCGTGAAGCCCGAGGCGGCGCGTTGTAGGTGCAGACTGGCAGTCTGCACACCGGACCCGTGCGGATTCCGCAGAGTGCCACTCTGCGGCTCCACGGCAGGCGGAACGTTGTAGGTGCAGACTGGCAGTCTGCACACCGGAGCCGTGCGGATTCCGCAGAGTGCCACTCTGCGGCTACACGGCAGGCGGAACGTTGTAGGTGCAGACTG
>JBIKND010000221.1:0-5261 GCA_044358905.1 Pirellulales bacterium | reverse complement strand
CCACGGCGCCGAAGACCGACGGCCCCAACAGGAGCCCGGCCACGATCTCCCCCACCACGCTCGGCTGCCCGAACCGGCGGGCCACCGTCGCCCCGAGCCGGGCGGCGAGGATGATCACGGCCAACTGGACGAGCAGCGGCCGCAGAGCGGCCTCGGCGCCGGCGGCCAGGAGGATCGGGAGGCTGGCAATGACGGTCATGAATCACGCTGGCAGGAAGGAGAAACCAAACCTTATAACAAGACGTAGAGAAGGTAGTTCGCGTGCGTGGCGCGTGCGAGGCCGCCCATGTTTTCCGCCCATGACCCGTCCGACATCGACCGTTTCTTTCGCGGCCTGACGGAATATGCCTTCCATGCGCGGCTGGGCGTCGTCGATCCGCCGCTGGTGGACTACGTAGCCCTGCTGCTCGTCAGGTTCCTGCGGCTCGACCGGGTTTCCACCGTGCCCGGGATCGGCGGCGAAGAGCCGCCGAAAGTGGCCGCCATGCTCATGGTGGCCCAGCGGCACGCCTCCGCCGACGAGGCCCGCGAGGAGTATCGCCACATCGGCGACGCCACGCTCTTCTGGAGCGGGCTCTATCCGGAAGCCGTCCGCCGGTTCGAGCGGCCCGGCCGTCCGGAGTCGCTGATCGGCTACCGCGAGGCCGGCAAGCGGGCCTACTGGCTGGCGAGCACGCTCGAGCCGGACGACGCGGCCGAGGAGCGCCGGTTGCTCGAGCGGCTCGCGCACGAATACGACCTGTGCGTGGCCGGCCTCGCCGAGGTCCGCCGCGCCTGGGGCGACGCGGCGTGACGTCAATCGAGCAGCTGCGCCGGCCACGGGGGATCGAAGCCGGCCTGCTCCACGGCCACGCCCCCGCGCACGAGGGCGGCCACGAGGTCGGCGATCGGCGCATGACGCGGATCGCTGCGGCACGTCACCGTGTCGTCGTCGACGGCGCGGGCGTCGGCCGCGACGGTCGCGAGCAGCCGCGCGGCCGCCGCGGCGTTTGCGGGGCAGACGAACCGGCAGGCCCACCGCCGTCCGGCCTCGAAGTCGCGCCGGTCGTTGCCGCCGGTCGCCACGAGCCGGCCCTCCCGCAGGACCGCGAGATCCGTGAAGCAGGCGGGCACGTCGGCGTCGGCGACCGCCGCCAGCACCGTCCGCCCCATCAGGTGCGCGTCGCCGATCAGCCGTTCAACCCGCGTTCGACCCGCCGAATCGAGCCCCGCGAAGGGATCGTCGAGCAGCAGCACCAGCGGGTCGTGCACGAGCGCCCGCGCCACGAGCAGCAGTTTGGCCGTCGCGGCCGGCAGCGTGTCCAGCGCCACCCCGCCCCGGCCCGCGAGCCCCGCCAAGGCGAGCCCTCGGTCCACGGCGCCGCGTGCGGCGTCACCACGCAGTCCGGCCGCCGTGGCGAAGAGTTCGAGGAACTCGCCCGCCCCCAGCCCCGGCCAGTCGGGCAGCGTCGCCGGCACGTACCCGATCGCCCGGCGGACGGCGTCGGGCGCGCGACGCGCCGAATGTCCCTCGACCACGATGTCCCCGGCATGCAGCGGCAGCACGGTGGCCGCCGCGGCGAGGAGCGACGACTTGCCCGCCCCGCCCCGGCCGACGAGGGCGATCGCGCGGCCCGCGGCCCAGGCACACGACACGCTCTCGACGACGATCTGCCCGCCGCGTTCGACGCTCGCGCGGTCGAACTTGATCATGCGGTCACCCGTTCACGGCCGCCCCGGCGGCCCGGCCTGCCAGCCGCGCGGCCGTCATCTCGATGGAGACGAGCAGCCCCTTGGCCTTGCTGACCGTCTCCTCGAACTCCTTCTCGGGCACGCTGTCGGCCACGATCCCGGCCCCCGACTGCACATACGCCTTGCCGCCGGCGACGACGACCGTCCGCAGCGCGATGCAGGTGTCCATCGAGCCGCCGAAGTCGACGTAGCCGACGGCGCCGGCGTAAGGACCGCGCCGGACCGGCTCCAACTGGTCGATGATCTCCATGGCCCGGATCTTGGGCGCGCCCGAGACGGTGCCGGCGGGCAGGCAGGCCCGGAGGGCGTCGAAGGCCGTGAGGCCGGGTGCCAGCCGCCCGGTGACGTTGCTCGTCAGGTGCATGACGTGGCTGTAGCGCTCGATCGTCATCACGTCGGAGAGCACGACGGTGCCGATCGCCGCCACTCGGCCGACGTCGTTGCGGCCCAGGTCGATGAGCATCACGTGCTCGGCCCGTTCCTTGGGGTCGGCGAGCAGGTCGGCCGCCAGCGCCGCGTCTTCCTCGGGGGTGCCGCCGCGGCGGCGGGTGCCGGCCAGCGGCCGCACCGTGACGGCCCCATCGACGCACCGGACCATGATCTCCGGCGAACTGCCCACGAGCGTGCAGCCGGGTGTGCGCAGGAAGAACATGAAGGGGCTCGGGTTGACGACGCGGAGCGTGCGGTACAGCTCGATCGCGGGCGCCGCGAAGGGAATCTCCAGCCGCCGGCTCAACACCACCTGGAAGATGTCGCCGGCCCGGATGTATTCGATCGCCCGGTCCACGGCGGCGATGAAGCCCTCCCGGTCGAACCGCGACACGGCCGATCCGTCGCGCAGGCAGGCGGGCTCTTGCCGCGGGCCGATGTCGGCCGGCGGCGGCCAGGCCGAGGGGGAGAAGAGCCGCTCGATCGTGGCGTCGATCCGGCGGCAGGCCGCGTCGTAGGCGGCGGCCAGGCCCGCGGCCGACTCGTCGTCGACGCGGGCGAGGACCACGACGTCGATCGCCTTCGTGACGTTGTCGAACACGACCATCCGGTCGTAGAAGGCGAACGCCAGGTCGGGCAGCCCGAGATCATCGGGCGGCGGGTTCGGGAGCCGCTCGACGTAGCGCACGGAGTCGTAGGCCGCGTAGCCGACGGCGCCGCTGGTGAACGGCGGCAACTCGGGCAGCCGGGCCGGGCGATAGGCCGCCATCCGCCGCTCGAGTTCCGCCAGCGGATCGGTCGACGTGAACTCCTCCGCCGTGCCGTCGGCCGCGATCACCCGCACCCGGTCGCCCCGGGCCTCGAGGCGGAGGAAGGGGTCGGCGCCGAGGAAGCTGTAGCGGCCCACCTTCTCGCCCCCCACCACGCTCTCGAACAGGCAGCCGGCGTCGCCGGCGTCGATCCGGGCGAACGCCGACAGCGGCGTGAGGGCGTCGGCGAACAACCGCCGGTAGACCGGCACGAGGCGGCTGGCCCGCGCGAGTTCGGCGAAGCGGGACCTGTCCGGAAGGTGCGGCATGTCGGCGTGAAGGGGGCGGAAGCAGATGCCGCGGGAACGGCCGCGGGACCCCCGAGCGTACCCGGCGCCGGCGGGGCGTCACAATCCGCCCGCGCCGCACGGCCACCGGTCCGCTATGATTTCCCGGTCCTCCGAGTTTTTTCCATGAAGTGCCAGAAGTGCGACAAGCAGGCGGTGTTCCACATCACCGAGTTGGAAGCGGGAGAGGTGCGCGAACTCCACCTCTGCGAGGACCACGCCCGCACCTACCTCAACCAGGCGGAGACGTCGCCGGACGGCGAGTCGGAGCCTGAGGAGGGCACGACGGCCGGCGGGGCCCTGATGGGGCCGCTGGGCGTCGGCCAGACGGCCGACGAACTGGCGGCGCTCGACCAGAAGGCCTGCGACATGTGCGGCATCACGTTCTTCGAGTTTCGCAACCAGGGGCGGCTCGGCTGCCCGCACGACTACGTGTACTTCGAGAAGGAACTCGAGCCGCTGATCGCCAACATCCACGGCGCCACGACGCACACCGGCCGCCGCCCGTCGCGGCCCGCCTTGACGGAGCTGCCCGAGGGCACCGACGAGCTCACCGGCGTGATCGGCATGCGGCGGAGCATGAAGGAAGCGATCGCCTGCGAGGATTACGAGCAGGCGAAGAAGGACCGCGACGCGATCCGGGCCCTGGAGGACCGTTGGCTCGGCCCGCCCGCGGCGTGAGCCGACACAACGGAAACGGTCGCAGTGAAACCCATGATTCTTGACACGCTTACCCAGGGCGTCGGTGAATGGCTCCGGGGCACCGGCCCCGAGTCCGACATCGTCATGAGCAGCCGCGTGCGGCTGGCCCGCAACGTCGCCCACTACCCGTTCGTGAGCCGGGCCACCGAGCAGGACCGCGCGGAGATCGAGAAGTTCCTGCGCGAGCGGATCGCCACGGCGCCCGTCGGCCAGGGCCTCGATTACATCGACGTCGGCCACCTCGAGGAGATCGACCGCCAGTTCCTCGTCGAGCGGCAACTGATCAGCCGCGAGCACGCCGAGGCCCAGGGGGCCCGCGGTGTGGCGATCGACGGTCGCGAGCAGGTGAGCCTGATGATCAATGAGGAGGATCACCTCCGGATCCAGTGCATGCACAGCGGCCTCGACCTCGCCGGCGTGTGGGAGCAGATCAAGGCCGTGGACGATCAGATCGAGAAGGTCGTGCCCTACGCCTTCCACCCCCGGTTCGGCTACCTCACGGCCTGTCCCACGAACGTCGGCACCGGCATCCGCGTGAGCGTGATGCTCCACCTGCCGGCGCTGGTGATCACGCGGCAGATCGACAAGGTCTTCCGCAGCCTGCACAAGATCTCGCTCGCCGTCCGCGGCCTCTACGGCGAGGGCTCGCAGGCGATGGGCGACTTCTACCAGATCTCGAATCAGACCACGCTCGGCAAGACCGAGGAAGAGCTCGTCGAGCAGGTCGGCGACGTCGTCCCGGTGCTCATCGACTACGAGCGCCGGGCCCGCGAGTTCCTCGTTCGCGAGACGCAGCAGAACGTCCACGATCAGGTGAGCCGCGCCTTCGGCATCCTCCGCACGGCCCAGACGATCAGCGCCGAAGAGACGATGCAGCTCCTGTCGCGGGTGCGGATGGGCGTGCTGCTGGGCCTGATCGGCGACGTGCAGATCGCCGACATCAACTCGCTCCTGGTCCGCACCCAGCCGGCCCACCTCCAGAAGCTCCGCGGCGTCGAACTCGACACGAAGGACCGCAACATCGAGCGGGCCCGCTATCTGCGGCAGCACTTCGAAGCCGGCGGCGGCGCGAAGGCCAGCCAAAACTAGGTCATGGGTTGCCGGCGGCTCGGGCCTGGCAGTTCCAGTCGCGGGCCCAATCGTCTCCGTGAGGGGCTGCCCGTACCCCAGGAGCCGGGCTATGGGAGCAAGCGCAGCCCGGATGGCGAAGCGCAGCGGACATGCAGTGAGCGTCAGGCATGATGCCTGACGCGAACGTCCGGCGACGGGGTACGGGCAGCCCCGAGCCAGGTTGGGCGTTGGC
>JBIKND010000220.1:0-5271 GCA_044358905.1 Pirellulales bacterium | reverse complement strand
ACGCCGCCTTCCACGGCGTGACCGCCGTGCTCGCGGGACGCGGCATGGAGTTCACGAAGCACACTGCCGTGAGGGCGGCTCTGCATCGGGACCTCATTCAGGCCGAGCTACTGCCGGCAGATTTGGGGCGAGACTACGACTTCCTCCTCGATCTTCGCGAAACGGCTGACTACGGCGGCGTCGCCGAGGCGTCGCTGGCGAGTGCGACGAAGGCCATTGAGAAGGCACGAGCGATCCTGGCGGCGATCGAGCCTTTGTTGCCGGATGACTCTGCCGGTAACGCTTGATGAACGCTGCTTGGTGCGGCTCCATGCGGGTCGGTGCGGCACCCTGCGAAGGAAACTCCCCGAGTAGGATTGGCAACGACCGCGGTTTTCCGCTGGAAACGGGGCTATCTACCCTGAGGGCGATGCAGAATCCGACGCACGGGGAACGTCGCAGGGAGCCGCAGGAGGCCGCAGCCGGCAGGATTTGGCCGGCTTGCTCCGATCCAAAACGGGTAAGATACGACGGTCCGTTCCATCGGCGGAGAATCTTGTATGCGCACCTACACGGCCATCATCGAGCGGTGCCCCGACACGGGCCTCTACGTGGGATCTGTGCCGGGCCTTCCCGGCGCGCATTCCCAGGGCGAAACGATCGAAGAACTGAATGCGAATCTGGCCGAAGTTATCGCGATGCTGCTCGAGGATGGCGAGCCTGCCATGGAATCTGAGTTCATCGGAACCCAGACGGTACAGGTGGGCTGAACGTTGGCGAAACGCAAGTTGCCGATTCTCAAGCCGGCGGAAGTCGTGACGAGACTCGTTTCGCTCGGCTTTGAAGAGGTCCGGCAAAAAGGGTCGCACAACAGTTTCGTCACGCGGACGGCCGCTGCACGACGGTTCCATTTCCCAGGGGTCGCGATATTTCGCCGATCCTGTTGCGGCAGAACGCCCGCGACATTCGGGTCACCGCGGAGGAACTCGTCGACGCCTGACCCGCACAGTCCGTAGGTTGTATGCCATCCCGAGGCGGCACTTCGTGCGACCTCTTGCGGCCACTTTCAAAAAGGGCCAAAGCTCCCCGAGTAGGACGGTTCGGAGTATCGGTTTTGCCCGTGCGTATCGGGATCTTGCCAAAAAGTGACGTAAAAAGCGTCGTAGGGCAGATGTGGCAAGGGCTGGCAGGACGTGGCACACGGACGTTGCCGAACCGGGATGGCGGTTACGTCACCTCCCTGACCAGAACAGAACTTGCCTGCGTGTCCGAGCGGCAATACCTTGAACGGATGCCAACGGTACTCCGAGTAGGTGGATTTCGGTTTCACTTTTACTCCGACGAGGGCACAGAGCCTCCCCACATCCACGTTCGGTGTGCGGAAGGTGAATGCAAATTCTGGCTTGATCCAGTGGGCCTTGGTAGGAATCGCGGCGTTCCCCCTCATGTCGTGAGGGAAATGGAGCGACTGGTCTTTGAACACGTCGATCTCTTGTTGGAGAAATACGATGAGCATCACCCACCAGGAAACCGAAGCCGTAGCGACGAGAGTGTGGACTGAGGGCCGGATGGTCTTCGTCGAGTTGACGGACCAGCGGATCGTGGGATTCCCTGCGGATCGATTCCGCCGTCTGCGCGATGCCAGTGAACCCCAGCTGGCCCAGGTTCAGCTGGAGGTCGGTGGCACAGCTCTGCGTTGGGAGTCGCTCGACGAGGATCTCACAGTCGAGGGTGTGGTGGCGGGACGCTTCCAGTTGCCACCTGGGCGTGACTGATTCCTGAAGGTTTGTCGCCCTACTCCTTCACATACATGGAGAAGGAAAGCCAGAGCACCGCTTCGCCGATCGTTTTGGCGTTGAGTTTTCGATGCGGAGACCGCAGAAGGTGGCAGGCACCGGCAGTTTGCCTGCCATTGCCACAAAAGCTCCCCGAGTAGGATTCGAACCTACAACCTAGCGGTTAACAGCCGCTCGCTCTACCGTTGAGCTATCGGGGATCGAGCCTCAAAGAATACCGCATCGGGGCCGCGAAATCGATATGGGCTGGCCGTCAGCCGCCCCCCGCGTCGAGCCGCTTTTCCAGGAGCACGCTGTTGCCCTTGGCGTTGTATTCGATCCGCGTCATGAAGGACTTCATGAGCATCACCCCGCGGCCGCCCGGCATCTCCAGCCGGTCGTCCGCCGTGCAGTCGGGCACCCGGCTGGGGTCGAAGCCATCGCCCTCGTCGGTGATCCGGATCCGCGCCAGGTGCGGCGTCACCTCGCAGGACACGTGCACACGCTTGGCCGGATCGAGCTTGTTGCCGTGGACGATGGCGTTGACGATCGCCTCCTCGGCGGCGAGGTGGATGGCGAAGATGTCGGACGGAGACCAGCCATGGGCCCCGAGCTGTTCGAGCAGTTCGTCGGTGACCAGACGGCTCGCCCCGCGTTGACTGGGGAGATCCACCTCGCGGCTCCAGCCGCTTTCGGCGGGATGATGTTCCATGGCAGTCCCCGGCGGCTGCGGCTGGCGGACCGGTTGGTCACGCGAAGGCCGCGATCGCCTCCGCCTCTTCGGTGCGGATGTCGAACACCTTGTTGAGCTTCGTGATCTGGAAGACCTCGAGGATCTCGGGGCGGATCTCGCACAACTTGAGGCGCCCCTTGTGCGACTTGACCTTGCGGTCGAGCGTGATCAGTTTCCCGAGCGCGGCACTGGAAAGGAACTCGACGCCGGTGAAGTTCAGCAGGATGCTCTTGCGGTTGTCCTGCTCCACGAGACCGAACAGTTCCAGGCCGAGTTCCTGGATGGAAGCCTCGTCGAGGATCTTCCTGTCCTGAAACTTCACGACCGAGACGTCGCCCACCTTGGAGACGTCGATCCGCCGATGCGTTGCCATGCGGGCCTCGAAACGGAATCCCGAAGAAATCGAGCCGAAAACCATGCAGCCTAGCCGGTCGCCGGGCGGTTTGCCATGAGGCCGGAAGGCGGCGGCCTCGGCGGCCAGGAGGTGGCTCGACGGCAGTTGCTCGCGCTGCCAAAGTGGCAGCGGCCAGACGTTGCCCAACGCCGGGTGCGTCTTCGAGAAAAGGATTTTTCCCGGGGAAATAAGCGTTCCTGGGGGGCGGGGCGGTTTCTGGCGCGCCACTTGCTCCCGTCGGAGAGACCGTCGTGTTCGCCGCCGGACAACGGCAGCCGACCCTTTTCGACCATCCCCCGATCCAGACGAGGTTCCCGCATGTCGACCGCGACCGCCAAGCCTGCCAAGAAGAAGTCGAGCCTCATTCCCCTGGGTGACCGGGTGGTCGTGCAGCGGGAGGAGAGTGAGCAGAAGACCGCCGGCGGCATCCTGCTGCCCGACTCCGCCAAGGACAAGCCGGCCCGCGGCACCGTGGTCAGCGTCGGCGAAGGCAAGCTCGATTCCAAGGGGCAGCGGCATGCCCTGCAGGTCAAGCCCGGTGACCGCGTCGTGTTCACGAGCTACGCCGGTGAGCCCTTCAAGGTGGGTGACGACGAGCTGCTCCTGATGCGCGAGGACGACATCCTCGCGGTTCTCGGCTGACCCTCCGCCCGGGACGAACATCGGCCCGGGCGTCATCGATTCACGTTTCGCACCATTTTTCTCCCAGGAGTGATTGAACCATGGCCAAGATGATGGCATTCGACCAGGAGGCCCGCGAGGCGATGCGCCGCGGTGTGGCCAAGCTCGCCCGCGCGGTGAAGGTGACGCTCGGCCCCAAGGGCCGCAACGTGATCCTCCAGAAGAGCTTCGGCTCGCCGACGGTCACCAAGGACGGCGTCACGGTCGCCAAGGAGATCGACCTCGAGGACGTCTACGAGAACATGGGCGCCCGCATGGTCCGTGAGGTCGCCAGCAAGACGAGCGACGTCGCCGGCGACGGCACCACCACGGCGACGGTGCTCGCCGAGGCCGTCTTCAACGAGGGCCTGAAGGCCGTGGTCGCCGGGGTGAACCCCGTGCAGATGAAGGCCGGCATCGAGAAGGCCGTGGCCGACATCACCGGCAAGCTCAAGGAGATGTCGATCCCGGTGAAGGGCAAGAAGGAGATGGCCCAGGTCGCCGCGATCGCCGCCAACAACGACATGGAGATTGGCGAGCTGCTCGCCGAGGCCATGGACAAGGTGGGCAAGGACGGCGTCATCACCGTCGACGAGGGCAAGAGCCTGAAGACCGAAATCGAGTTCGTCGAGGGCATGCAGTTCGACCGCGGCTACCTCTCGCCCTACTTCGTGACCAACGCCCAGCAGATGCAGTGCGTCCTCGAGGACTGCTACATCCTGGTGGTCGAGAAGAAGATCTCGAGCGTCAAGGACATCGTCCCGATGCTCGAGGCCGTCGTGAACGCCGGCAAGCCGCTGCTGATCGTGTCGGAGGAGGTGGACGGCGAGGCCCTGGCCACGCTCGTCATCAACCGGCTCCGTGGCACCTTCCAGGTGTGCGCGGTGAAGGCTCCCGGCTACGGCGATCGCCGCAAGGCGATGCTCGAGGACATCGCGATCCTCACTGGCGCCACCGCCGTGTTCGAGAACCTCGGCATGAAGCTCGAGAACCTCGGCCTCGCGGAACTGGGCCGGGCGAAGAAGGTGATCGTCGACAAGGACAACACCACGATCATCGAGGGCGCGGGCAAGAACTCGGAGATCAAGGCCCGGATCGAGCAGATCCGCCGCGAGATCGAGAACGCGACCAGCGACTACGATCGCGAGAAGCTCGAGGAGCGGCTGGCGAAGCTCGCCGGCGGCGTGGCGAAGATCAACGTCGGCGCCGCGACCGAGAGCGAGATGAAGGAGAAGAAGGCCCGCGTCGAGGACGCACTGCATGCGACCCGGGCGGCCGTCGAGGAAGGCATCCTGCCGGGTGGCGGCGTGGCCCTGCTGCGGGCCAGTTCGCAGGTCAAGCCGAAGGGCCTGTCGGACGACGAGACCGTGGGCTACCAGATCGTGCTCCGGGCGTCCCGGGCGCCGGTGACCATGATCGCCTCGAACGCCGGCCAGGACGGCTCGATCGTCTGCGAGAAGGTGCTCGGCGGCAGCGGCAACTTCGGCTACAACGCCGCCAGCAACGAGTACGAAGACCTCGTCAAGGCGGGCGTGATCGACCCGGCGAAGGTGACGCGGACGGCGCTGCAGAATGCGACCAGCGTGTCGACGCTGCTGCTGACCAGCGACGCCCTGATCGCCGAGAAGCCGAAGGATCAGAAGGCCAAGGCCGGCGGTGCCGGCCACGGCGGCGACTACGACATGTATTGATGCGAGCCGCCGACGGCGGCGAGCATCATGCCCAAAAAA
>JBIKND010000219.1:0-5311 GCA_044358905.1 Pirellulales bacterium | reverse complement strand
GGTTCCCGCGTGCCATGCGAACCGACGGCACCGCGTGCGTGTTGAACCCGGGCTGGCGCACCAACGCGGAGTCCCCGGGCTCCCGCCCGGGGCTTGTTGGGGGGAGTCCCCGGGCTCCCGCCCGGGGCTTGTTGGGGCGTGCCTACTCCAGAATCCATCCGCCCCATTGATTCGGGTGGCCGCGGATCTCGGTGGGGATGTCGTTGTTGACCGACACCTCGGGGTACTTGTCGCTCCACATGTAGCGGATGGCGTTCTTCGTGCCCCCCTCGTTGCCGTAGATCACGCCCACGTCGCCCCGCAGTTCCAGCCCGCTCTTCGGCGTCACGCCCAGCTCGGCCCACGGGATCGCCGCCTCGACCACGTACCCGCCCTTTTCCAGCCTGACGTTCATCGGCAGGTCGCTCCAAGGAGCGACGTCGTCGAGCGTGTCCTTGCCGGAGCTCTGCGTCTCCACGCTGAAGGTGTTGGGCTTCTCCTTCTCCGCGGTCACGTAGCGGTAGCGGGTGGCCAGCGGCTTGCCGTCGGCCGTGCGGGCCATGATGATCCGCACGTCGCCCGGCTTCATCTGCGTCTTGTGCTGGGCGGCCTCGGCCCGCTTGCTCAGGTCCGTGGCCAGGTACAGTTCCACCGCGTCGCCGCTCTTGAACAGCAGCCGCTGGTCGGTCGGCGTGTTCACGAACGGCGACTCGTCGGCCACCTGGAAGCGGACGTAGAGATTCTTGTCGTCGTAGCCCACCTGGGCCTGGGCCGTGCGGTCGCCCTCCAGGCAGATCGTGAGCGGCTGCACCGGACCCCATTCGGCCTCCTTGCCGTCCGCCGCGCCGCCCTTGAGCCGCGGCAGCTTGCTCGTCTTCTTCCCGATCGCCCCCAGTTGCGCGAGCGTATTCTGCTTGGCGCTCTCGCCGGCCTTGGCCGCCATCGCGGCGGTGACCTCCACCTTGGCGGTCGAGCGCTTCAGGGTGTCGAGGCCAGTCAGCTCCCAGATGCGGCAGTCGGCGTCGCCGCCCGCGAAGTAGGTCTTGCCGGTGGGATGGCGGTACAGGGTGCCGTTGAAGTTCTCGGTGAGCACCATGTGCTGGCCGAGCGTGTAGGGGCTGCGCTGATCCTCGCCGAGGGCGTCCAGGAACAGGCCGTCCTTCGCGTCGAGGAGAAAGTACTGGCCGTAGTAGCTCGTGACGGCCACGATTTCGGGCAGCGCGCGCCGCATGGTCATGGCGCCGACGAGATACCCGGGCGTGTAGGGGTCGCTTGTCCAGGCGAAGGCGTTGTGAACGTTCTGGTATTCCCAGCACTTTCTGCCGTCGGCCGAGAACTTGACCAGCTTGTGCCCGGAGCCCTGGGCCCGCTCGCCGCGCTCGAGCGAACCGCCGGAGATCAGCGCGTAGGTGCTGCCGTCGTCGCCGACGGCCACCCCGTCGCTGTTCACGGCGCCGCCGTCCGGGTCGGTGGCCACGACCGTGGGATTGGCGTAATCGCCGTAGCGCAAGCCGCCCTTGTCGTTGAAGCCCAGGAAGTCCCAACGCACGAGCCCGTAGGGCTTGGTGGACTTCGGGCCGCCCTGGGCGTGCCAGACATCGCCCACGGAATCGTAGATGTTCAGGCGGTCGTCCACCACGGCACTCATGAAGTAGCTGAATCGGAAATCCTTCGCCGCCGCGATCTCCTCGGGCTGCACCTTGCCGTCATTGTTGGCATCGATCCACAGGGCCGCCTTCCCTTCCCCATTGGCCGACAGGCGGGGCACGAAGACGCCGTTCACTTCCTCCCAGATCGTCAGCCCGACGCTGCCGATCACCAGGAACTTGCGGCCCTGGAGATTGACGAACGTCCCGCCGGGGTAGGAACCCGGCACGCCGAACTTCATGCCCCCTTCGCTCGGTTCGCGCGGCAGGATGGTCGCGTCCGGATACCAGGTCCCCTTCTCGTAATCCACGCGATAGCGGACCGACTGCGCGTAGACGAACTCCGGCGTGGCGGGATCCACGTACACCGTCGTCGCGTAGTCCATGGACCCGAAGAACTCCTTCCAGAGCGTGCCGTCCGGGTTCCACACGGAGTAGCGCTTGGGCTGGGCGTCGGCCTCGGCCACCCACAGCCGGCCGTTCTTGTCCACCGCGATGCCGGCCGGGTTGAGCAGGCCCGCGGGATCGAATTTGCCAACCAGGGGCCGGCCGCCGGCCTTGCCGAACTTGGCGAGCACCTTGCCGTCCGGCGCGAGCTTCCACACCTGCATCGTCTTGCCCTTGAGGCAGACGTAGACGTTGCCGTCCTTGTCGCAGGTGAGCCGCTGGGGCTCGTCGAGGTCGCCCACGAGCTGCGTGAACTGCTGGGCCTTGAGGTCGTAGCGGCCCACCGCCTTGCCGCTCACGGCCCAGAGCGTGCCGTCCGGCGCCACGGCCAGACCGTTCGGCGCGGTGAGCTTCGCCTCCCCGCGCGGCTCGCCCGAGGCCAGATCGAGCAGGTACAACTTGTCCTCGGTGAGGCTGCTGACCACGATCTGATCACCGGCGACCGCGAGGCCCTGCATCTGCCAGGAGCGGGAACCCCAGTCTTCGTTCTTCTCGCCGGGCCTCTGGGCCGTGACGACCGCCTCGGGCCTGCCGCTCGAGAAGGGCGAGAGCAGCCCCTTCTCCAGCTCGATCTTCGTGATCTTGCCGGTGCCCACGCCCAGGAGGTAGCCGAACCCCTTGTGGATCACCGCCGCGGTGCCCGCCGCCGCCGACGCGCACCGCTTGCGGCCGTCGAGGTCGGTGATGATCGAGGCCAGCATGGCCTCGGAGATTGGCGTGCCGAGCAGGACCTGGTCGCCGTCAATGGCCATGGTGGTCGGGTAGCGGTAGTCGCCCGCCCAGCCGCCCGTGCCGTCCTCGGTCTGGTAGGGGGGCGTGCCGCTGACGCCGACGTCGCAGACGAACTTCTGCTTGATGCCGTCGTGGGTAAGGAACTTGGCGGTGTAACTCCCGGCCGGCACGGGCCGGTCGGCATCGTCGAGACCGTCCCAGAGATACGTCTGCTCGCCGGCCTTGGAGGGCTCGGCGCCGAGGCAGGTGCGGATCAGCTTGCCGCTGGAGTCGCAGATGGCCAGGCTGACCTTGCAGTCCTTCTCCAGATTGAACGTGATCGGGATGTGCCCCGCGGCGCGGCCGAGGACGGCCTTTTCGGCCAGCTTGAGGTTGCCGGTCTTCTCGAAGATCGCCTTGCCCCAGGAGGAGGGGCCCATGTAGCCGAGGTCGCCGCTCTTGGCGTTGCGCACGTCCGTCATGCCCAGGCGCAGGTTCTGGCCGGAGTTGTCGCCCCAGTGGAGCTGGAACTGGACCTGCGCCGTGTCACCGCCGGTGAACGGCCGCGCCGCCCGCAGCACGCTCCACGGGACCTTGTACTCCATGACGTAGCCCTTGCCGTCGGCGTCCGGCTTGCACACGCCTTCCACGCCCGGCGGGTTGACTGCCGGATCCGCGAACTGGAGCGTGTGGGCGATGTGGAAGCCCGCCTTCTTGTCCTGCGTCGAGGGCCAGAGCGTGAGGTGGTTGACGCCCTTGTTGAGTTCGGGCGAGATGCGGCTGCCGGACTGCATGGAGGCGTCGGACTCGGCATTGGGGACGGCCAGGAAGCGGATTTGGATGGCGTCCGCGTTCCACGCCATGTCGGCCTGCCCGCCGAAGGCGTAGTTGTTGACCATCGGCGTCGGGTCCTTCACCTGCGCGGCGATGGAGAGGAAGTCCTTGTCGTACATCATCGCCCCGCGCACGGAATACGCGGCCTTGCTCGACTCGTCGATGAACATCAGGATGGCGCCGGAGAGGTCCCAGTCCTTGAGGTCGCCGTCGATCGTCACGGCGCCCGGCGCCGGCACGACGTGGATCTCCGCGTGGTCGGTCTTGTTGACGATCGCCGCGTAGCCGAAGGCCGTGGAGCCCCACAGGAACACGAGGCAGGCCATCATCCAGCGTTTCATCGGTTCACTCCGGGTGTCGTTCGGGCCGCGCGGCTGCAGGGCCGCGGATGTCCATGACAGTACGCCGACATCGTCGGTGCCGCCATCGCCCGAAAGATTGATGCCGATGCGGTTTTTCGGCGGCGCGGATGCGGATCACCCCACGTTGACGATCGCGTCGAAGAGCTGGCCCCGGCGGACGCCGTCCTGCGTGATGTCGAGTGCCGCCAGGGCGAGCCCCCGGGCGGCATCCCGCGCTGCCGACACGCGGACCGGCAGCCGGCGCACGGCTCCGGGCTCCACGCGCAGCGTCGCCACCGCCGGTTCACATTGGACGCCCGCCGGAGCGACGATCGTGATCGTGTAGGTCGTCGGGACGTCGAGGAAGTTCCGCACGACGACCGCCGCCTCGACCGCCTCCCCCGGCTGCACGTTCACGCGGTAGGGATGGATCCGCGCCCAGAACGGATCGAACCACAGCCTGTAGTCCTTCTCGGCGGAGAGGTCTACCAAGGCGGCCCGGAGCTCGTCGCTGGCGGCCATGAAGCGCTCGATCAACGGACCCGGGTTCTCGATCGCCCACGAGTGGCCGCCGAGAATCAGGTCGGGTGCGATGCCGTGGAGATACCGGCCGGCACGGCCGTAGCCATCCTCGACCGTGCAGGAGTTCCGGGCCACCACCGCCTCGTGGCCGTGCTGCGCCGGGTCGGCGGGCGTGCCGAAGATGTTGTCGCCGGTGAAGGCCACCCGCCTGCCGTCGATCTCGCCGTGCACGCAGCAGGCGAACTCCGTCTGCCCCGGCATCCAGTCGCAGGCCAAGAGGTGGCCCCGCCACCGGATCACCTCGCCGTCGGCGATCACGCGATCGACGTCCAGCTTGCGGCTGTCGCCCGTCGGCCGTTCGCGGTAGGCGGGGATCAGGGCGTCGTAGTCGTAGTCGAGCGGCCGCTCGAGGAGATCGACCACCCGCTCGTGCGTCCAGATCTGGCAGCCGCGGGTCTTCCGCACGTGCTCGGCGTCGAGGAAGTGGTCGCCGTGCATGTGCGTGACGACGATCGCGTCGATCGCCCTGATGCCGAGCCGGTCACGCGCCCCGTCGAGCACTTGATCCAGGTGCGCGCGGTCGAAGAGGCCGCAGTCGACGAGCAGCGCGTGCCCGTCGTCGGAGACGAGCATGTGGAAGTTCACCCAGTATTCGTGCCCGCGCACCTTGTAGAGGTGCGGCGACACCTGCCAGAGATGCGGCACGGCCGTCGGCCGCGACACGCGGTCCTGGTCGCAGCCCGCGAACGTGAACACCTCCCAGCCGCGCTTCATCACGGCCTCGAGCCGGCGGAGCTTCCGCTGAAACGCCGCCAGGTGCGGCCCGGCGTC
>JBIKND010000218.1:0-5329 GCA_044358905.1 Pirellulales bacterium | reverse complement strand
GTGCACGGGGAAGTGGTGAAGGGCATTTTGAGTTGACCGCCGGCTTGCGACGGTTTCCTGTGGTGGATGTTCCGCTGCCAAGAAGCCCCCGGCGGGAGCCGGGGGACTCCGGGTCGCCTTGGTTCCCGGTTTCCATGTGATTGGGGTCGGAAGCCGGTCCGTCCGATGAGTCGTGCGATGTGGGCGGTTGGTTGGCCTTCGCACCCGGAGTCCCCGGGCTCCCGCCCGGGGCTTGTTGACCGCCGGTCCCCGGGCTCCCGCCCGGGGCTTTTTGATCGCCGGCTCGGCTACGCGTCCGTCGCCGCGCGGATGCCGGCCTCGGTCGCTGCGGCCAGGTGATCGAGTTCGTCGAGCGTGATGCACAGCGGCGGCATCAGCACGACCACGTCGCCGAGTTGCCTGAGCAGGGCGCCGTGCTGCCGCGCGGCCAGACAGGCCCGCGTGCCGCGTTGCTCCTGCCACGGGTAGGGCGTTCCCGTGGCCTTGTCGGCGACCAGTTCCATTCCCGCGACCAGGCCGCACTGGCGGATGGCGCCCACGTGATCCAGCGTTCCCAGCCGCGCGGCATGCTCCCGCAGTCGCTCGATCTTCGGCGGCAGGCTCTCGAGCACCCGCTCGTCACGAAACACGTCGAGCGAGGCCAGGCCGACCGCGGCGGCCAGGGGATTGCCGCCGTACGTGTGGCCGTGGAAGAAGGTGCGGCGGTCGGCGTGATTCCCGAGGAACGCATCCCACACCCGCGCGGTCGCGAGCGTGGCGGCCATCGGCAGGTAGCCGGCCGTGAGGCCCTTTGCCAGGCAGAGGATGTCGGGAGTCACGCCCTCCTGCTGGCAGGCGAACATCGTGCCGGTGCGGCCGAAGCCGGTGGCGACCTCGTCGAGGATCAGGAGAACGTCGTGCTTGGCCGTGAGGTCGCGGACGCCGCGGAGGAAGCCCGGCGGATGCACGTAGATCCCGGCCGCCATCTGGACGAGTGGCTCCATGACCAAGGCGGCCACCTCGCCGGCATGCTCGGTCAACACCTGCTCGACCATGGCCAGCGCCTCGTCGAGGGACGGCGGCGGCTGGCCGGTGGCGGGGTCGGGCCCGCCCGGCGAAGGCAGGCGGATCGCCGCGAACGTGAGCGGCGCGAACATCGCCGTGAACCGGTCCACGCCGCCGACGCCGATCGCGCCGAGCGTGTCGCCGTGGTAGGCCTCGCCGATGGCGACGAACCGCGTGCGGCGGGGCTCGGGTGGCGCGGCCTGGAGCCAGAACTGGAACGCCATCTTCAGGGCGGCCTCGATCGCGCTCGAGCCGTCGCCGGTGAAAAACACCTTCTCCAGTCCCGGCGGGGCGATCTCCACGAGTCGGCGGGCGAACTCGACGGTGGTCGGGTTGGAGAGCCCGAGGTTCGTCGTGTGGGCGACCTTGGCGGCCTGGGCGGCGAGGGCCGCGTCGAGCCGCGGGTGGCGGTGGCCGTGAACGTTGCACCACATGCTCGCCGAGCCGTCGAGGTAGCGGTGGCCGGCCGTGTCGGCGAGCCAGGCCCCCTGCCCCGACTCGATGAGCAGCGGCTCGTACTCCCGCATCTGGGTGAACGCGTGCCAGACGTGGTCGCGGTCCCACCGGGCGAGTCGGTCGGGGGCGGCCGGTTCGGGGGCGACGGGGCGTGCAGAGGTGGCCGGGTTCATGGCGGCAGTGTACCCGCCGGCTGCATCACTCGCGTGCCGCCAGCACCCCGTCGCGCTTCGCGTCCACGCCCAACGGTCCCGCCCAGTTACAGCATCGCGGCTCACGTCACGCGCGGGACCGCGATCGAGACACCGGTGCCGACGCCGGCTCCCAGGTGCCGGTCGGCACGGCCCTCCACGACCGCGGCTTCGATGCGGCCTTGCGAGCCGACGAGGGCCACGGGCGTGCCGGGCGGGGCGTCGCCGTAGGTGCGGACGAGCGCCGTCACGTCGTGATCGCCCACCCGCAGGCGGCCGGCCGCGACGAGTCGGGGCCAGAGATCGGCCGGCAGGTTCGTGACCAGGTTGCCGAAGGCGTCGACATGGATCACTTCGCCCGCGACGCCGGAAGCCGTCTCCCGTGGCACCGGCCAGGCGAGCCGCACGAGATCGTCGAGCGGCGGGCCGAGCGCATCCGGCTCCACGCCGTCGAGCAACCGGACTGCCGCCGGGGCGAGGACGTCGCGGCCGTGGAACGTGGCCGCCGCGTTCGCGGCGACGGCGATTTCGCGGGCGGCCACGAGCGGGCGTCCCTGCAGGGCCCACGAGAGCAGGCCGTTATCGGGGCAGAGGAACTCCTGCTCGCCGATCCGGGCCCAGGCGAGCCGGCGGGCCGTGCCCACGCCCGGATCGACGACGGCCACGTGGAGCGTGCCGGGGGGGAAGGCGAAGCAGGCCTGGCCGACGAGCCAGGCCGCGGCGCGGACGTCGTGGGCCGGCAGGTCGTGGGCGATGTCCACGAGGGTGAACGGCGCCCGCGCGTGCAGCAACACGCCCTTCATTTCGGCGACGTAGCCCGAGCCAATCCCGAAGTCGGTGGCGAGCGTGACGATCCGCGGCATGATGGAGCAATCTACCGGGAGATCACGGTCGCCGCGGCCTCCACGGGCGACAGGCCGTCGCGGTGGATGACGCCGGTGCCGCCGAGAATAGGCTACATGCCCTTGATCAGGTCGATGCAGATCTGCCGCACCTTCCCCGGATTCACGTTGGGGTTCTTTTTCTTCGCCTGGCCGATGAGGCCGGCGGCGGCCTGCTCCTTGCCACCCTGCACGTCGGCGACGATCTTCGGGTTTGCGGCGAGCAGCTCGCGGCACAGGGCCACCAGGTCGTCTTCGCTCACGGCGGCGATGCCCATCGAGGCCACGACGTCCTCGACCGTCCGTCCACTGGCCAGCACCTCGGCAAAGATTTCCCTTCCCCGGCTGGTGTCGAAGTCGCCTTTCTGGACGCGGCTGATGATGTCGGCCACGGCGGCGGGACGCAGCGGAAACTCGGCGATCGTGCCGCCGCGCTCGTTGAGCGTGCGGAGCACGTCCTGCTGCATCCAGTTGCTCGCCACCTTGCCTTCGCCGACGAGCGTGGCCAGTTCCTCGAACCAGGCCACGAGCTCACGGCCCTGGTTGACGAGCACGTCGGCGTCGTAAGCGGAAATCTTCCACGTCGTTTCGAGGGCCTTGCGGAGCACCGTCGGCGGATCGCCCATCGCCGCCCGGGCGGTGGCGATCTCGGCCGTCGTCACGGTGACGGGCACGAGGTCGGGGTCGGGGAAGTAGCGGTAGTCGCTCGATTCCTCTTTGTGCCGCTGGGCCCGCGTGACGCCGGCGGGATCGTCCCAGCCGCGGGTCTGCTTCGGCGTCGTGCCCAGTTCCGCCTTCGTGGCCTGCCACTCCTCCCACTGCCGGACGGCCTCGTAGGCCAGGGCCCGCTCCACCGATCGGAAGGAGTTCATGTTCTTGATCTCGACGATCGGCGTCTTGGCGACGCGGCCGTCGGGCTGCGGGATATGGAGGTTGACGTTGGCGTCGACCCGCAGGCTCCCCTCCTGCATGTTGCAGTCGCTCACGCCCAGGTAGACGAGCAGGAGTTTCAGTTCGTTGAGCCAGCCCCGGGCCTCCTGCGGGCTCCGCAGGTCGGGCTGGGTCACGATCTCGCACAGCGGCGTGCCGGCGCGGTTGAGGTCGATGCGGGTGTCGGCCGTGCCCGCCGCCTCGTCGTGCATGCTCTTTCCCGCGTCCTCTTCCAGGTGGACGCGGATGATGCCCACCTTCCGCGCGAACGCGCCCTTCGGATCGACGACCTCCAGCGCCCCGTCCGCCGAAAACGGCAGGTCGTACTGGCTGATCTGATAGCCCTTGGGCAGGTCGGGATAGAAGTAGTTCTTCCGGTCCCACTTCGTGAACGGCGCGATCGTGCAGTCGAGGGCGAGCGCCGCCCGCACCGCCAGGTCGAAGGCGTGGCGGTTCATCACCGGCAGCGATCCCGGCAGGCCGAGGCACGTCGGGCAGACCTGGGTGTTCGGCGGCGCGCCGAACTTCGTCGCGCAACCGCAGAAGAGCTTCGTCCGCGTCTGGAGCTGGACGTGCACCTCCAAACCGATGACGGTGGTGTAGGGCGCGGCGGTCGTGGGCGACGTCGTCATGAGGCGTCAGGCGGGGAGCTTCGGCCGCCGCAGGTGCCAGTCGGTGAGCCGCTGATAGCGGTCGGCGGCCCGCAGGAGGAGCGGCTCGGCGAGCGCCGGGCCCTGGAGTTGGAAGCCGATCGGCAGGCCGGCCTTCGTGAACCCGCACGGAAACGAGATGCCGCCGATGCCGGCGAGGTTCGCCGTCACGGTGTACATGTCCACGAGGTACATGGCCAGCGGGTCGCTCGACTTCTCCCCGAGCGCGAAGGCGGCGGTCGCGGACGTCGGTCCGCCGATCAGGTCCACGTGCTGGAAGGCGTCGAGGTAGTCCTGGCGGATGAGCCGCCGCACCCGGAGCGCCTTGGCGTAGTAGGCGTCGTAGTAGCCGGCGGAGAGGGCGTAGGTGCCGAGCATGATCCGCCGCTTCACCTCGGGCCCGAAGCCCTCGGCGCGGCTACGGCAATACATCTCGGCAAGCGGCGATTCGAACGCGGCCACGGCGTCGCTTCCGGCCCGGTGGCCCATCCCCGGCTCGGCCCGCTGGCCCCTTCCGGGCTCGGCCCGGTGTCCATAGTGAGCTCCGTCGTACCGCGCCAGGTTGCTCGACGCCTCGCACGGCGCGATGAGGTAGTACGTCGGAATGCCGTACTTCGCATGCGGCAACTCGACGTCGTGGATCGTGGCCCCGGCCGCCTTGAAGGCGGCGAACGCCTCCTCCACGCCCCGCGCCACCTCGGGATCGAGCCCTTCCGCGAAGTGTTCGGCCACGCGGCCGATTCGCAGGCCGGTGAGCGGTTGCTCGAGCATCTCGGTGTACCGCGGCACGGCGTGCGGCAGCGAGGTCGAATCGCCGGGGTCGTGGCCGGCGATCGTCTCCATGATCAGGGCGCAATCGGCCGCCGACCGGGCCATCGGGCCGATCTGGTCGAGGCTCGAGGCGAAGGCGATCAGGCCGCGACGGCTCACGGTGCCGTAGGTCGGCTTCAGGCCGGTGATCCCGCACAGGGCCGCGGGCTGTCGGATCGAGCCGCCGGTGTCGGAGCCGATCGCTACCGGCGCCATGTCGGCCGCCACGCAGGCCGCCGATCCGCCGCTCGAGCCGCCCGGGGCACGGGACAGATCCCAGGGGTTGTGCACCTTGCCGAACGCCGAGTTCTCGTTCGAGCCGCCCATGGCGAACTCGTCCATGTTCGTCTTGCCGACGATCACGGCG
>JBIKND010000146.1:0-9691 GCA_044358905.1 Pirellulales bacterium | reverse complement strand
GGTTGCCTCCGCTTTTTGGAGCCGCAGAGTGGCACTCTGCGGAATCCGCGCCACGGTGTGCAGACTGCCAGTCTGCACCGACAAGGAGCGAGGGTTGCCTCCGCTTTTTGGAGCCGCAGAGTGGCACTCTGCGGAATCCGCGCCACGGTGTGCAGACTGCCAGTCTGCACCCACAAGGGGCGAGGGTTGCCTCCGCTTTTTGGAGCCGCAGAGTGGCACTCTGCGGAATCCGCGCCGCTACAACTCACCGCTTCCGCGGGTCGGGGAGCGTCTTCGGCTCGTAGGGATGGTTGCGCTTCCGCACGACCTCCGCCTTCACGATCACGTCGGGCTTGATGCCCGGCACCGGCCGGCCCTGCTCGTCCTGCGTGCGCATCAGCTTCGGCAGCACGTCGAAGCCCTCGATGACGCGGCCGAAGACCGTGTGCTTGCCGTCGAGGTGCTCCGTCGGCCGAAACGTGAGGAAGAACTGCGAACCGCCCGTATTCGGCCCCGCGTGGGCCATCGAGAGCGTGCCCAGGAAGTGCTTCCGCGCCCCGGGCGCGTCGCACTCGCAGGCGATCGCGTAGCCCGGGCCGCTCGTGCCGGTGCCGGTCGGGTCGCCCCCCTGGGCCATGAAGCCGGGGATCACGCGGTGAAATGGCGTGCCCGCGTAGAAACCCTTCTCCACGAGGGAGATGAAGTTGGCGACCGTGTTGGGCGCCTCGTTCTCGAAGAGTTCCACGACGATGTCGCCCTGGCTGGTAGTGATTTTCACGCGGGGCAGGTCGTCGGCCGTCTCCTCCGCTTTCCGCTTCGCCATCTCGGCGGCCACCTTCTCGCGCTCGGCGGCGGCCGCGGCCTCGAGTTCGGCGATCCGTTCCTTGGCCGCTCCCGCCGCGGCCGCCTTCTTCAGCCAGGCCTCCGCGGCGTTCACGTCGGACAGGATCATCGCCGCGGTCGCCGCCATCAGGGCCACGTCGCCGTTGGCTGCCCCGGCCGCGTCGAGCGTGCCGGCCAGCGCCAGCGCCTTGCGGGGATCGTCGCCCTGGAGCGACCCGGCCACGACCGCCCCGCTGATCTCTTTGGCCTCGGCGTTCTTCGGATCGGCGATCGCCAGGGCGAAGGCCGCTTTTTCGAGCCGCGCGCTCGTGGCCTGTGCCTTGACCTTCACGGCCTCGAACTTCTCCGCGAGGGCCGCCTTGTCGGCCTGCGGTTGCTGATACATCGCCTGCAGCACGGTGAGTTCGCCGACCAGGTCCTTCATCTCCTTGGAGGCCGCGTCGAACTCGGTTTTTGCGGCCGTGGCATCGACCTGTTTCGTCGCGGGTGCGGCCACTTGGGCGTGGACGGTCCCGGAGGCGGTCGCCATCAGCGCCGCGGCCATCACCCACACCGTCCGCCAACGCCGCCGTGCGTCCGCCTGACCTGCCCGCATGGATTGAATCTCCAGGTTTGGAAAACGGTACGATATCACAAGGCTCTTCCGGCCGACGCGACGTTTTGACCTCGCCCCCTGTGGCGGCGGTCTCCGACTTCTCCTGTAGCGGCGGTCTCTGACCGCCGAAATACGTTCCCCAGGCACCGACGGTCAGAGACCGCCGCTACAGGGCAGGAAGGCACCGACGGTCAGAGACCGCCGCTACAGGGCAGGAAGGCACCGACGGTCAGAGACCGCCGCTACAGGGCAGGAAAGCACCGACGGTCAGAGACCGCCGCTCCAGGAGGAACAACTCATGCCCCGACATCATTCGCCCCGACAAGCCGCCCCCGCCGCCGAAGAAGCCGCCAGCGCCCCGCGGATCATCGGCGGCGACCTCCGGGGCCGGCGGCTCGAGTTCGTGCCGCACGGCCGGACGCGGCCCATGAAAGACCGCGTCCGCGAGTCCCTCTTCGACCTCGTGGGCACGGGCGTTCGCGGGGCGATCGCCCTGGATCTCTTCGCCGGCACCGGGGCCCTCGGCTTCGAGGCCGTGAGTCGCGGCGCCGCCCGGGCGATCCTCGTGGAGCGACATTTTCCCACGGCCGACGCCCTGCGGCGGTCGGCCCGTGGCCTGGGGGTCGAGGACCGCGTCGAGGTGCGGACCGGCGACGTGCTTCTCTGGGCCCGCCGGCTCCCCGACCTGCCGCGCGACCTCCCCTGGATCGTTTTCATCTCGCCACCGTGGGAGTTCTTCACCGCCGGCCACGAGCGGCGGGCGGAACTCCTGGCCCTGATCGACGTGATCCGCCGCGCGGCCCCTGCGGGGAGCCGGATCGTCGTCGAAGCCGACACGTCATTCGCGGCCGCCGACCTCCCCGATCCCGGCGTCTGGGAGGCCCGGCCGATCCCCCCGGCGTGTCTTCTTTTTGCGGACGGTCTGGTATCCTGACGGTCGGGAACGGTTCCTGTTTGCCGCATTCGCACCCTCGGTCTTCGCACCCTCATGGACGTGGTCAACCAGCAGGACGCCAAGCCCTTCGTCACGGCCGACGGCTCGACGATCCGCGAACTCCTCGCCCACCGCAATTCCGCGATCCGCAAGCAGAGCCTGGCCGAGGCCCGGCTCGCCCCCGGCGCCGCCACGACACCCCATCACCACGCCGTCACCGAGGAGATCTACTACATCCTCACCGGCACCGCCGCCATGACGCTCGGCCATGAGACGCGGCCGGTCGGCCCCGGCGACGCGATCGCGATCCCGCCCGGCTGCCGCCACACCATCCGCAACACCGGCCCGACCGAGCTCGTGTTTCTCTGCACCTGCGCCCCCGGCTACGAGCACACCGACACCTTCCTCGAAACGCCCGCCTGACCGGCACGCTTTCCCGCCCATGCCCGACGCTTTTTCCACTCTCCTCCTCTCCGAGGGGATCGTCTCGGCCGAGCAGCTCGCAGAGGCCACACGCATCGCCGGCACGTCCGGCAAGAAGATGCACGAGGAGGTGGTGCGGCTCGGCTACGCGCCGGGCGACAAGGTGATGAAGGCCTTGGCGAAGGCCTATCGTCTCAAGTTCGTGAACCTCGCCGAGATCCAGGTGCCGCCGGAGGTGATCGAGCTCCTCCCGGAGAGCGTGGCCCGCGAGAACACGATCTTCCCGCTCGCCGAGTCGGGGGGCACGCTCCGCGTCGCCACCTGCGATCCCACCGACATCGACACGCAGGAGAAGCTGCGGTTCATCCTCAATCGCGACGTCGAGATGGCCCTGGCCGTCCGCGAGCAGATCGTCGAGGCGATCAACCGCAACTACGGCCTCTCCGACGGCGAGAGCGCCGACTCGATGCTCCAGGAGTTCACCGACACCGCCATCGACTTCACCGAGACGGCCGTGGAGCAGGCGGCCGCCCAGGGGCCCGACGACCAATCGGACGCCCCGGTGGTGAAGCTCGTGAACCTGATCATCACCGAGGCGGTGCAGTTGCGGGCCAGCGACATCCACGTCGAGCCGTTCGAGGACCGCGTGCGGATCCGCTACCGCATCGACGGCCGTCTGGTGGAGCGCGACAACCCGCCGCGCCGTCTCCTCGGCGCCATCCTCTCCCGCATCAAGATCCTCGCCAAGCTCGACATCGCCGAGCGCCGCCGCCCGCAGGACGGCCGCATCAAGCTCACCGCCGACGGCAAGGACTACGACCTGCGCGTCAGCGTGCTGCCCACCAACCACGGCCAGTCGGTGGTGATGCGGATCCTCGACAAGGACAACATCCGCGTCGGCATCCGCCAGCTCGGGCTCTCCGACAACGACTTCCGCCAGTTCAAGAACCTGATCCGGCGGCCCAACGGCATCATCCTCGTCACCGGCCCCACGGGCTCGGGCAAGACGACCACGCTCTACGCCTCGCTCAACGAGCTCAACCGCCCCGACACCAAGATCATCACGGCCGAGGATCCCGTCGAGTATTACCTCGCCGGCATCAACCAAGTGGAGATCCGGCACTCGATCGGGCTCGACTTCGCCCGTGTCATCCGGTCCATGCTCCGCCAGGCGCCCAACGTGATCCTCGTCGGCGAGATGCGCGACACCGAGACCGCGCAGATGGGCATCCAGGCCTCGCTCACCGGCCACCTCGTGTTCAGCACGCTCCACACCAACGACGCGCCGGGGGCGATCACCCGGATGATCGACATGGGCGTGCCGGCCTACCTCGTGGCCTCCAGCGTGATCGCCGTCCTCGCCCAGCGTCTGGTCCGCGTGAACTGCCCCAAGTGCAAGCAGCCCCACCAGCCGCTCGACACCCAGATCGAGGCGGCGGGCATCACCCCCGAGATGCTCAAAGGGGCGACGTTCATGAAGGGCCGCGGCTGCGCAAACTGCCAGAAGTCGGGCTACAAGGGCCGGCTGGGCATCTTCGAATTGATGGTGATGACCAACAAGATCCGCGAGCTCGCCTTCCAGGGGGCGGCGACCCAGGAGATTCGGCGGGCGGCCGTCGGCCAGGGGATGCGGGTGATGTTCGACGACGGCATCGCCAAGTCCCTGCGGGGCATCACCACGCTGGACGAGGTGTTTCGGGTTTCGAAGAAGACGGAGTGACCGGCTCGGCGGGGCGAAAACCGCGGGGTTTTGCCGGCCGGAAGGATTTTTCCTGGGGCGGAGGAGACTTTTCACCCGATGACGCGCATAATGAAGCCAGTGACTTCGGCGGCTGTCAGGGGCCCGAGCCGAACGTCCAGTGAAGCCACCGTGTTCGGGCTCCCTCTCCGCCTGCCGAGCCTCCCGTCCGTAGCCTCCGGCTGCGAGGAGTGGCGATCATGAGCACGGCGACATCCCCGCTCGTGGCCCAGGTCGAGAAGCTGCTCAAGGTGGCCGTGGACAACGGCGGCACCGAGGTCCGGCTCTCGGGCGGCGCCGCCCCGATGCTGCGGATCAACGACCAGATGCGGCCCCTGAAGACGCGGGCCTTCACGGTCGACGAGGTGGCGGCCCTCGCCGCGGCGATCGTGCCCCCCGGCGGCGATTTGGCGCGGTTCTCATTTGCCACGACGCTCGGCGAGTGCGCCGGCGCCCTCGTCGACGTGCAGGGCACGAAGGTGCTCGTGCTCCGCCCCGCCGCCGACGCTGCGCCCGCGGCCGAGCACGCGCCGCTCGAACTCGATCTGCAGGACGACGGACCGGCCGCGGAGGAGGCTGCCGCCGACGGGGCCTCGCCCTACGCCATGCCCAAGGCCGCCGGCGGCACGATTCAGATCGACAAGCTGCTGATGGCGGCGGTGAAGGGGGGCGTGAGCGACATCCACATCACCACCGGCATCCCGCCCGTGTTTCGCATGGACGGGCACATGAAGGCCCAGGCCACGAAGGTGCTCACCGCCGACGACACCAACTCGCTCATGAAGGCGATCACGCCGGAGCGCTGCCAGGCCGAGCTGGCGGAGAAGGGGGGCTGCGACTTCGGCTTCGCCTTCAAGGACCTGGCCCGGTTTCGCGTCAGCGTGTTCAAGCAGCGCGGCAGCGTGGCGATGGTGCTGCGGCAGATCCCCAACAAGCTGCTCACTCCCGAGCAGCTCGGGGTGCCGGAGGTGTGCAAGAAGCTGGTGACGCGGCCGCGTGGCCTGTTCCTCGTCACCGGCCCGACCGGCTCCGGCAAGAGCACCACGCTCGCCGGGCTGATCGACTTCATCAACAACACCTACGACCACCACATCATCACGATCGAGGACCCGATCGAGTTCTACCACTACTCCAAGAAGAGCACGGTGAACCAGCGGGAGATCGGCACCGACGTGCCCAGCTTCTCCGAGGCCCTGCGGCGGGCCCTGCGGCAGGACCCCGACGTGATCCTCGTGGGCGAGCTCCGCGACCTGGAGACGATCGAGGCCGCGATCTCGGCCGCCGAGACGGGGCACGTGGTGTTCGGCACGCTCCACACCACCGGCGCCCAGGGCACGGTCAACCGGATCATCGACGCCTTCCCCACCAACCAGCAGGAGCAGGTCCGCACCCAGCTCTCGACCGCGATCCTCGGCGTGCTCTCGCAAACGCTCCTGCCCAAGATCGGCGGCGGCCGGGTGGCGGCCTACGAGGTGCTGGTTTGCACGCCGGGCATCGGCAACCTGATCCGCGAGAACAAGACCTTCCGCATCAATTCGGCGATGCAGACGGGCGCCAAGCTCGGCATGCAGCTGCTCGACGACCACCTCTTCAAGCTCTGGAACGAGAAGAAGGTGACGGAGGACGACGTGCTCGCCAAGGCGCAGAACGTCGACGACCTGGCCCGCCGGATCACCAACGCGAAGCAGGGCATCTTCGACGACGCCGAGACGGTGGCCCGCAAGGCCGCCAAGGAAACGGAGCGCTGACCATGGCCCTGAAGCGGATCGGGCAAATCCTGGTGGATCTCGGCCTGATCGACGAGCAGCAGCTCGCGACCATGCTCGAGGAGCAGTCGACGCGGGGTGGGGAACTGCTCGGCAAGGTTGGTGTGTCGCTCGGCTTCTACACCGACGAGCAGCTCGGCGAGGCCCTGGCCGAGCAGTGGGGCACCACCTTCGTCACGCTCTACGATCGGCACATCCCGCCCGAAGTGGCCCGGCTGCTCTCCGAGCCGATGGCCCAGCTCTACCGGGTGGTTCCGCTGGCCCTCGACGGCAACCGGCTGACGATCGCGTCGTCCGAGCCGCAGAAGATCCAGATCGCCGACGAGCTGCGGACCTTCCTCGGCTACGACATCCACGTCTGCGTGGCCACGGAGCCCGAGATCACCAAGGTCATCGAGAAGGTCTATTCCTCGGCGACCGAGAGCGTGGAGTCGCTCGTCGAGGATCTCGAGAAGGACGACGAGCTGGCCGCGGCCGCTGCGGCTGCCGGCCGCGACGGCCCCACCGACCTGACGAGCGTCGAGGCCCTGGCCGAGAGCGCGCCGGTGCGGAAGCTGCTCAACATGGTGCTCCTGCTGGCGATCCGCGACGGTGCCAGCGACATCCACTTCGAGCCCTTCGAGACGGAGTTCCGCATCCGGCTCAAGGCCGACGGCGTGCTCCAGGAGATGGTGCCGCCGCCGCGGCATCTGGCCTTCGCGATCACCACCCGCATCAAGGTCATGGCGAACCTCGACATCGCCGAACGGCGGCTGCCGCAGGACGGCCGCATCGAGCTCAACGTCGGCGGCCATCCGGTCGATCTGCGCGTCAGCGTGCTGCCCACGCTGTTCGGCGAGAGCGTGGTCATGCGTGTGCTCGACCGCGGCGTCGTGTCGCTCGATCTGGAGAAGGTGGGGATGGAGCCGGCGATGCTGCGGAAGTTCCGCGAGGTCATCAAGCGGCCCAACGGCATCGTGCTCGTCACCGGGCCGACCGGTTCCGGCAAGACGACGACGCTCTACTCGGCCCTCTCCGAACTCAACGAGGTCGACGACAAGCTGATCACCACCGAGGACCCGGTGGAGTACGACATCGACGGCATCATTCAGGTGCCGATCGACGCCGAGATCGGCAACACCTTCGCCGCCTGCCTGCGGGCGATCCTCCGCCAGGATCCGGACCGGATCCTGGTGGGCGAGATCCGCGACGTGGAGACGGCCGAGATCGCCGTCCAGGCGTCGCTCACCGGTCACATGGTGTTCTCCACGCTGCACACCAACGACGCCCCGTCCACCGTGACGCGGCTTCGCGACATGGGCGTGCCGCCGTTTTTGATCACGGCCACCGTGGAGGCGATCCTCGCCCAGCGGCTGGTCCGCCGGATCTGCGCCAACTGCCGCGAGGAGGTGGTGCCGGGGGCCGACGTGCTCGCCGACCTGGAGCTCACGACCGACCAGACGGTCGGCAAGAAGTTCTACCGCGGCCGCGGCTGCGAGAAGTGCAACCGCAGCGGCTACAAGGGCCGGCTCGGCCTGTTCGAACTGCTGATCATGAACGATGAAATGCGCGACCTGGTGATGCGCAACGCATCGACGGAAGATCTCCGCGAGGCGGCGCGGCGGAACGGCATGGTGACGCTCCGCGAATCCGGCATGGAGGGCGTCTTCGGCGGGACTACGACCGCCGAGGAAGTCATCCGCGAGACGATCCTGGAGGCCTGACGATGCCCACCTTCCAGTTCGAAGCCATCGACGCCGCGACGGGCAAGGAGATCCGCGACACCGTCGATGCCGCCAGCGAGGCCGAAGCCCAGGCCACCATCCGGTCGATGGGCTACATGGTCACCAAGCTCAAGGCCCGCAAGGCGAAGGCGGCCGCCGGGGCCGCGGCCACCGGCCGCAAGCCGGGCCGGACGTTCGCCATCGGCGGCGTGAAGGGCAAGGAACTCACGCTCTTCACCCGCCAGCTTTCCATCCTCCAGGACGCCGGCCTCCCGATCCTGCGGAGCCTCAAGCTGCTCGCGGAGATGCAGAAGCCCGGCCGGCTGAAGAACAGCCTGCTCGACGTGTGCGACGAGATCGAGGGCGGGGCCACGCTCTCCGAGGCGATGTCGAAGAGCCCCAAGGCCTTCGACCGCCTGTACTGCAACATGATCCGCGCCGGCGAGGCGGGCGGCGCGCTGGAAGTGATCCTGCGGCGACTCGCCGAGTTCATGGAGCGGAGCGAGTCGCTGAAGCGCAAGGTCAAGGGGGCGCTCGTCTACCCGATCGTGGTCGTGATGGTGGCCGTGGGCATCCTCGCGTTCATCATGATCAAGATCGTGCCGCAGTTCAAAAAGATCTTCGACGATTTCGACAGCGAACTGCCGGCGATGACGCAGCTCCTCGTCGACATCTCGAACTGGGTGGTGGCCTACTGGTACCTGATCCCCGCCATTCCGTTCGGGCTCAACCTGCTCATCAAGCTCATCAAGATGATCCCCTACGGCCGCTTCGGCTGGGATCTGTTCGTGCTCAAGGTGGTGATCTTCGGAGCCCTGGTGGAGAAGAACATCCTCTCCCGCGCCGCCCGCACCCTCGGCACGCTGCTCTCCAGCGGCGTGCCGATCCTGGAGGCGCTCAACATCACCAAGGAGACCTCGGGCAACATGATGTTCGAGCGGCTGTTCTCCAAGGTATCGGACTCGATCCGCGACGGCGAGGCGATCGCCAAGCCGCTGAAGGCGTATTCGATCCCGCCGTTCAACGTCGTGGCGCTCCTTTTTTGGACCGCCTTCGTCCCGGTCGTCGGGGCCCTGATGTACCTGTTTCGGTACAAGAAGCCGGTCGTGGACGACCTTGTGGTGAACATGGTGGACGTGGGCGAGGAGTCGGGCGAGCTCGACACCATGCTCTACAAGGTGGCCGACACCTACGACGAGGAGGTGGCGGTGCTCACGGAGAGCCTGACGAGCCTGATGGAGCCGCTGCTCATCATCTTCCTCGGCGGTGCCGTGGGCTTCATCGTGATCGCCCTCTTCATGCCGCTCATCAAGCTGATCAACGACCTGTCATGAAGCCGCACTCCTTCCATCCCGAGCCGTCCGGTGCGTGTGCCCGAAATCCCCGGCCTCGCGTCAATCTCCCTCAGGGAGAGGGCCGGCCGTCCAATCTCCCTCTCCCTCTGGGAGAGGGCTGGGGTGAGGGTGCCTTGCCCCGCCCCGCCTTCACGCTCGTCGAACTGCTGGTGGTGGTGTCGATCATTCTCATACTCATGGGGATGATCGGGTCGGCCGTCTCGGCCGCCCGAACCAGCCAGAAGAACCAGGCGACGCAGGCGTTGATTGCAAAGATCGACGGGGTCATCCAGCAGCACTATTCGTCCTTCGCATCGCGGGTCGTGCCGGGCGCGACATCCGCAGCCGACCGGGCCGCCAAGCTGCGGACACTCGC
>JBIKND010000157.1:0-9005 GCA_044358905.1 Pirellulales bacterium | reverse complement strand
CCAGTGCCGAGATGCCCGACAACTGGGGGCTCGTCGGCGGCACGGCGACGCCTCCGCAGGCCGCCTATGCCAGCGTGCGGACCTCGATCCCGACGATCACGACTGGCACCTATGGAGATGCGGAATGCCTGTTCATGATCGTGATGCAGGGAGGCGTCGCCGATTGCCTCGACTGCGAGGCGTTGGGGACGAGCCAGAAGGGTGACCTCGACACCGATGGAGCCCCGGAGTTTCTCGATGCCTGGGGTCAGCCGATTCGCTACGTGCTGTGGCCCTCGGCCTTGAAGTTGCCACCGAGCTGGACGACGTTTTTCTCCTCCTCCGCGCCTTTCTCGGCCGGCACCCCGGCCGTCGCGCCGGGTGGCACCATGCGGCCCCTTATTTACTCGGGCGGGCCGGCGAAGTCGCTCGGGCCGACCGTGCCGAATGACGGCAACAACGTCGTCGACGGCTTCATCACCAATTTCGACGCGGAGGTCGCAAAATGAGCCGCCGCGGGTTCACGTTGGTCGAATTGCTCGTGGTGGCGGGGATCTTCGCGTCGCTGTTCGGCCTCCTCCTCACGATGGGTCGGCCCAACCAGGCGAGCGCGGTCCGGCGGGCCGCGCAGTCGATCGCGTCGGTGCTCCTCGCGGCCCAGTCGAGAGCCTTGGGCAATCCGGCCGGCGCCGGCGTGATCCTCGATCCCGCCGTGGGAAGCAGTGACGTCACCTCGATTTCGGCCGCCGACGTGCAGCCGTTCATCACGGGTTCATGCACGATCGAGATGCCGCCCAGCATTCTCAACAGCACGTCGGCAAGCGTGACAATCTCGCCCAATAACGCCAGCAGCAGCGACCTGGCGGATGGCTACAAGATCCAGTTCGGGAACCCGGGTCGCGCGTCGCCCTGGATGTCGTTCACCTCCGGCAACACCGTCACGTTTCGTGCCGCGGGCGGTCAGACCTTACACAACACGATCTGGCCACGGCCGGCTACCGGCGGGGCCGGGCTCAACGTCCTGATCGCCCGCTATCCGAACGAGGGCGAGACGCTCTTCAACCTTCCGCCGAACGTCGCGATCGACCTCAGCCTGAGCGGGGTCGGCGACGGCACGGCCTTCGACGCCACCTGGAGCGACCTTTCGGGGAAGAATGCCATCGGCCTGACGTTCGACTCGGTCGGTGGCGTGGACGCCGTCATGCAGGGGATCGGCGCGACCGCCAGCGCGATGCATCCGCTGTCACCGTTTTACCTGTTCGTCGCACCGCTGGCCGTCGTGGGGACCGGCTCGGCGCTGGCCAGCGATCGTGCGATGTGGGTCGTCGTCCATCCGCAGACCGGCCGCGTTACGGTGTCGTCGAACGTCGCCACAATCGGCACGGGCTCCACCGCCCTGCGAGACGCCCGCGCCAAGGCCCGGGCCCAGGCCGCCATCGGCAAATGACCCGCAACATGAACATTCCTCGCTCACGCACCGTCACTCACCACCCGCGGGCGGGCCTTTCGCTCTTGGAAGTACTCGTCGCCTGTGGGGTGCTCGCGATCGGCCTGGCGAGCGTCGCGGCAATCCTGCCGGCGGCCAGTTCGCGATTCGGCCAGGCCCAGCAGGCCGACCGAGCCGGCTTCCTGGCGGCGAACGCGCGGGCCGATCTTCTCAATCGGGGCCTGGTAGCGGCGGACATCTTCGCGTCGGGCACCCGGGCCTGTGCCTTCGGCCAGGTCGCTTCGGCCCTAGTGACGATCAGTGCGACCGCGGGTCGGACGTGGCCCACGGTCACCGGAACTTGGGCGGGCGCACTCGCCCAACGGATCGACACGGTTGGAAACGGGCCCGGTCGCGGATTTTTGCTGGAAGATGACCTGAAATACCTCCCGCCGTCCGGTGCCGAGACGCCGCGAAACTCATTCACGATATCAGGCACGGCGGGCCCGCGGACGTTCGACCAGTCGATGTGCTGGGGCGCGACGCTTTGGCCCACCGGGACGACCACGGGGACCGCTGCGCCGGGCGTTCCGGCGTTGCTGAGTGTCGCGGCCTTTCGCAGGCCTGGCGATGCGTGCGAGATGACACTGCAGGGTAGCGGTTCTGCATCCGGGCCGACGACCCTGCAGTGCACGGGCGTGCTCGCCAGCGGCAGCACAAGCAGCCTGCAAACAACAGGGACCGCGGCTGCCTTGGCAATCGAGAGTAGTCGACGGCGGTATCTACCCCCTTGCTCCTTCGTGCTCGCGCTCACAAACCCTCCGCAGTGGGCGCGAGTGGCGTCGTCGTGGACGCTCTCGGGCACCATGGTTTCTGGTACGGAAAACGTCGCGTCGCGACGTTCGTGTGTCGTCCTGGAGCCCGCCCCCCAGTTCTCAGGAACGACCATCCGTGTCGTCGGCTTCGACGGGCTCCTGCGGGTCGATCAACATCCGGTGACGCTCGAATGACGCACTACAATTGGACACCGTCGGCGCGGGCTCCCGCGAGGAGACCACGACCAACGAGCCTCATTCGGCGATCGCGGGCACGCCGCGGCATGATCCTGCTGCTGGTGCTCACCGCGCTGACGTTCTTCATGCTGATTGGCGCATTCATGCTTGCCACCGCCATGCGGGCCCGGACGGCCGCACGGGCCTTCGCCAACGCCACGCAGGCCTCCTCCCTTGAGTCTGTTCAGGCTCGCACGCTGCTGGACGAGGCCCTGCTCATAGCCCTGCGCGGCTCCAAGAGTACGACGGTCATGAACCAGCTCCAAAACGAAAGCATCCTCGGCGATAAGTACGGAACTGTCTCTGGTTCCTGCGCCGTCACGCTCGCCTACAACCCCGCCGCCCCGCTGCTGACGGCGACGATCAGCGGTGCATCGGTCGATGCCCGGCTGATGTTCGGCCGTATTCTCACGCTCGTCCCGGACGTCGGGCGGGGCGGGCCCGTGAGTTTCCGGATCGTCGGTGCCAGTGGCGGCCAGGCATTTCTGGCCAACGTTGCGCCGCGGCCGGACTGCCGCCTATCGTCGACGGGCACGACATATTTGGCGACAAACACGGTCATCAACGGCCGCGAGTTCACGCTTACTGGTTCGGTGACGACCGGCACGACTGCCGCGGAGCCGTGGGATGCCTACGACGACAGCAACATGTGGCTCGCCCAGCCGGTGGTCGAGAACGGCCAGGTGCGGCAGTTTCAGCGGGTGTCGTTCGCCGGTGCCGCGGCCCCGACCGTGGACAACGACAACGACGGCATCCCCGACGGCGTCTGGCTGTCCAACATTCTGCCCAACAGCCCATCGCCCCACGGAATGTACTCCTACAGGGTCTCCTACCTGGTGCTCGACCTCGACGGTCGGATCAACGTCAACGCCGCCGGCATGCCCGACCGGGCCCAAGGTTCCTATGCGGGCACGCCCGACGTTTCCCTCGGCATGGGCTACGGCCCAGCCGATCTCGATCCCTCTCTCGTCGTCAGCGGCACGCCGTCGCTTCCCACGGCCACTGGCACGTCCCCGTTCACGGGAGCGGGCACTGCGACCCCCACCGATCTCTGGTACACGAATTTCCTCAGCGTTACCGGGACGACCGCCGCCGGCCAGGCGTCCGCATCCCAACGCCGGCCGCCGCCGGGGCTTCCGCTTGTCGGCCGCTATGGCCGCGACGGAAGCCCGGGTATCCCTGGTGACGACACCCGCGGCAACCAGCAGACGACCGGTACATCAACGAATGCCACCCGCTATACGCTGACGGTCGCCGGCACGAACGCCGTCGCCGACCTCAAGGGCCAAATGCGGGTCTACATGCGGCCGCCCGCCGCCGGGCAGATCACGCCCACGCTCACCTTCTTCATGGCCCAGACCGGCACCGATTGGATAGACGATCCGTACGAGGTCCGGCTCGACGGTCTTGGCCCGCGGCCAACGGTCGCCGCCAGCGGCGCCGTGGCCGTCAACGACGACAACCCGTTCACCGTAGCGGATTTGGAGCGCGTCCTGCGGGCGAACGACGCCGATGCGGCGGCGCTCCCGCCGCGGCTGGCTGCGGCGTTGGCTGGCGTTGCCCAGGCGTCCCGAATGCGGATCACGACCGACAGTTGGGACACGCCGGCGCTGACCGGCGACGCCGCAACGCGGATCGAAAATGCATTGTCGGGAACCGGAATCGCAGCGCTCGCCTATCCCTGGACCAACGCCAACGCCGCGTCGCCCGACGTGGCCGCCGGACTGCGGTTCAATCTCAACCGCCCGGTGACAACGTCGGCTCAGGCCCAGGAATACTGCAAGGGCCTCTACACCCTGGCGACGGCCCTGAATCCGATTTTGCCGGCAGAGCAGGCCGCCCAGTGGGCCGTCAACGTGCTCGACTTCCGCGACGATGATTCAACGATGACTGGGTTCGAATACGACACGAATCTCGCCAACGGTTGGAACGTCGACGGAAACCCGGCTACGACGGGCGACCCGGACAGGGCCGTCGTCTGGGGCTTCGAGCGGCCGGATTTGCTCGTCGCCGAAACCGCGGCCTGGCGGGAGACGACGACTGGGTCGGCGCAGCTTTTTGTGAACCTGATCCGACCTCCGTGGAACGCCGCAGTCACGACCGGCAGCAACGGCACGCCCCTGTCCGCGGTGGAGCAACTCGACACAACGCTCGGGGCGGCAAACAACCTGGAGATCGGTGCCAGCCAGGCCTGGCAGTTGCGATTTACCGGCATGTCCATGCCATCCGGTCCTTCCGTAGTTCAGTTTACGGCGGTGAGCGGATCCACGTCCCAGGTTCAGCACGTGCTGACCGGCACGGGCGTGACGACCGGCACCACCAGGGTCCTCGGCGGATCGACGGCGGTCGCCGCGTTGGCTCCGGGAGGTCAATGCATCGTCGCGGCCGCGAATCCGCAATTCTTCGCGGTGACACCCAATCCGAGAAGGTGCGACGTGAGCCAAGGCGGACAATTTGCACCTCCCGCGGGCGTAGCCGCAGGCACGGTTTGGCTGGAGCGGCTGGCCGATCCGGGCCGGCCCAATGGGATCGACAATCCGTACGTGGTCGTGGATGTCGCACCGTTCCAGGTCTGCGAGTACGCAGCGTCGGGGCCCCCGCCCGTCCTCGAGAAGCGCTCTCGTCCCTCCTCGGGCGCGGGTCTGACGGCCTTTTGGAAGTCGCCGACGACGTGGTCCATAAGCCCGGGGCCGGGCGTGGGCTCGTACAGCGTCGCCGGGACGGCGCCGTGGTTTCACTGGCCCAACCGTCCGTTCGTCAGCCAGGCGGAACTGGCTCTCGTGCCGGCCGACAGTTCTCGCGACCTGTTGCGAAACTATGACGTTCCGACATCCTCACTGGTGTCTGGAGTGACGACGTTGGCCAGGCAACTGCTCGACGCCACGCACGTGCCGAGCCGCTTTGCGGGTTGTGGCATCACGGTCACGAATACCAACGCGATCAAGGACTGCGGACTGGATCGGCTGAACGCGAACCACTTCTCGACCTGGCGCGAGCCCGGTCGGGTGAACGTGAACACGATCCCGACGGGCACGACGGGCGTAGTCGATCCCGACTCGCTCGTGTGGGCGACGCTCCTGAGCAGCACGTCGCTTCCTCTGACGACCGGAACGGTGACGGTGAACCCCTTTGTTTCGTCGGGCACTGCCGCGCCCACCCCGGCCAGATCCACAGCGCAGTTGCTGTCCCTCAGCGGCTCTCCATGGCTGCCGATGGCGACGGGAACGTTCGCGTCCGGCGATACCGGACTCCGCGACGACAACCCGTTCTTCTCGTATGCCGCCGCCATCCGGCTCGCGAACACGGCGACCATCCGGTCGAACGTGTTCGCCGTCTGGATTACGCTGGAGACGACCGACTCCGCCGACGGCTCCACGACCTACCATCGGCTGTTCGCCATCGTGGACCGTTCGATTCCCGTGGGTTTTCGGCAGGGCGAAGACCTCAACGTGCGGGACACGATCCGCCTGCGCCGATTTCTGGAGTGAGGCCATGCCGCGGGAAAAGCGGATCGCACACCGAGGCGGGAGCAGGTCGCGTGGCGGCTTCAGCCTCACGGAGCTGTTGATCGCCGCGACGATCGCGCTGGTCATCATGACCGGCGTGGCCTCGCTGTTCGGGGTGTTCGGCACCGCGGCCTCGCAGAGCCAGGCGATCGCCGCTTTGAACGGCCGGCTGCGGAGCACCGCCTGGCAGCTGCGGCAGGATCTCACCGGCGTGACGGTCGATCTCGTGCCCTGGACGCGGCCAGAGTCGAACTCCGGCTACTTCGAGCTGCTCGAGGGGCCGCAGCGGGATGCGACGCTGGCGATGGCCAGCGGGGGGGCGAGCAACATCGAGGGCGACACCGACGACATCCTACTGTTCACGACCCGCGCGATCGGAGGACCGTTCGTCGGCCGGTACGGCACCGGGACGATCGAATCGGATTGCGCCGAGGTGGCCTGGTTCTGCCGGGAGATGGGCACGCAGCCGATTTCCGGCACAAGTACGAAGTTCTACAACCTTCATCGCCGGCAGTTGCTGGTGATGGGCTACGTGGGTACGCCGGAGTTTGGGGCCACGAACTCGATTGTCGGATCGCTGCCGAACCCGACCTATGACTTATCGTTGCGGCGAAATGGCGGGGTGCTGTTTCCGAACACCCTCGGCGATCTGACTAAGCGGGAGAACAGGTTCCTGCGGAATGGTGTGTTCACGTACCTAAACTCGTCTACGGTTTCGGTGACAGTGTCGAGCACTGGTTTTCCTTATGCTTTTCCAACCGATCCCACCTCGGGGCGTGCGATAGTCCATGCAACTTTCGACAATGACCCGGGCCGAGAATGGGAGGACGTGATCCTCACCAACGTGATCGCGTTCGACGTCCGCGTGTTCGACCCGGCGGCCACCATGCGATTGAGCGGAACCTCCCGGTTGAATGCCGGCGATCTCGGCTACGTAAGTGGCACAAGCGAGCTAAATCCTCGTGGTGCCTACGTGGACCTGGGCTGGGGGGGCGGTTCGCCCACGGCGATCACGTCTGCCGCGTCCTGGCCGCCGCAGGGCACGACCGCTTTCCAGACGGCTGGCATGCAGGTAAGTGGAACCCCTACGAGCATGACGCTGCCCGTGGCCACCTACGACACCTGGAGCCTGCACTACGAGTTCAACGGCGTGGATGACGACGGCGACGGTGTGATCGACGAAGGAACGGATGGGGTGGACAACGACAGCCCGCCCAACGTCCCCGACGACCCGGCCGAATACGAGACCTCCCCTCCCTACCCGGTGCCGCTGCGGGGGATCGAGGTCCGAATCCGCTGCTACGAGCCGACCAGCAAGCAGATCCGGCAGATCACGGTCCGGCACACGTTCGTGAAAAAGTAGGCCGCCGTCCGATATACTCGAGAGAGTCAGAAACCCAGGCTTCCAGGGGGCACTTCCATGACACGGTCATCAGCCATGCCATCCGTTCGTCGCGGCTTCACCCTCGTGGAGCTGCTGGTCGTGATCACGATCATCGCCGTGCTGATGGGGCTGCTCCTGCCCGCCGTGCAGGCGGCCCGCGAGGGCGGCCGCCGCACCGTGTGCCAGAACAACCTGTATCAGATGGCGTTCGCCGCTATTCGCTACAACGAGCAGAATGGTTTTGTGCCTGGATGGCGGAACGCTGGGCCTATACAGAACGTTACGACCTCTTGGCCGATCGGGCTTCTCCCCTTCCTGGAGCGCAACGACATCATTCGAAGTGGTTCCGCCGTGAGCGGCGGTTTCGCCCTACCTTCGACTCCGTATCTAACGATTTACGTCTGCCCGTCGTCGCCGCCCGACTCGCAGACCGGCCCCACGCTTGCCTACGCCGGCAACTGCGGCACCGGCAGCAACCTCGACAACGCCAAGTTTAACGGCGTCATGCTCGACACGACGATCACGTCGGGCACGCTCGCCGGGCGCATAAACTTGGATGACATCTCGTCTGGCGATGGCGCTGCCACGACGGTGATCCTTTCCGAGAAATGCGGCCCGGGAACGCCCGCCTTTCCACTTTCCCAAGCCTCATGGAACGTGTTGATTTCGGGCTCGAACGGCTCGATGACCGGCTTCGGAACGAACGGGGCCGCGGCGTTTGGAACCGTCGGGGCGGTCCCTGCCAAGGTGATCAATTCGGGTACACAAGGCTCGGCGAGTGTCGCCGGCTTCTTCAACATGCCGTCTTCGAATCATCCCGGCGGCGCCGTGGCAGGGTTTTGCGACGGTCACACGGAGTTTCTCAAGGATTCACTTTCACCGCGAACCTACATGCTTCTGCTCAACGCGAACAACACGCTCGCTACGGGCACGTGGTGTTCAAGAACGGATATCCTGAATGAGGGCGATTACAAGTAGCCCGACCGTCCGCTGGCCGACGAGAAGGAAATCCACGATGCGTCGTGTGGCTCGCCCTGCCGGCTTCACGCTCGTCGAACTCCTCGTGGTGCTCGCGATCATCGGGATCATCATCGCCCTGCTCCTCCCGACAGTGCAGATGGCTCGCGAGCAGGGCCGCCGCGGGGCGTGCGGCAACAACCTGCTCCAACTCGGCAAGGGCGTGATCGCCTACGAGGGCCGGCAGAACGTCGTTGCCGGCTAACGCAACGCCTCGGTGAGCGGCACCGGCGGCGCGACCTACGCGTGGCCCGTCGTCATGCTGCCGTTCGTGGAGCGGCGCTCTTCACCAAGCGGTGCGGCACGACCGTCCGCACGCTCGCCAACTGGGCCGCCGCCCAGGCCACGCCCTACGTGAACACGGCCATCGGCCGCATACCGGGGGGCGAACGAGGTCTTCTGCGACGGCCACGTCGGGTTCCTGCGCAACGCCATCAGCGGCAACGTCTATTCCAAGTTGCTGACGTCGAACGTCGAGAACGCGTCCTCCGCCGTCGCCACGCTGCCGGCCTTGAACGAGAGCGACCACAAGTAGCCGAGGCGGATTCCCTCGGCTCGCGCCTCGGGCTTCAAGGGCAGTTGTAGCGGCGGTCTCTGACCGCCGGTCCTCCGGCTTCCGCCGGGGGCTTTTTGGCGCGCTG
>JBIKND010000217.1:0-5359 GCA_044358905.1 Pirellulales bacterium | reverse complement strand
GTCTCGCTTCTCCTGCGGGCCACCCGCTCAGCGGACCGAAACCAACTTTCAATCCGCCCAGCGAAAAAGGCTTCTCCTTCGTCAGGTTTTCCCGGGGCCTTGCCGCTCCCTGCTCCCTGCTCCCCCGGAGCCCGTGAGGTCGTTCCACTCCCGGGCGTTGCCGCTCATGTCAAAGGCGCCGTAGGCGTTCGCCCCGCCATTGGTGCCCACCGTTGTCACGTTGCCGGTTTGGCCGTTCCACGATGCGGAACTGTTGTAGTTCGCGAAGTTGCCCGCGCTCCCGGACGAACCAATACCGGTCGAACCCGCCGTCACCGCCGTCGGAACTGTGTCACTCTGCGTGGCGTAGTCCCAGTAGCCCGCGTTCGTGCCCCCCCCCTTGTAGAACGCCGCCTTGTACCACTGATCTTCCATCGGGACGTAGAACGTCGCCCCCGGGTTCACCGCCGGAGCATTACCGCTGGTCGCATCATTGAGGGTGTAGGCACCCGTCTCAGTGCTTGATGTGCCCGTCGCGCCATTCATCAACCAGTTGGAAACTCTAGACCGCGCCGCCGGCTCGGGCCGCTCGGCGGCCGCCGGCTCGGCCCGTGCGGTGGCGAGGGCGGGCGCACCGGCGGCGATCGCGGTGGCCGCGAGAAATGCACGGCGAGATGCCGGAGCCGTCATCGACCATCTCCCCTCGCGCTCGACCCGCGGCACTCTACCAGACGGCGACGGTACACTCGGCGCACGATGAAGAAGAAGTCTCGCCCCCGGCGCATACCCGGGTCACCGCCTCCGGCCCCGCAGGCCCGTCCTTCGCAGCCGCCGCGGCGAACCGCACCCGGCCGCGGGCCGGTGGCCGAGAAGCGGCACCGCGGCCGGACCGAGGAGATGTTTCACGGGCTGCGGGCGTGCGAGGCGATCTTCGCGAAGCGGACCGGCGCGATCGTGCGGGTGTATCTCACCGAGGCCCGCCGCCGGCAGTTCGCGAAGCTCACCGAGTGGTGTGCCCGCGAGCGGAAGGGATTTCAGGTCGTGGCCGACGACAGCCTCGAGCGGCTCACGAAGTCGATCCACCACGAGGGGGTGGCGATCCTCGCCGCCGCCGTGCCGCGGGGGACGCTCGACGACCTGCTCGCGCCCGTGGCGGCGGCGGCGACTCCCGGCCCGCTCGTCTACCTCGACGGCGTGCAGAATCCGCACAACCTCGGCTCGATCCTTCGGACGGCGGCCCACTTCGGCGCGGCGGCGGTCGTGGGCCGCGCGGGCGAACTGCCCCCGCTCTCGCCGGCGGCCGTGCGGGTGGCCGAGGGGGCGGCGGAGCACGTGCCGGTGTGCGACCTCGCCGACCCCGTCGTAGATCTCCAGCGGCTCGCGAAGGCGGGCTTTCGGGTCGTGGCCACGTCGAGCCACCGTGGCAGGCCGCTGGCCGAGGCGCGGCTCGGCGGTCGCGTGGTGCTCGTGCTCGGCGCCGAAGGGGAGGGCGTGTCGCGGGCGATCGAGGCTGCGGCGCACGAGTGCGTGCAGATTCCGGGAACGGGCGCCGTCGAGAGCCTCAACGTGGGCGTGGCCTGCGGAGTGGTGCTCGCCGAAGCCTGGCGGCAGCGGACCGGCGGGCGTCAGCGGTAGGTGAGCCACGCGGTGGCGGTGCAGTCACGGTCGGCGACCACGCGGATCCAGCGGGCCTGCACGTCGGCGGGCAGCGCGAGCTCGCGGCCCGCGTCGCCCGGCGGCACCACGACCGACTCGTGAAGCACCCACAGGCCGGTGCCGGTGAGATCGAGCTCCACGCGGATCGTCACCGGCGCGGCGTCGGCATGGGTGAGCCGGAGGCGGCGGTCGCCGTAGCCCCAGCAGAGATAGGGATCGCTCGGCTCGCCCGCCTTCACGGCGGTGCGATGCCAGGGCCCCCCTTCGCCCCGCGGCCTGCCGAGCCGCCAGAGGTCGTCGATCACGCCCACCCACACGGCAGCCCCGCCGTCGGCGCTGCGGACCACGTGCGGCCCGGCCGCCGCGTCGGCCGACAGCCCCGTCATCACGAGCAGGCCCTTGAACGACGTGAAATCGGCGATCGCGTAGGGGTGCGAGGCGATCGGCCGGACCACGGCGAAGCCGTTGGCATTCTCGGCGGGGAGTTCGAAGAAGGTGCCACCCACGTGAAACAGGTCGCGCTCCGTGACCACCTCCCGGCAGAGCCGCAGCCGGCCGGCACGGGTGTCGGCGTCGAGCGCGGAGCCGTGCTTGGGCAGCCGCCAGCGGCGGCCGCGGTCGTCGACCACGAGCACGCCGGCATCGTCGATCGTGACCACGTCTCGCGGCACCGCGACCTTCGTGCGGACGAAGTCGGCGACGGCCCGGTCGTCGCTCCGCACGAGGCGGAGGGAATCCCGGCCGCGGCCCTCGGGGGCGACCTCCAGCACGTGCAGGCCCCGCTCGGATGCCACCGACAGCGTGCCGACGCCCGCGCTGCCGCCGTGCAGCAGGCCGTCGAGCCGGCCAGGCTCGTCGGCTCGCGCGAGCCCTGTGAACGCGGCATCCGGCTCGTCGCCCCGGGCGTCGCGGGCGGCGAGCGTGACCACGACGCTCGCGTCGCGGCAGCCCGTGACGGCTGTCACCCGCAGCCATTCGAGGTCGCGGGGCAGGGGGCGGCGCACCGTCGCGCCCGCGGGCACGGTCACCTCGCCGACCGCGCCGGCAAACCGCGCCTCGGTGTCGCCGCCGTTCACGAACCACACGCTGCCCTGCTCCCAGCCCGCCACGAGCATCGGCTCGGCCGCGGCGCCCGCGGCGACGTCGTCGTGCAGCCAGACGGCCCCCGATGCGTGGGCCGGGCCGAGGCGGTCGGGCAGCTCGGGCGGCGTGAACCAGAGATTCGAGTTCGACCGCTTGGGCCCCGCGATCTCCCCCTTCACGCGGCGCTTGTTCTTGAAGTCGCTGGCGGCGGCGTCGTCGCAGCCGAACACGAGGTCGCCGTCCCAGCGGCAGAAGTCGCCGATCACCTTGAGGTAGGCCGACCGCGGGCGGATGCCGGTGGCCTCCGTGGCGGACAACCCGCGCGGAAACCGCCAGAAGGCCCCGTGCATCGTCATCAGGAGATCGCCGTCGCCCACCGCGCGGATCCGCGGCCACTCGGTGTTCCAGCCATGGGCGCCGTCGTAGGCATGGCTCACCTTCGGCAGGCGGAACGCGTGCCACGAGCCGCTCTGGAGCACCATCAGGATCAGCGACCGCGCGTCCCAGCCCACGCTCCACACCGGATCGGTGTCGGGATGCGGATTGCCGCTGAGTCCGCCCGGGCCGGTCACTTCCGTGAACTGGTTTCGCCGTACGAGCCTCCAGTCGTCGCCGGGAGCCCGCCATTCCGCGAGGGCCCCGCTGGGCGTGGTCGGGTCGCCGAGCACCGCCTGGGCCGCCGCGGCCCGGTCGCCGTTGTTGGCGTAGACCACGCGGCCCTGCCCCGAATAGCAGCCCTTGCCGTGGTAGCCGGGGAGCTTCGAGACGAGCGTGCCGTGGTCGTCGGGGGCGTCGTGCTTCGGGGGCGGCAGGTTGCCGTCGCGGATCAGGGGCACCACGTCGAGCGACTGCACATCCACCTCGTAGAGCCCCTCCTCCATCGTGGCCACGTACACCTTGCCGGCAGGATCGGTGAGGTGGCGGGCCATGCCCGTGTGGCGGCCGGGCATGCGGTCGTAGGGAATCGTGCGGACGCGGCCCTCGGCATCGATCGCGTGCGGCCCGATGAAGAGCTGCCGCGACTCGGTGTGGATCATGCGGTTGGCCGGCGTGCCGCCGATGCTCTCGGGCCGGACGACGCGACCGAGGTCGGGCGTGATCTCGTAGAGCTTGTCGGACGAGCCCTTGGGAAGGTGCGGGCCGTAGGTGATCACCCACAGCCGGTCGGCCCACGGCACGACGGCGCCGGTGCCGCACTCGCCCTCGTCGTTGCCCATCGCGAGGTGCGGATGGATGCCGGAAATGCCCGCGGCCGCCCGCGGGGCCTGCGGTTCGCCGCGGGCCTCCGCAGCCAGACGCAGGGCGATGGTCAGGAGCAGCGCGGCGGTGGCGAGTCGCATGCGAGGAGCTGTCTCATGGGGTCGTGGAGGAGCGGACGGGGATTCGACGGGCCGCCATCGTAGCGTGGAATCGCGACGGGCAGCCCCGTAGCATTCCGTCGGGTGAGGCCATGACGCATTCCGACCAGATGCGATTCGACGATGCGGCAGCCGCGGCCGCCGCCCCGTGGCGGACCTGGTGCCCGGGGCTCGACAACGACGACCGCACGCTCCGCGAGGTGGTGGCCACGCTGCCCGCGGCGCCGCCGCAGGCGATTCCCTGGATCGTGCGGCTGTTCGAGAATCCGCGGGGCTGGCTCCATCTCCATGGCGCCGTCGATCTCCGTCGGCACGACATGATCCACGTCCTGCTCGGCCGCGGCCTCCTCGCGCAGGACGAGGCCTTCGTGATCGGCTTCACGATGGGCGCGACGAAGGCCGTGAGCGGCTTCGAGGCCGGCCTCTTCAAGATGATCGCCTCGCGGGTCTATCCGCCTCCCTACCGGATCCCCTGGCGGACGCTCGGCGCCTTCGACCTCGGACTCGAGGCCGGGCGGGAACTGGCGGCGACGAACCTCCACCGCCGGCTCGACGACGGCATGCTCGATCAGCCGCTCGGTGCGACCCGCCGGGCCCTCGGCATCGACACCCGGCGGCTGCGCAGCGTCTACGCGCGGGAGCGGCGGCGGCTGCCCACGACCGCCGCGAGCCGACGCCTCCCGACCGACGACGGCCCCGGCGGTGGTGCGGTCGTACGGCTGACGCCGTTACGCTTCCGGTGCATTCAGGAAGCCGCCATCGCGTGAGCGCTGCGGACCGGGCCGTCACGAGGAGGGTCGTACGGCTGACACCGTTACGCTTCCGGTGCATTCAGGAAGCCGCCATCGCGTGAGCGATGCGGACATGCCTTTCAGCGTCCGTCGCGGAGGAACCGATCGGGGGCGAGGAAGCCCACGGGATGCGGCGTCGATCCGGTGAGCGCGAGGTCGGCGAGAATCTCGCCGATCACGCTCGCGAACTTGAAGCCATGCCCCGAGAAGCCCGCCGCGAGGGCCACCTGCGGATGCTCGGGGTGCAGGCCGACCACGAACTGGTGGTCGGGCGACATGGTGTAGAGGCAGACCTCGTGGGCGGTGCGGCGGCGGCCCACGCCGGGAAGGTGGCGGTCGAGCCACCCCTCGATCGCGGCCTGCTCCGCGGCGTCGATGCGGCGGTCGACGGCGAACGGGTCGCCCACCGTCTGGCCGCCGCTGTGATCGGCCACCTTGATGCCCCGGGCGTCGAGCATCGGGAAGCCGTAGAAGAACCCGCGGGGCGTGTCG
>JBIKND010000216.1:0-5387 GCA_044358905.1 Pirellulales bacterium | reverse complement strand
ATGCTCGTCTATCGTGCGCTCGACCTCGCTGCCGGCAGTTGCCGCAGCCGCCGCGGTATCGCCGAGGGCTGCCAGGTGGCGTCGATGGAGCCGCTCACGCGGTTCGGCGTGGCCCGGTCGGGAAACCGCTCGGAGCCGATGGGCGAGGTGATCATCCCGAGCTTCACGTTTCTCGCAGCCCCGGCGGCGATCGTGTGGAACAACCTGCGGCCGGTCTTCGTCGAGGTCGATCCCCGCACGACCAACGTCTCGCCGCAAGCCATGCGGGCGGCGATCTCTCCCCGCACCGTGGCCATCGCGGCCTGCCACAACTTCGGCAACCCGTGCGACATTCCCGCTCTCGGGGCGATCGCGGCCGAGCACGGCCTGCCACTGGTCATCGACGCGGCTCATGGCTTCGGCGCCAGCGTCCACGGCCGGCCGGTGGGGGCCGGGGCGACGGCGCAGGTGTTTAGCCTTTCGCCCACGAAACTGCTCGTCGCCGGCGAGGGGGGCATCGTGGCCACCGACTGCGACTGCCTGGCGCACTTCGTCCGTCTGGGCCGCGAATATGGCAACGACGGCTCCTACGACGCGCTCTTCCCGGGCGTCAACGGCCGCATGCCGGAGATGAGCGCCGCGATGGCGCTGGCGTCGCTGGAAATCCTCGACAGCGTCTCGGCCCGGCGCAATGAACTCGCCGACCTCTACCGCCGTGAACTTGCGCAACTCCCCGGCATCGGCTTCGTGGAGATCGCCCCCGGCGCCCGGTCAAGCCATAAGGATTTCTCGATCACGGTCGATCCCACGCGGTTCGGGATGTCGCGCGACGCGCTCCGCCGCGCCCTTGCCTCGCGGGGCATCGAAACCCGGGCCTACTACGATCCGCCCTGCCATCGCCAGACGGCCTTCGAGCACTTCCATGACCGGATGCGGCCGCTTCCGCAGACCGACATGCTGGCCTCGCGGAGCATCGCCCTGCCGATCGGCGGCCACGTGAACGAGGCCGTCGTGTCCGAGGTGTGCGAGACGATCGCCAACGCGAAGCACCTCGATTGACCGGTTCGATCGTCTTTTGGGTGGCCTGGTGCGCCGCCGCGATCGCGATCGCGGCCACGGCGACCGCGCGGCTGGTCGGGTGGGCCGGCATGCTCGGCGTGGTAGACCGGCCCAACGACCGCTCCAGCCACACGAAGGTCACGCCCCGCGGCGGCGGGCTGGCGATCGTGGCGGTGACGGTGCTGGCCGCCCTGGCGGCCGCCATCCTCTACCCGGCCGCAGCGGCGCGACTCGCCGCCATCGTGATTCCGGCCGTGGCGATCGCCGCGGTCAGCTGGATCGACGACGTCCGCACATTGAAGAACCGGGTGCGGTTCTCGGTGCACCTGGCGGCGGCGGCCGCGGCCACGGCTGCCCTCGGCCCGGTTCGCACGGTAGACCTCGGCTCCTTTGGGAGCCTCGACCTCGGGCACGCCGCGTGGCCGCTCACGATCCTGTGGGTCGTCGGGCTGACCAACGCCTTCAACTTCATGGACGGGATCGACGGCATCGCCGGGATCACGGCGGCCGCGGCCGGCGCAGGATTGGCTGCCGCGGCCTGGCTGCTCGGTGGGCCGGCGATTGCGGCGGTGGCGTTGGCGTTTGCGGGCGCGTCGCTCGGATTCCTCTCCCAAAACTGGCCGCCGGCCCGGATCTTCATGGGCGACGTCGGCAGCGCGTTCTGTGGCTTTCTGATCGCCGTCCTGCCGCTCGGCATGCCGGCGGCAGACGTGCCGCGGATCCTTCCGGTGGCGGTGCTGGCCATGTGGCCTTTTATTTTCGACACGCTCTTCACGATCGTGCGCCGGCTACGGCGTGGGGAAAACGTCTTCCAGGCCCATCGCAGCCATCTCTACCAGCGGCTCGTGATCGCAGGGTGGTCGCACCGAGCCACCTCGAGCCTCTATGGCAGCCTGGCGGCGATGGCGGCGGCGATCGCCATCACGCCGCTCTTGAACCCGGCCCTGCGGGTCACGGCGGATCCCGCCGCAGCGGCACTTGTCGGCGCGTGCAGCCTGTTCCTCGTCGGCCTGGCGATCCTCGCCGAGCGATGGCGACCCTCTACGCCCGCTTCCTGAAGCGCGGCTGTGACGCCGTTGCGTCGGCCGCGCTGCTCGTCGTTCTCTTGCCCGTGATGGCGGCCATGTCACTGGCCGTTTTGCTCGTGCTGGGACTGCCGATCTTGCATCGCGATGAGCGGGCGGGCCGCGGCGGCCGGCCGATCCGCGTGATGAAGTTTCGGTCGATGACGAGCGCCACCGGCCCCGACGGCCTGCTGCTCCCCGATGCCGACCGCCTCGGCCCCTTCGGCCGTTTCCTGCGCCGCACGAGCCTCGACGAGCTGCCGCAGCTCTTCAGCGTGCTCATGGGCGACATGAGCCTCGTCGGCCCGCGGCCGCTGCCCCTCCGCTACGTGCCCCGGTATTCCGCCCGTCAAGCTACCCGCCTCGACGTCCTGCCGGGCCTCACCGGCTGGGCCCAAATCCACGGCCGCAACGCCGTAAACTGGTCGGAACGGCTGGAACTCGACGCTCGCTACGTCGAAATGCTCTCCCGCCCCACGGCCCCGCTGACCGATCTCTGGATCGTCGGCTTGACGGCGTTTCAAATAGTCTTCCAAGCCCTCACCGGCCGCGGCATCGCCGGGGCCGGCAGCGCCACGATGCACGAGTTCAATCCATGAGTCCTTCACCTGTCTCCGTGCCGGAGGCGATCGCGTCCGCGATCCGCACGGTGCTCCACGACACCGGCCGCGACGCCAAGACAATCGAGCCGACGATGCTCTTGGCGTCGGACCTCGGCCTCGACTCCCTCGACCTCGCCCAAACGATCGTCTTGCTGGAGCGAAGCCTCGGCATCGATCCGTTCCGCCAGGCCCCGGCCGCCGGCGGCCGACCCGCCATCCGCACCGTCGCAGACCTCATTGCTATCTACACCACGGCCCTCCGCACCCCATGACCACCGCCCCCACCATCCCCGACGCCCCCGTCGAAGACCGTCTCTCCTTCGCGATCACCGAGATCGCCCGCCAGTCGCCCGACCGCCCGGCGATCATCGCCGGTGCCGGCTCCACGAGCCGCCGCGCCGTGGACTACGCCGCCCTCGCCGCTGCCGTCGAGCAACTCGAAGCCGCCCTCGACGCCCGCCGCCCGGCCGGCGTGGTCGCCCGGGCGACTCGAGTGGAATCGCTCGTGGCCATCGCCGCGGCCTGCGGCCGGCAGCATGTGCCGGTGGCGTTCCTCGCCGAAGACTCCCGCGACCTGGTCGGCGAACTCCGTGACTGGATCAGTGTCGGCGACTCGCTGGCCCTGCCCGAGTCGGCTGCTCGCGGACCGCGGCGGGAGTTCGATGCCATTCCCGCTCAGGTGGTCGTGGCCACGTCCGGCACGAGTGGCCCACCCAAACTCGTCCATCATTCCTGGGATTCCGTGCTCGCGGCGGCTCGGCTCGCCGAACAGTGGCACGGCCTTGCGTGGCTGCTCGTCTACGACGCCACTCGCTGGGCCGGCATCCAGGTGTGGGCGCAGGCCCTGCTGACGGGCGGCACGCTCGTCGTGCCCGCCTCACGGGATCCCGACGTCGTCACCGAGGCCCTGGTTGCCGAGCAAGTGGCCATCCTTCCGGCCACGCCCACGCTCTTGAGGCGCCTGATCACCTCCGCCGACCGAGCCCGCCTCGCCCAGGCGTCGCCGCAGCGGATCACGCTCGGCGGCGAAGCGGCCGACGGCCCGCTTCTGGAGCAAGCGAAGGGAGTGTTTCCGCAGGCCAAGATCACGCAGGTGTATGCCACCACAGAGCTCGGCGAGGTGTTCCGCGTGACGGACGGCCGGCCCGGCTTCCCCGCCGCCTGGCTGGGCAAGTCGCTCCCCGGCGGCGTGCGGCTGGCGACCCGTCGCGACGGCGAACTGCTCGTGCAGCTTTCGCGCGACGCGGCCGAAGTGGGCACGGGCGATCTCGTCGAGCGGCGCGGCGACCGCTTCGAGTTCACCGGCCGCCGCAGCGACGTCATCGTGGTGGGCGGCGCGAAGGTGTTTCCGAAGCGGGTGGAGGAGATCCTGCGCCGCGTCCCCGGAGTCGCCGACGCCCGCGTCTACGGCCTGCCGAGCGCGATCACCGGCGAACTCGTGGCCGCGGAAATCGTGCTCGCCGAGTCGCTCCCCGACGCCGCCACTCCCGACCACGTGCGGTCAGCCGCCCTGGCCATGTGCCGCGAATCGCTCGAAGCCCAGAGCGTGCCCCGCGTGCTCGACATCGTGAAGCAGATCGCCACGACCGCCGCCGGCAAAACCCCCCGCCGCCCCCTGTAGCGGCGGTCTCCGACCGCCGATTAATGCTGCACCACCCAAGGCATTCCGTTGTTGCTTGGAAGCCCGAAGCGCAAGCTGAGGGAATACGCATCGATCGACCGACAGCCTCTCCGCTTCCACTCGGCTCTCAATCGCGTCCCCTGTAGCGGCAGTCTCCGACCGTCGATCCGTCCGCGTCTCGATTCCTGACGTCTCTATGCGTAAAATCCGTTCATGCTGACTGAATATCTCCACGCCGCTGCCCGACACGCAACATACGAATTGCTCGCCGAAGATGGTGAGTTTTATGGCGAGATCCCGCCATGCCCCGGTGTGCTTGCAACGGCGAAGAATCTTGAGGAGTGCCGTGAATCACTGCTCTCGACCCTCGAAGACTGGATTCTATTTCGGATTCACCGCCATTTGCCGCTGCCGGTGATCGACGGCGTGGAACTGTCCGTGAAGGCGGAAGCAGCCTCCTGAAAGAGTGGGACGCGCTGTGATCTCCCTCATCTCCGGCGGCTCGCGAGGCCTCGGCCTGGCGATCGTTGAAGGGCTCTTGGCCCGCGGCGACCGCGTGGCCACGTTCTCGCGGTCGGGCTCGCCTGCGCTTGCCGCCCTCGCCGCCGGCCATCCGGATCAGCTGCTCGCCGAGTCGCTCGACGGCACCGACACCGCCGCCGTAATCGGCTTCGTGGGCCGTGTGGTGAACCGCTTCGGCGGGCTCGATCACTGCATCGCCAATGCGGCGATTGCCCACGAGGGCGTGCTGGCGACGATGCGCGACGACGAGATCGACGCCCTGCTGACCGTGAACGTAAAGGCCTCGATCGTGCTCGTCCGCGAGTGCGTCCGCCAAATGCTCGCCCGTGCTCAGCAGGGCGAGGAAAACGGTGGCTGGCTCCGCAGGTGCCTGCCACCATTTTCCGGCGCATCCCCCGCGCGCCCGCCCCACCATTCCCCTCTCCCTCTGGGAGAGGGCGGCCGAAGGCCGGGTGAGGGTGCCCTGCCCGCCCCGCGCGCCGCCCCCTCCATCATCCTCATCTCCTCGATCGTCGCCTCGCGCGGCTCCCCCGGCCTCTC
>JBIKND010000061.1:0-19034 GCA_044358905.1 Pirellulales bacterium | reverse complement strand
GCGAGCCGAGCGTCAATCGCGGATGAACTTCACACTACCGCCGCACGATGCGGCGGTCGCCGAACGTCGAAAACCTTGGCTTTTCGACCGGTCGGCAAAGTGGAAAAAGGCCATGGATGGCTTTTTCCACTTAAAGTTCAGCACAGCGGCTCTTTCTTCTCGGTGATGACCGGAAGTTGCGTCGCCATCTCGGCGTTGAGCGCCTTGAAGTCCTTCCACTCGGCCGGAAGATTGTCCTCGTGGAAGATCGCCTCGACGGGGCACTCCGGCACGCAGGCCTCGCAGTCGATGCACTCGTCGGGGTGGATGTAGACCATCTGATCCCCCTCGTAGAAGCACTCGACGGGGCAAACGACCACGCAGTCGGTGTACTTGCAGGCGAAACACGGCTCGGCGACGACGTGGGTCATGTCTGGAGGCTCCTGGGGGTGTGCCGGTCAACGGTCTGCCGCGGTCCTGCCGGACCGCCGACGCCGCGAATCCTAGGTGGATCGGAATACCCTGTCAACGAATCTGGAATCGACCGGACGGTCCAGTTTCGTGAGCCTGTTTTGCCCGCCCGGCGGCGACTGACATTGGAGGTGCCGGTCGATGGGGCCTATCATTGAAGGCGATGCGTCGACCGCCCGGCAGGCCGGCCGGATTCGGGCCGTCGACGGGTACGAACCCACCCTTACCGAGGGGCTCCGTGGCCGCGTCCGACACAGCCCACTCCGCGCCGACCGCCCTGGCGGTCGCCGACGCCCGCCTGGTGGAGGCCTGCCTGACCCGCGAGCCGGGGGCCTGGGACGCCTTCGTGGACCGGTTCGCGGGACTGTTTCGCTGGGTCGTCGACCGCTCCGCCGCCCAGCGTCAACTGCCGCTCTCGGCAGCCGACCGTGACGATCTGATCGCCGAGATCCTCCTCGAATGCCTGCGGAACGACGCCGCCGTGCTGCGGACTTTCGCGGGACGTTCCAGCCTCCCGACCTACCTGACCGTCGTCGCGCGGCGGGTCGCGGTGCGCGGCCTGCTGCGGACGATCGAGTCGGGGCATGTGCCGGCCGCGGCCGTGCCCGCACCGTCCCGCGACGAGACCGAACGCACCGTGAACCGCGAGGAGGTCGAAGCCTTGCTCGCCCACCTGGCGGACGACGAAGCCCGTCTCGTGCGGCTCCACCATCTCGAAGCCCGCAGTTACGGCGAGATCAGCCGCATCACAGGCATGCCCCTGGGCTCGATCGGCCCTGCCCTGTCCCGGGCCCGTGAGAAGATGAAGGCCCACTCGCGGTGAGGCGGCTCATCGGCCGGCCGGCGGTCCGATCGTGATCGATGGATCGGCGAGGTCCACCGGCGCGTAGCCCGGATAGGCGGGCATCTGCCAGAGCTGCCCCGGGTCGCCCGTCGGCGCGTTGGTCGTCACCGCCGCGATCTCGAGCTTGAACTCGATGCCCGGCTCCGGCCAGTGCACCTCCACGGTCCGCGGCAGCGCGGCGCCGGAAGCAGCGTCGACCCGGTGGTCGGTCGTGCGGGCGCTGGCGATCCGGCGACCGTCCTCCGTGAACAGGTGCTGCTCCTGCACCAGCCCGGTGATGCCGTCGAGGATCGTCGACTTCACGAGCCGCTCGCCGGTCGGCGGCTCCGGCGCGGCCCCACCGATGTGGCTGCGGATCTCGATCCGCCCGTCGGGCAGCGGATACGGGCCTTCGTGTCGGTCGGCCTGGCCGAAGGTGACCAGCCCGAGCAGTTCCGGCATCTGCTCCGCGCGGATCGGCAGCAGGCGCCGGGCCGAAGAGTCGGCATAGCGGTCGTGACGGCAGTAGAGCATCACGGGCGGCTCGTGCCGCCGGATCCAGAGCCAGAACAGATCGTCGTTACTGCCGATGTCGAGTTCGTCGCCGGTCACGGCGGTCCGCGCCTGGAGTCGAAACCGCCGCGGCGGTTCGCATGCCACGCGGGCCGAGAGGCGGGGAACGCCCGGCACGACCAGCACCGCCTGCGGCGCCACGTAGCTCCGCACCCGCTGGGTGTTGTCGTGGACGGTGGCGATGATCTGCTCGAGCGACGGATTGGCCGGCAGCGTCCGCGGCAGGGGCATCGTGCCGATCTGATAGCCGCGGATCACGCCGGGGCACGACGCCCCGCTCGACGCGACGCAGGCGACGATGATGGCAAGCGCCACGGCGCGGTTCATGCCGCACCTCCCGACCAGAGGAGCGTCATCAGCCGCTGCTCGACGCCGGCGGCCGTCGCCTCAGCCGGCGGGACGACCGGCACCCGATATTCGCGTTCCCGCTTGCGACAGGCGACGACCAGCGTTCCGGCATCCTCCTCGGCAGGGGTGTCGACGATGCGCAGCGCCCGACGGCGGAGCAACTGCAGCGCGAGGAGATACCGGAGCGGCGCGTCTTCCGCGCGGCCTTCGAACTCCTCGAGCACGTCGAGCAGCACGTCCACAGGGGCCAGTTCGTGGCCGGCCGCATCGGACGCGGGATAGGCCGACCGCCACCACGCGAGCGACGCGGCGGGAGGGCCCGTCCACGCGTCGGTGGCGACGTCGAGCCGGTCGAGATCGCCGCCGGCGCGAACGAGGGCCGAGTAGAAGAGTTCGCCCGGCACGAACGGACGACCGCTGACGGCGCACGCGGCGCGCGGGCGATGCAGTTTGAGGTCCATGGGCCGGCAACCGGGGGACGGGGCGCGACAGGGGGCGGGAGATATACGCGTGCCGCGCGGCCGCCACAAGCCGCGTCGGCGGCCGCGACAACGCCCGGGCAGGCTAGGCAAGCCCGGCAAGCAGCAGATCGGCCACGTCGGCGATCCCGCCGTCGTCGTGCGTCGCCACCACGTGATCGGCGGCCGCCTGCACGTCGGCCACGGCGTTGCCCATCGCCACGCCCAGGCCGGCGTTCCGCACCATCGGCAGGTCGTTGACGTCGTCGCCGACGGCGCAAATCTCCGCCGCGGCGATCCCCCAGGCGGCCGCCACGGCCGTCACTCCGGACCACTTCGTGACACCGGCGGGCGCGATCTCGCACATCCAGTCGCGATACCGCGGGCTGCGGATCACGTGCACCGACAGCCGCTCCGGATGGGCCGCGAGGAGATCCGCCTCGAGCGCGAGCATCTCCGCGTGCGTGCCCATCGCGAAGCCGGCGAAGGCGTCGGCCGGCGGCGCCACGTGGAGGTCGGCGCGGACGTCGGCCAGGTGCCGGTTGCGGCCCAGGTACTCGCGCACGCCGCGGCCCGCGCCGCTCGCGGCGGCGTCCGCGCCCTCGAGGCTGCGGCAGTGGAAATCGTAGCCGTGGGCGAAACTGTCGGTGTAGAGAATCGGCTCGTGACCGGCGGCGACGATCCGCGTCACGACGTCGGCGAGCACCCCGGGCGCGAAGGCCGCCCGATGAAGCGTGACGTGGGTGGGCGGCTGCTTCACCAGGGCTCCCGATGCGGTCACGATCGGGGCGTCGATGCCGAGGACGTCCGCCACGGGCAGCGTGTCGCGATAGCGGCGTCCGGTCGCCAGCATCACGCGGATGCCGGCGGCTCGTACCCGACGGATCGCATCGCGGGCGGCGGGCGGCACCTCGTGCCGACTGTCCGTGAGGGTGCCGTCCACGTCGAGGGCGAGAAGGCGGATACGGGACGACGGTGCGACCGCGTTCATGGCCGCTATCATACCGGTGGAGACTCCAACGCGTGCCCACGACCGACACACCCGCCGACATCCCCTTCACGCCCGTCACCCGTCGCGGCGACATCCCCGCCGGCGAGGGCCGCACCTTCGAGGTCGCCGGCCGGCTCGTGGCCGTGTTCTTCGACGGCGAGACCTACCACGCGATGGACGACCTCTGCCCGCACATGGGCGCCTCGCTCGGCTCGGGGCCCTTCGTGGACGGTGTCGTCACCTGCCCCTGGCACGCCTGGCGGTTCCGGGCCTGCGACGGCGCCTGGTGCGACAACGAGAAACTCAAGGTCGAGGTGTTCGCGGCGCGCGTCGTTGGCGACATGGTCGAGGTCCGCGTGCCGCCGCCCCGGCCCGTGGACATCCCCGCCGCGTCTACCCGACCCTGACCAGTTCACCGCGAGCCGGCGCACGGGCGGTGGCCAGCTTTTCGGCCTCGACCCGTCGGGCCCATGCCGCGGCGTCCTGCTCGATCGGCGGCCACGTGCCGTAGTGGCTTGGCAACGCGAGCTTCGGCTTCAGAAGACGTACCGCTTCCAGCGCGTCGTCAGGCCCCATCGTGAACAGGTCGCCGATCGGCAGGATGGCGACGTCGAGGCCACGACCTTTCGCGTCGGGCCGACCGATCCGCTCCATGTCGGAGAACAGCGCCGTGTCGCCGGCGACGTAAATCCCTGCGCCGCCCACGTCGAGCAGCCAGCCGCACGGGTTGCCGCCGTAGGAGCCGTCGGGCAGGCTCGACGAGTGCCAGGCGATCTCCATCTTCGCGGTGCCACCCGGCACGGCCACGCGGCCGCCGTGGTTCATCGGCTGCACGTTCTCCACGCCCTGCTTCCCCAGCCACTGGCCGATTTCCCAGTTGCAGAACACCTTCGCACCGGTCCGCTTCGCGATCGCCACCAGGTCGGCGACGTGGTCGAAGTGGCCATGGGTGACGAGGATCGCGTCGCAGGCGACGTCCTTGGCACGCATGCTGGAGCCGGGGCACTCGTCGAAGAACGGGTCGACGAGCAGCGTGCCGTGGCCGGTGTCGATGAGCCACGTGGCGTGGCCGGTCCAGGTGAGCGTGATGGGCATGCGCGGGATCTCCGGGAAGGCGGCGAGTTCTTACGGCTCGGGTACGAGGATGACGACGTCGAACAGCTGGCCACGGCGGACGCCATCGTGCGCGACGTCGAGGGCCACGAGGGACAGGCCCGGGGGAGCGTCGGCCGCGGCGGTGAACGTGAGCGGCAGCCGCTTCACGCCCCCTGGCTCGACCCGCAGTGCGGCCTGCGCGGGGGCGACGGTGATGCCCGGCGGGCAGACGAGCCGCACGTCGTAGACCGTCGCCTTTTCGAGGAAGTTGCGGGCCACGAGGGTCGCCGCGCCGCGGCCGCCGCGGGCCACGCCGACGCGGTAGGGATGGACCCGCAGCCAGTACGGATCGAATGTCAGCCGGTAATCGGGATCGGGCGCGAGATCCACGAGGGCGGCCCGCAGCTCGTCGGCGGCCGCCATGTATCGATCGATGAGCGGCTTGGGATCCGCGATCGCCCACGAGTGGCCGCCGAGGATCAGGTCGGGGGCGATCGAGTGCAGGTAGCGGCCGGCGTGGCCGTAGCCCTCCTCCACTGTGCAGGCGTTGCGGGCCACCACCGCCTCGTGGCCGTGCTGGGCCGGGTCGCCGGGAGCGCCGAAGATGTTGTCGCCGGTGAAGGCCACCCGCTTGCCGTCGATCACACCGTGGACGCAGCAGGCAAACTCCGTCTGCCCCGGCATCCAGTCGCAGGCGAGGTCGTGTCCCCGCCAGCGGATCACCTCGCCGTCGCGGATCACGCGGTCGACCTCGAGCCTGCGGATGTCGCCCGTCGGCCGCTCCCGGTAGGCGGGGATCAGGGCGTCGTAGTCGTAATCGAGCGGCCGCTCGAGGAGATCGGCGACCCGCTCGTGCGTCCAGATCGCCGCCCCGCGGGTCTTGCGCACGTGCTCGGCATCGAGGAAGTGGTCGCCGTGCATGTGGGTGACGAGCACGGCGTCGATCTGCTTGATGCCGAGCCGGTCGCGGGCCCCGTCGAGGACGCGGTCGAGGTGCCCGCGGTCGAAGAGGCCGCAGTCGATGAGCAACGCGTGGCCGTCGTCGGAGACGAGCATGTGGAAGTTCACCCAGTACTCGTGCCCGCGGACCTTGTAGAGGTGGGGCGAAACCTGCCACAGGTGCGGCACCGCCGATGGCCGCGACACGCGGTCCTGGTCGCAGCCGCCGAACGTGAAGCACTCCCAGCCCCGCTTGAGCACCTTCTCCAGCCGGCGGAGCTTCTTCTGGTAGGCGGCCAGTTGCGGGCCGGTGTCGCGAATCGGCGGCCCGTGGGCCGGCAGCATGAGGAGCGGCGCATAGCCCTCGAGGTAGGCGGCGGCCGTGGCCAGCGTGTAGATCCCCTTGCAGAAGCCGTAGTCCGCCTCCGTGTCGTACCAGGTGTGGAGCCTGGCCCCGTCGAGCATCACGTCGCCGGTGAGCCCGATCCACCGCTCCTCCTGCCGCAGCAGGTAGCTCATCCCGCCGGGGCTGTTGCCCGCCGTCTCCGCACACCAGAACTCGCGACCCCGCCAGACGAACGTATCCATCTTCTCGAACCCGCGGTCGAGCGGGATCGGCCGGATTGGCGGGCGGACGTAGCTGGCCCCGTGGACGGTGAACCGGTCGGAGAGTTTCGGCTCGGCATGCCGAAACGCGAGGGGCTGCTCGAACAGCTCCCGCTCGGCGGCCGGCCCCGCCACCTTCACGCCCTGGCAGGCCGCATGCTCGGCGAGCCGGCCGTGCCCCTGGCACTGCTCGCGGTGGTGGTGCGTGTACAGCACCCACTCGATCCGGGCGACGCCGATCCCGGCCACCGCGTCGAGCACCGACCCGTCGCCGAGGTCGATGATGATCGCCGCGTCGCCGTCGCGCACGACGTAGGTGTTGCAGGTGTTCGGCCAGACGAAGATGCCGGGCGCGACCTCGGTGAACGGCATGACGGGCTCCATGGATGAGGCGTGATCCGGCCCCGCCGCCCGGCAACGCCTGGTTGTCATCGCCCGAGCATCATAGCGAAATCGGCGATGCAGCTGCGCTTCGGGGCCGCCGATCCGCTGCCACGCGGCGTATGGGCGGCACGACCTCAAGCGGCGCCTTGGGTCGGCGGTCAGAGACCGCCGCTACAGGGGTGCCCACGTTCAGCGGCCGCAGGTCCGCTGCAACGCCGCGCATGGGGGTCACGACCTCAAGCGGCGCATCATGTTTTGTTTGTACGCTTCGACGCCCGGCTGGCCGTAGGGGTTCGTGCCCACGAGGCGGCCTTCGACCACGGTGGCGAGCATGAGCATCTGCAGCAGTTGCCCCACCGTGTGCTCGTCCACCCGCGGCAGGAGGAGATCGGCCGTGGGCCGCTTCGCCTGCGCGTAGGCCTCGTTGGTGCCGCCGACGGCCGCCGTGAGCATCTCGGGCCAGGTTTTGCCGACGAGGTCGTCGAGCTTGTCCTGGTTCGCGCCGTAGGGGCCGAGTTTCGGCAGCGCCAGCCGGTCGCGGCGCGGCTCGCCGACCACGAGGTTCGTGATCAGCTTGTCGCGCCGTCCTTCCTGGTGCTGCTGGCCGCGGGAGTGGAGGTCGCGGGTCGTCACGGCCGTCAGCGGCGTGGCCCCCTTCTCGTCCTTGCCGAGGCTCTCGGAGAGCAGCTGGTCGTACCACAGGCCGACGGCCTCGAGCCGATTGCTCCAACTGGAGAGCACGCGGATGCTGGCCCCGTGCTCCTCGGCGATGTGGCAGACGCCGACGAACTGGAGCACGGGGTTCGTCGCCACCGGCGCCTCGCGAAACCGGCGGTTCATCGCCGCGGCCCCTTCGAGCAGCCGCACCACGTCGATGCCGACCATCGCCGCCGGCAGGAGGCCGACGGCCGTGAACACGGAGAACCGGCCGCCGACGCCGTCGGGAATGTCGAACACGTCCGGACAGCCGATCGCCCGGGCGAGTTCCGCCAGCCGTCCCGACTTCCCGGTCACCGGCACCACGACCTCCGCCAGCCGCTTCGTGTCATGCCCGACTGCATCTGCGAGCTTCTGCAAGAACAGCCGCGTGGCCACCGCCGTCTCCAGCGTGCCGCCGCTCTTGCTGACGACGAGCACCGCCCAGCGGTCGAGCAGGTCGTCGCTCCGCGGCTTGCCCGCGGGGGCCACGAGGTCGAGCAGGCCGTGCGCGGAATCGTTGTCCATGTTGAAGCCCTCGAACGAGAGCCGCGGCCGGCCGCCCCGTTCGCCCCGGGGCAGTTCGTTGTGGCAGGGGTGGCAGCAGGCCTCGAACAGCGCCCGCGTGCCCATGTAGGAGCCGCCGATGCCGAGCACGATCACGCGGTCCACCGCTTCGCGGATCCGGCGCGCCGTCTGCAGGATCGCGAACAGTTCGCTCGTCGTGCGGTCGGTCTTGTAGGCCGTGAGCAGCCGGTCGGGGAGATCGATGAACGCGGGGTCGAGCACCTCGCCCGGCCGCGTGCCGCCGCTCCGCCAGCGGTCGAGGTCGGCGAGGCTCTCCGCGCGGGCCGCGTCGAGCCGCGGTCCGAGGGCGTCGAGCGCGGCCTGTGAGACGGCACCCGCGGCGATCGTGGCGGCGGGGTCGTACTGGATCGGATCCTCGGGCGGCTGGGGACGGACGACGCTCATGGGGTTCTCACTTCACGGTGGACGGCAGGCGGTGCAAGCCGCGGTTTTCGGGGCTGGCCGGAGCGGCCCTTGGCCGACGACGAAAACCGGCGAAACTGTAGCCCACGCGTCGGTGAGCGGGCAACGTGCCGCTGGCCACCGCGCCACGCCCCACTCCCGGAGCCCCCCGCCCGTGACCGAGCACGAATTGATCCGCGAACTCGCCGAAAAGAACACCTCCAAGATCGTCATGCTCGTGGCCGACGGTCTCGGCGGCCTGCCCATGCAGGCCGGCGGCAAGACGGAACTGGAGACGGCCGCCACGCCGAACCTCGACCGGCTCGCCGCCCGGGGCACCTCCGGCTCGAGCATCCCCGTGCTCCCCGGCATCACGCCCGGCTCCGGCCCCGGCCACCTCGGCCTCTTCGGCTACGACCCGCTGGAGTTCAAGATCGGCCGCGGGGCGCTCGAAGCCACCGGCATCGGCTTCGAACTCGGGCCCGACGACGTGGCCGCCCGCGGCAACTTCTGCACGCTCGACGCCGCCGGGAAGATCTCCGACCGCCGCGCCGGCCGGATTCCCTCCGAGGAGAGCTTCGCCGTCGTCGAAAAACTCCAGGCCGTGAAGATCCCCGGCGTCGAGACGTTCGTGAAGCCGGTGAAGGAGCACCGCTTCGTGGTCGTGTTCCGTGGGAAGGGACTCGACGGCCGCGTGGCCGACACCGACCCGCAGGCCGTGGGCGTCGCCCCGCTCGACCCGCAGCCGGCCCACGCCGCCGCGGCGAAGACCGCCGAGATCGCGAAGGAGTTCGTGAAGCAGGCCCGCGCCATCCTCGAAGACGAGCCGAAGGCCAATGGGCTCGTGCTCCGTGGCTTCGCCGCCAAGCCCGCCCTGCCCACCTACGAGGAACTCTACGGCCTGAAGGCCGCGGCGATCGCCGTCTACCCGATGTACAAGGGCCTGGCCCGGCTCGTGGGCATGACGCTCGTGGGCAAGGCCCAGTCGCTCGCCGAGCAGATCGCAGAACTCGAGAAGGCGTGGAACGACTACGACTTCTTCTTCCTGCACTTCAAGTACACCGACTCGACCGGCGAGGACGGCGCCTTCGAGCAGAAAGTGAAGCGGATCGAGGAACTCGACGCCGTGCTGCCGAAGATCGAGGCCCTCAAGCCCGACGTGCTGATCGTCACCGGCGACCACTCGACGCCCAGCAAGCTCAAGAGCCACTCCTGGCACCCGGTGCCGACGCTCCTGGTCGCCGACACATGCCGCCCGGACGGGCTGACGAAGTTCTCCGAGCGCGACTGCCTCCGTGGCGGCTTCGGGATCTTCCCCGCCAAGCACCTCATGCTCCTGGCGATGGCCCACGCCCAGCGGTTCGGCAAGTACGGGGCGTAGCGCACGAGGCCGATGTGGAGCATCGTGAGGTCAAACCCGGTAACGGAGGCAAGGGGATCGGCGTGAGGATGCGGACTGTCTTGGCCGAGGCACGCAAGGCCAAGACACGGACCTTCGCCAGCGACGCAACTCATGCCGTCCCCGAGCCGGATTGAGCCTCGCGGCCGAGCTACACGGAAGCTTGGATACGATCTAGCCGCCGGCCGATTTTGAAGTAGAGTCGAGGCATGGCGCGGCCAACCGACGACGACCTGTTCCAGAGCTCGACGATGACGTTCGGCGAGCACCTGGAGGAGCTGCGGACCTGCCTGATCCGCGCGGCCGCCGGGCTGGCCGTCGCGGTGCTGCTCGGCTTCTTCGTCGCCCGCCCCGTCGTGCATCTGATCGAGGAGCCGCTGCGACGGGCGCTGGGCACCTACTACTCGCGGCGGGCGTTGGAGACCTTCGACCAGTGGCAGCCCCGAACGCAGGGCGGCCCCGCCCTGCCCTACTCCCGCGACGAGGTCCGCGACGCGGTCGTGAACCGCGGGCTGTCGTTCGAGCTCCGCGAGGTGCATGCCGACCGGCTGGCCAAGGTGCTCGGCACCGGCACGGCGCCGGTCTCGGGCACCGCCGCCGCCTTCGCCACCGACTCGCTGGTGCCCGTGCTCCTCTGGCAGCCGATGGCCCGCGACCCGCGGGTGAGCATCACCACGCTCTCCGCCCAGGAGGCCTTCGGTATCTACGTAAAGGCGGCCCTGCTCGTCGGCGTCGTGCTCGCCAGCCCGTGGATCTTCTTCCAGCTGTGGACGTTCGTGGCGGCCGGCCTCTATCCGCACGAGAAGCGCTGGGTGTGGACGTTTCTGCCGATCAGCATCGCGCTCTTCCTGGCCGGCGTCTTCCTGGCCTTCTTCTTCGTCTTCGACTTCGTCCTCGATTACCTGTTGCAGTTCAACGAGTGGCTGGGCCTCGATCCCGACCCACGGATCAGCGAGTGGTTGTCGTTCGTGCTCATCCTGCCGATCGGCTTCGGCATCGGCTTCCAATTGCCGCTGGTGATGCTCTTCCTGGAGCGGATCGGCGTCGTCGAGGCCGAAACGTATGCGTCGCAGTGGCGGATCGCGGTGCTCGTGATCGTGATCGTGTCGGCCGTGCTCACGCCCGCCGATCCTTACAGCATGCTGTTTCTGGCGGGCCCCCTGTGCCTGCTCTACTTCGGCGGCCTCTGGCTCTGCCGCCGATTCGCGGCGGCCTCGGCGACGGGTCGCGGCCTTCAGCCGGCGACGAAGGCCAGCCAGTAGAAGACCGTGCCGGTCACGGCCGTGAGCACGAGATCGATGGCGGCGAGGCGGGCCATGCGGCGGTGCCGCGGGCCGTGGGTGCCCGGTGCCGGCGGCGACGGGAAGCGGGCGACTGCCTCCCAGAGCACCCACACGAGGAGCACGAACGTGCTCACGGCGAACACGAGGTGGATCGCCAGGGACACGAGCACGCCGCCGGGCCAAAAGGGGCTCACGGCCGCCCGCGCCTTCCAGTCGCTCACCAGGCGGACGTCGATCTCGAAGACGACGATCGCCGCGGCCAGCGCGGCGGCGATGAACAACTGCAGCGACTTGTGAAGCCGATAGCGGCCGCGGCGGACGGCCGCAATGCTCCAGGCCAGCACGGGCAAGAGCGCCACGAGCCCGACGAGCACCACGTCCATGCCGATCGAGGCCCGCGTGCCGAGGAAGCCGTCGATGCCGGGAAACACGGCGGCAGAGGCGGTGTCGGGCAAGGCTGGGGTTCCAGGCGGGAGGGAGGTCGAGGAAACGATTGTCCGGCACGGCCGTAGAAAAGAAAGACGGCCGGTCCGCGACGTGGGAAAACACCGGCCACGGCCTGGCCGCGGTATGCTGCCTGACTCGGGCCGAGTGGCGAAACTGGCAGACGCACGGGACTTAAAATCCCGTATCCCGCGAGGGGTGTGCGGGTTCGATCCCCGCCTCGGCCACTGGCTGTCCGTGGACAACGCCTTTTCAGGCCTTGGACCACTCCACCTCCGTGATCGGCCTTGCCCCGGACGGGTCCGCGCGGGTATTTCGCCGGCATGCCGTTCGAGCCCCGCACCGCCGCCCCCGCCCATCCCGCTCCCCGCGGGCTGCCCGTGTGGCTGCCCTGGGTCCTGGCGCCGGCATTTTTGCTGCTACCCGTCGGCGGCTGTGGCGTCGCCGCATCGCTGCGGCGGCCGCACACGGCCACGCTCGCCGGGAACCAGCCGGCCATCGTGCCGGTCACGACGGTCGCAACGGTCGCACCACCGAACCGCACGGTGGCGTGGCGCTCCGTGGCGAACTAGGTTTTCCCGGGGAGCCCACGCGGCCTCCCCGGAGGAATCCTCATGTCGCTTCGTTCACGCATCGGCCTGACCGCCACGCTCCTCGTGCTGGCGGCGATCCTGGTCACCACGCTCCTGCAGACAATGGCCGCCCGCCGGGCTGTGCTCCACCAGGCCCGCGCGGGAGGCGACGCCGTGGCCAGCCTGCTTGCGCGGGCCGTGGCCGTCGCCGAGGAACCGCAGGCCGCCGAGGATTTCGCGTTGCCCGCGGACCGCGCCGCCACGACGGTTCGGGATCGGCCCGACCAAACCCTCGGGCTGCGGCGGCTCGTAGGCGAACTCGTCGGCGGCGACGTGCGGGAGGTGCGGATTCTCGACTCGCAACTCGCGGCGGTCATGGCCCGACGCACCGACGAGGAGGGCATGTCGTCCGAACCGCCGGCGGCATTGGCCCAGGCCGACGTCGCGCTGGCCCGCGACTGCATCGCCTCCGGCCGGCCCAACGGCCGGTTCACGGCGAACGAGTATCGCGTCGCGGCGCCGGTCCGGCATGCCGACGGCCGGTCTGCGGGCGCCGTGATCGTCGCGATGTCCACGCGCTCCAGCCGCGACGTGCTCTGGTGGCAGGCGGCGGCCGCGACGGCGGCGGCCCTCGTCGTGGGCCTGCCGGGCGTGCTGGCAGCCCTGTGGCTCGTGCGCTCGATCGCCGATCCCGTATGGCAGGCGCTCGCGGTCGCGGAATCGATCGCGGCGGGCGATCTCACCGTCCGCGTCGCCGAGGGTGGACAGCACGAGATGGGCAGGCTCCTGACCGCCTTCGGCGGCATGACCCGGTCGCTGGGCGGCCTGATCGGCCGAATCCAGGCGGCGGGTGAGCGGCTGTCGCGTGTGGAAGCAGACGCCGCCGTGGCCCTGGGCCGGCAGGACAAGGCCGTGCGGAGCCTGAACGACTCCACCCTGGAGATTTCGGCCGCCGTGGCCCAGATCTCCTCCACCAGCGAGCAGCTCCTGGAGGCCACCAGCAGCGTGACGGGTATCGCCCGCGAGGCGGCGAGCGTCGCCGACGAGGGTCGCGGCGGGCTCGACAGCATGACGGCCTCGATGCAGCAGCTCGACGACGCGATGAACGCCTTCACCCGCAAGCTCTCCACCATCAGCCAGCGGGCCAGCGGCATCACGTCGGTCGTGACCGCGATCGCCAAGGTGGCGGATCAGACGAACCTCCTCTCGGTGAACGCCACGATCGAGGCGGAAAAGGCGGGCGAGTCGGGCCGCGGCTTCCGCATCGTGGCCCAGGAGATCCGCCGGCTGGCCGATCAGACGGCCCTGGCCACCAAGGACATCGAGCGGATGGTCCGCGACATGCAGGCCGCAGTCTCGAGCGGCACGATGGAAATGGACCGCTTCCGCAACGAGGTCAGCATGCGGATCGGCGAAGTGGCCGACGTGAGCGAGAAGCTCGGCCGGATCATCGAGCCGGTGCAGTCCGTGACCCGTTCCCTGGAGCAGGTCCACCATGGCATGGAGACGCAGTCGCAGGGCGCCCACCAGATCCGCGACGCGATGGAAACGTTGCGGGCCGACGCGGGCGAGTCGGCCGCTTCGCTGGCCGCCTTCACCAGTTCACTCGACGAACTGCGGCGCTCGATCGGCGAACTCAACGCCGAGGCCGCCCGGTTCCGGACCTGACGGCTACGCCGGTCAATCCCACCACCATTTGCCGACGGGCAAATCCCGTGCAGCCGTGCGCGCCGCCCCGACATGGCCCTTCTCGTCCATGAGGAGGCTCGGGGGATCGAGGGCCATCCGCGGGTGCATCGTCACACCGCCCCCGATCGGCGTCAGGAGCCGGTTGCCCCGCCACACCGCGTTGATCACGGGCTCGACTTCTGCCGGACGAGGGAGCCTTTGGATCGGAAATGCCTGCTCGCTCAACAGCGTCTCCACCTTCCAACTGGCCTTTCCATACGCATCGAACTCCTGCATGTAGGCCGCCGCAACCGCCAGGTCGATGAGTGTGCGCAGTTGGGCGTAGACCGGACTTTGGGCGGCAATCTCGGGGTATTTCCGAGTGAATGTTTCGGCGTACTGCTTGGCCGATCCCGACGCATTATCTGCCGCCATCCGCCGCCCGTTCGGCAGCACTACCTCGTCGGCGCAGCACAACTTTACGCCACGGCCCACCAGTTCAATCGCGAGATCATCCTCGCTGATCCGCACGCACTGGTACTCGGGCACGAAGAACCATCGTTGTAGCGCGTTGGCTGCGACCGAGCCGAAAGCGGCTAGTTCGATCCACGATTTCATCTGAACGGGGGGCCTCTCCAGTCCAATCCCGATCAACTTCATCCGGTAATCGGCCTCCACCATCACGTGCGCGAAGTGCGTGGCGGGAGACACGCCCTGCACGCTTACGGTCTGCGGGCCGAGCGACTCCCGGAGCCCGCGGACGATCGCATCGACGCCAGCCTCCGGGTTGACGCGGCCCGTCTGTGCGAGGAACTTCTGCATCGCTGCGAGCCCCTCCGCACGCGGATCGATCGAGCAACCGATGAGCGGATCCTGAGGCTGACCAGGCGGGAAGCAGCGCAGCACCGCCGCCAGATCCTCCAGCAGCACGGTCGGGTTACCGCTCTCCACGCCCCGCACCCGACCGGTGGCATCCGTGATCCATGGCTCGGCTGGCCCGGCGATCACGATCTCGCCCGCGGCATCGCCATCCGCCGGATAGACGAACACGTACTGCACGCGGGTCAGTCCGGCGAGTTTGAGGAACTCCTCGGGAATGCCCCGGCCGGCCGTGACGGCCTTTGCGACCTCGGCCTCCAGCCGGCGGAGCGCCACCTTACGCAGCGGAGTCGCCCGCTTCAGGTCCCCAGGCAGGGCCGCCACGGCAGCCCTGCGCTGCTCGATGGATAGGCCGGCGTCGGGCGCCACCTGGGTCCGCAAGACGCCCTGGGCATCCACCACGACACCGGCGGCGCCGCTAGCGCCTCCCTGCGCGATGGCCGGGGGCATGAGCCAGATTGCGGTCACGCATACCACACCCCAGCCCAGGGCGCACCCGGCCGCACGGGGCAATCGGTTTGCTCGCTCGCTCATGGCCACCACCTTCATCACGGAAACGCGAGGGCCCATAACTCCAGCCGCCAAAAAAGATACGTGCGCCGCGGCCACCCGCCAAGATCACTTCTTCCGGGGCGAAATCACCGACTACCGGCCGCGGTCCTCGAGCATCGCGTTTCGCAGCGATTCCAGGCCTCCCGGCGAGCCCCGAAACACTGCGGCGGGAAAACGGAATGGGTGCTGACGCATAGCGTCGTAGATCTCCCGTCCGTTCTGGAGGTTCAGGCCAGCCCCGGCGAGGTACTGGAGCCGCAGGTTCGCATCGCGGTTGATCGCCGCGCCCCGGAGCCACGCGACCATGTCCTCTGCTTGACCCGTGAACGTGGCGAAGAGTTGCGTCGCGGAGCCGATGCCGACCTCACGCAGCGCCCGAGCGACAGGATTCCAGGCGGGCAGCGTCAGCCGGTTCTGGACCGCGTCCACATCGATGACCGCCGGTCCGGCCCGGCCGAGGAGCACGAGGTCATAGCCCTTTCCGAAAGACGTGTTGGCGAACACGAGACCGTCGGGGAAGACCTCGAAGAAAGAGCCTACCTGGCTCTTCACCGCATCCTCGTTCGTCGCATAGAGCTGCACGAACATGGTGAACACGCCGTCCGTCGCGAGTCGCGACTTCACCACCTCGAGGAACTCGACCGTGAACAGCGCGGCCGCCCCCTTGACCCATGGATCCAGGGGGTCAGAAGTGATCGCGTCGAAGACGCGGTCTGTCGTGAGCAGATAGTGCCTGGCGTCGTCGATGACAACCGTCACCCGTGGATCCTCCAACACCCGGTGGTTGTGATCGCCGAAGTACGTCGCAGCGGCCCGCGGCACGAGCGGCTCGATCTCCACGATCGTTTCGGCCACGACGCGCGGATCGAGAGCCACCGCTCCCGCGGTGACGCCGGCACCGCAGCCGATCACAAGAACCGAGCGCGGATCGTCGTGGATCAGGGTCGTCATATGCCCGAGCATCCGCTGCAGCCGCATGTCCTGCGGCTCGCTCGAGGCCTGGACTTTGCCCGCGTTGTGATAGTAAAGACGGCCCGCGATGCCCCGGGAGACGGCGACGTCGGCTTGGAGGCCCTCGCCGACGAACAGAAACTCGTGGTGGCCGTCGAGGAGTGCAGAGTGGCGGCCACAGCCGACGAGCAGGCCGGGTGTGGCCGGTGTCGTCACGATGGCCAGCGCCGAGCCCACAACCGCGGCCACCGGCAGGCCGATGAAAGCCAACCCTCGCCGTGACCACGTGATCGGCACGAGCAGCGGCAGTGCCGCCAGGCAGGAAATCGCCATCAGCGTCTGCTGGGCTCGTTGCGATCCCAACCACCAGACGAGCAGCACGCCTCCGCCAATCGCGCCCACAACAGCGCCTGCCGTGTTGGCGGCCGCGATGCGGCCGACTGGCCGCGCCGCATCGCCGTCCGGGCTGCCGACCGCCGCCAGTGCGAGCGGAAAACTGGCCCCCCAGACGACGGCGGCGGGCATGATCGCCCACGCGCAGCGGATCAGATCGAATTGGAACATGACCAGAGGCTTTGTGGCGAGCGCTGGATCGATCGGCCAATAAGGCAGGAACGCCGCAATCTGGTGGGCTGCCCAGGCGATCGCCGCAACGGAGAGCAACTGGCACCACCCGAGGGCGGCTGCGGCGTCCCGACAGGCACCCGCGGCCGCCGAGCCGACGGCATTCCCAATCCCGAGGCCAGTGAGAAACACGGCGAGAATCAGCGTGAACGCGTAGGCCGAGCCGCCGACCTGCAACGCCAAAAGCCTCGTCCAGATCACCTCTGCCGCCAAGGCCGTGAGCCCGGAAAGACCGATGACCACCGTAATCCAGATCCGTGGCTGACGCCCTTGGGAGGCCACGGCGATGGGCGGGGCGTAGGGCGACCGCCGGACTATCCTGAGGGCGGCGATGGCGGCCATGAGATTTGTCGTGGCTGCGAGAACGGCGGCGGTGGCCAGGTCGAAACGGGGCAGAAGTACGAAACCCGTCAGGAGACAGCCAAGGACGCCACCCGCCACGTTGGCCGCCTGGAGCCAGCCCACCGAGCCGCTGCGGCTCTGCGCCCACGCCCAGCGGGCAAGCGTCGGCAGGGTCGCCCCCATCAGCACCGTCGGGGGTAGCAGACACACGGCAGCCGCGGCGGCTCGGCACGCGTATCCCCAGTGTCCCACTGGGCCGAGGCGGTGATACAGATCGCCGACCGCCGGCGCCGCACGCACGAGGACGAGCCCACAACAGGCGACGCCCAACTGGAGTCCGGCGAACGTCACCAGCGGGTGTCGCCGTGGACTCACGCACCGGGCTAGCAGAAGGCTGCCGAGGCACATTCCGCCCATGAACGTGGCCGCAATCACACCGAGCGACACGGAGGACGAGCCGATCGCCAACTCCAACTGCTGAAACCAAACGATCTCGAAAACAAGGGCGGCGATGCCGCTAACGGCCGCCAATACGGCCACACTGCCAAGCGACGCTGGGTCATCTTTGGATGTTTAATGACACCAGGATCAGACACGGCGAGGCTCGAGACGAGTACGGCGATCGGCGAGACGCCGCAGCGCTCGCAGAACATCCTAACCCGAGCCAATTCAATCCGTCTGCCCGCCCCGCCGGTCCCCAGCCCGTACTTACCGCCTGATGTTCTGCCGGGCGGCGAGATACCGTCGCAGGCCGGACACGATCCGATGGGGCGGCTGGGATCCGGACTGCGTGTAGAGCGGGGTCTTGCCGTCGTCGGTGACGATCAGTTCGACGCCGTCGGCGGCCAGTTCGGTTTTGCCCACGAGATCGTCCGCCGGGGCCGCGGCCGGCGACGCGTCATCGGCCTGCGGCACGGTCGCCACCACGAAGTGATCCCGGGCCAGCGACTCGAACTCCGGGTCTTTGATGAGCGACGCCATGCGGGTGGTGGCCTCGGCGTCCCCCCGCCGCGACACCATGAGCAGGATCGGCCGTTTGGCGTCCCGGGCCGTTTCCACGGCCTCGTCGAGGGACGACAGCACCTCCTCCGCCTCTCCCGCCTGCCCATCCGCCTTCCCGGCGATCGCCGGCAGGTGGCCTTCCATCGCGGCCACCCAGGCGTCGGCAGACTGCCCGGTATAGCCCGACTGTCCGGCGATGCGGCTACCATCCGGGCCGATCAGGAGCGTGCTGGGAAACGAGCGCACGCCGTATTTGATGCACACCCGCGACCGGGCCTGGCGTTCTTCCTGGGAAATCCCTTGCTGGGGCAGGTCGATCATGAGCAGAACGACCCGGTCCTCCGCCCAGCCCTTGAACGCCTCGGTGTGCAGCACCTTTTCCTCGAGGTGGCGGCAGTGAAGGCACCAGTCGCTGCCCGTGAACACGGTCAAAACTGGCCGGCCGGTCCGTTCCGCGGTCGCCAGAGCGTCTTCGTAGCTCGTCAGCCAGCCGTCGGCGGCCCGGCCGACGGCCGCCCAGCAGGCGATCAGGGCACATGCCGTAGCGACCGCGCGAAAGCCGCGGAAAAACTGCATCGAAACCGATCGGCATGGCAGAGTCGTCGTCATTTTCCCTCCTTGAAACCCCGACAAGTCTCATCGGGCGGAAACGAGTACCGCCGCGAGCGTCCGAGCGTCAAAAGTCGCGTTGCAGGCTAGCGAGAGGGGGCAAATCTGTAAAACTCTGCCGCTTGCGCAGATTACGCAGACCACCCCGAATCCCCATCTGTGTCTTCGTGGCTCGACTTGCGTGCCACCGGGCCCGGGACGAGCGGTCAGAAAACCGGTCGAGAGCGGCCTTTTTCCAAGGCGGAATCGTGAGGATTCGGGCGGGCCATCGGCGGTCAGGGACCGCCGCTCCAGCGAGCAAGTCGCCGCACGGCCTCCAAGTAGGTGCAGACTGGCAGTCTGCACATGGCCGCATTCCGCAGAGTGCCACTCTGCGG
>JBIKND010000215.1:0-5507 GCA_044358905.1 Pirellulales bacterium | reverse complement strand
TGGCGCGATCGTGTTCAACATGATCGACATCGGCCAGATGCGGAAGACCAAGGCCGACCGGCGAGAAGATTTCCAAGGTGTCTACGAGTTCGCCGAGGCGTTCACCCGCGACCTGGCGTTCGTCGTTCCCGACCCTGTCTGACGGAGCCGCGCCGATGACCGGATGCTGCGGCCGCGGGCTTGGTGCGGCGTTGGTCATGGCCCTCCTCGCGGAGGCCTGCTGGCTGGCCTTCCTCGTGTGGATGGCGGTGCGGCCATGACGACGTGGTCGTTCGCCGCCGTGCCGCTGTGGGCCGCGATCCTGCCGGCCGCGGCCTATCTGGTGGCGCTCGCCGGGCTGCACGTGCGCCGCCGCCCCTCGGTCGTGGCCGGCTCCATCGACCTGCTGCTCTTGGCCGCGGGCACGGCGGGGCTTGCGGTGGCGGGTCCGCTGGCCCTCCTCCAGCCGGTGGTCGGGGGCACCGTCTGGGCGGCCTTCATGCTGCTGCTCGGGGCAGGCCTGGTGTTCGCGGCCCTGCTGCTCGCCGCCCGGCCGCGGCTGGTCGTCTACAACATCACGCTCGAGCAGCTGCGTCCGGTCGTGGCCGAGATCGTGGCGACGCTCGATCCGACGGCGCGGTGGGCCGGGGAGACCGTAGCCCTGCCGGGACGCGGCATCCAGGTGCACCTCGACGGCCGCGGCGGCATGCGCAGCGTGAGCGTGGTGGCGTTGGGCGGGCGGACGAGCGCCGAGGGATGGGTCGAGTTCAGCAGGCGGCTGCGTCAGGCGATCCGTGGCCTGCGTGTCCGGGCCAGCCCCTGGTCCGTCGTGTTCGGCTGTTGCGGCTGCGGCCTCCTGGCAGCCGCCGCGATGCTCGCATTCCTGCCCGCGTCCCATGATCGGGCATCCACGCCCGCACCGAGTCCCCCGCCCGCCTCCGGAGCCCGCCATGCCCCTGCCGGTCGACCTTTCACCGCATGACATCACCGTTCCCGTCGTGATCCGCAATGCCCCGCCGGGGCGGCTGTACGAGGACGCCGTCTCCCGCGAGGCCGCGGCGATCATGTCGACCGGCGCGATCGCGATCCGCTCCGGGGCGAAGACGGGCCGCAGCCCCGGCGACAAGCACGTGGTGCGGGCCCCCGAATCCGAGGCCGACGTCTGGTGGGGCAGCGTGAACCACGCCATCGACGACCACACCTTCCTCCTCAACCGCCAGCGGGCCGTGGACTACCTCAACACCCGCGACCAGATCTATGTGTGCGACGGCTATGCCGGCTGGGATCCCGGCTGTCGGATCAAGGTCCGCGTGATCTGCGCCCGCGCCTACCACGCCCTCTACATGCAGAACATGCTCATCCGGCCCTCGCTCGACGAACTGGAGCGGTTCGGCGCCCCCGACTACGTGATCTTCAACGCCGGGCAGTTCCCGGCCAACCCGCACACGAGCCACATGACCAGCCGCACGAGCATCGACCTGTCGCTCGAGCGGCACGAGCAGGTGATCCTCGGCACCGAATACGCCGGCGAGATGAAGAAGGGCGTGTTCACCTACATGCACTGGCGGCTGCCGGGGCGGGGCGTGCTCTCGATGCACTGCTCGGCCAACCAGGGGATCGCCGCGGACGGCCGGCCCGGGGACGTGTCGCTGTTCTTCGGCCTCTCGGGCACCGGCAAGACGACGCTCTCGGCCGATCCCGCGCGGCGGCTGATCGGCGACGACGAGCACGGCTGGGGCGACGACGGGGTCTTCAACATCGAAGGGGGCTGCTACGCCAAGTGCATCCACCTCACCGAAGGCCGGGAGCCCGAGATCTGGCGGGCGATCCGCTTCGGCACGGTGCTCGAGAACGTGGTCTACGACCCGGCCACGCGGGCGGTCGACTACGAGTCGAGTGCGATCACGGAGAACACCCGGGCCGCGTACCCGATCGAGTTCATCGACAACGCCCAGATGCCGTGCGTGGGGCCGCATCCGCGGCACGTGATCTTCCTGACCTGCGACGCCTCGGGCGTGCTGCCGCCCGTGAGCCGGCTCTCCCGGGAGCAGGCGATGTACCACTTCCTCTCCGGCTATACCGCGCGGGTGGCGGGCACGGAGATGGGCGTGTCGGAGCCGCAGGCGACCTTCTCGGCCTGCTTCAGCGCCGCCTTTCTCGTTCGGCATCCGGCCGTGTACGCGCGGATGCTGGCGGCGAAACTCGCCCGGCATGAGACTCGCGCGTGGCTCGTCAACACCGGCTGGACGGGCGGCGGCTACGGCACGGGCAAGCGGATCGACCTGGGGGCGACGCGGCGGATCATCGACGCGATCCACGCCGGCGCCCTGGATGCGGCGCCCGTGCACCGCGACGGCATCTTCGGCCTGGATGCCGTCGCGCGGGTGCCGGGCGTGGACGAGCGGCTGCTGGTTCCCCGCCGGGCATGGCCCGACGAGGCCGCGTGGGAGACGGCCGCCCGTGGCCTGGCCGCCAAGTTCAAGGACAACTTCCGGGCGTACGCCGACCAGGCGGGCGCGGACATCGTGGCCGCCGGCCCGGCGTGACCGGGCGGTCGGGTCAGCGGGGCTGCCGGGGCTTGACGAGCCGCCGCCGACCCGTGCGCTGCTCGATCTCGGGGCAGCACTCGTCGGCGAGCCTGGTCATCGTTCCGGGCGAGACTCCGAGCAACGCGGCCGCCTTGCCGCGATGGCCATCGACGGCGGCGAGCGCCTGGCGGACGGCGAGGCGGCGGAGTTCCACGAGGTTGAATACGGGCACCTGCGGCTCCGCAGCAGGCTCCGTAGCAGGGGACGAGGAGCCATCCGCGGTCGCGGCGGGCGGCACGGCGACGGCCGGCTGCGCGTGCCGGGCCTGGCCGATGTCTTCGAACGGACTCGGCTCGCCATTCCCCTCGTTACGGAACAGGTCGTTGAGCACGGCCGGTGCCCGATCTTCGAACACGTACAACCGCTGCACGAACTGCACCAGTTGCCGCACGTTCCCCGGCCAGTGGAAGGCCTGCAGCCGGGCAAGCAGGCTGCCGTCGGGTCGCCACTGCTGCCGGCCGTAGTGGCGGGCGAAGTGGGCGGAGAAATGCTCGATGAACTCGGGGATGTCCTCCGCGCGGGCCCGAAGTGGGGGCACGGTGAGGTGGATCGTGTTCAGGCGGTAGAACAGGTCTTCGCGAAACCGACGCTCGTCGATCTCGACCTCCAGGTCTCGGTTCGTGGCGGCGATGATCTGCACGTCCACCGCGTGCGCCGCCGTCGCGCCGACGGGGGTCACCTCGCCCCGTTGCAGCACGCGGAGCAGTTTCGGCTGCATGTCGAGCGGCATCTCGCCGATCTCGTCGAGAAACACGACGCCGCCGGCCGCTGCGCGGAATGCTCCCACGGACGGGCCGGCGGCTCCCGTAAACGCCCCCTTCTCGTGACCGAAAAACTGGCTTTCCGCGAGCGATGCCACGAGGCCGCCGCAGTTGACGGCGACGAACGGCTTGTCGCGACGCGGGCCGGCCGTGTGGATCGCCCGGGCGACCTCCTCCTTGCCGCAGCCGGTCTCGCCGGTGATCAGGACGGGGCACTCGAAGTCGGCCACCCGCTGGATGGCTGATTCGAGCTGCCGCATCGCCGGCGACTCTCCCGGGAGCCGCAGCCAGCCGGTCTGGCGGTTCGATGCCCTGCGGCGGCCGGACGAGTGCGAATCCGAACTTGCGGCTCGGGAAGGAAGCTCCGGAGCGGGGGGATTGGTTGCGAGGGAATCCATGAGAGCGTCCGTGCGGCAGTCGTTCGTCTGCTGGGATGCAGGGGGGCTGAGCGTTGCACTTCCGGCGAGAACCTGCTTTACGAGATTCGCAATTCTAGCGAATCAGTTTCGCAATAGTAGGGGTCAGGTTTGCGTAAATTTGCGAAACGTTTCGCGATCTTTGCGAAAGATGTCGCTCGTGTGGCGATTTTCGAAGCCGATGAATAAGCACAATCGAGTTTTGTTTTCCGGCTGTTTTTGCATGTCCGTGGCATCTTGAGCGGAGCTGGGGTTCATGCCGTGCATTCGGCACGAAAATCGCGTGAGCTGTGCTGCAAGCCTCCGCAGTCAAGTATTCGATGCTCTGGTGCGGTCCTCGCCCTTTCCTTTTCAGGATGTTCGCCATGAAGTTCTCCCGCCTGTTTTCCGCCGCGATCGCGAGCCTCGCGGTCCTCTGTGCCACGGTCGCGTATTCCGCCCCGGACGTCGTGTTTGGAAATCTGGGCTCAACGGGTTTGGATGCCCTTTCCAACACGAATTACGGTGTGACCGACACGGCTTGGCTTGCCCAGGGATTCACGGTCGGCGGCACGAATACGACGTTGAAGTCTGTGTCGCTCGGGCTTTTCGACGCCAACTCCACGAACGTGCGTCTGCAGGTATTTGCCAGTGGCACTGCCGGTCCGACGGGAACCGCTTTGGGGACCGTTTCCCAAAATGTGCTTGGTACTACGCCGACCCTGCAGACGTTCGTCTTCAGTCCCAATCTGTCGCTGACGAGCGGTTCCTCCTACTGGATCGTGGCATCCACGTTAGAGAGTAGTGGGCTGTTCAGCTGGGCTTTCAACTCCGCAGGTGATTTTGGAACCCAGCAGAACACCAGTGGCTGGTCGGCCGTCACGAACCAGACTCGCTTGTCAACCAATTCCGGTGCGACCTGGGCAAACTCCGGGGCCGATCGCCCGGCGGGCTTTAGTATCCAAGCCGTCCCCGAGCCCTCGACCTACGCCCTGGCCGGCATCGGCGTGGCGGCCGCGGGGCTGATGCGGTGGCGGCGGCGGAAGGCCGGTCGCTGAACTTTTGCGACCGCTTCGTGCAATCCATGCGGGCGACACGTCTGGCGGCGTGTCGCCCGCGATGTTTTTGCATGGACGGCGGGATGATGTTCAGGCCCGGTGTCTCCGGGCTTCCGCCCGGGGCTTCTTGGAGTGACCCGAGGGACGGATGACTTCGCACGTGCAGGTGTTGCTCGACTCGTTCGCCCGGCTGCTGGGGCGGGAGTTGATTCCCCGCGTTGGCTCGATCGAGGAGCAGGCGGAGCGGTTGTTCCACGCCCCGTTCGTCGTCGTCTCCCACGGCACCGAGGCCGACCCGGTGCTCAATTACGGCAACGCGGCGGCGCTGGCCCTCTGGGAGATGGACTTCGCCACGCTCACACGCACGCCCTCGCGGCTCACGGCCGAGCCCGTACATCGCGACGAGCGGGCGCGGCTGCTCGAGCGGACGCTGCGCGACGGCTACGTGGACGATTACGCCGGGATCCGGATTTCGAGCACCGGGAAGCGGTTTCGCATCGAGCAGGCGATCGTCTGGAACCTCGTCGATGCGGCCGGGATCCGCCACGGCCAAGCGGCCACGTTCGACCGCTGGACGCCGCTGGAATCGTGAGCCGCGGGCCGCCGGTTGGCCGCCGACGCCCGGCCGCCTCTAATGGCGGGGAGTCGTTCCGCAGCCTCCCCGAGGACCCCGTCATGAAGATCGCCGCCCTGATCGCCTTCCTCTGCCTGTGCGCCACCATCTCG
>JBIKND010000060.1:0-19156 GCA_044358905.1 Pirellulales bacterium | reverse complement strand
AATTTTTTACGGCTGCTGGGCCATCCATGGCCCCTGCAGCCTTGGCCCGTCGCGGTGAGAGCCAAGGTCTCACCGGACGGGCCGCCCGCCTTCCGGGCGGGCGTTGATACGACATGCCCATACCATCCATGGCCCCTGCAGCCTTGGCCCGTCGCGGTGAGAGCCAAGGTCTCACCGGACGGGCCGCCCGCCATCGTGGCGGGCGTCGACGCAACATGACCATCACAGCCTCGCCCCTGCAGCCTTGGCCCGTCGCGGTGAGAGCCCTCCCCGGGAAGCATCCGTGAGGGGTTGCCCGTGCCCCGGGAGCCGGCGTAGGCGGCCAGCGAAGGCATGGATGCCGAAGCGCAGACGCCTCCGAGAGAGCGGAGGCCCGGAGGGCCGTAGCGAACGTCCGGCGATGGGGCACGGGCAACCCCGAACCGTCGCCACACGAGACCCACCGTGACGACCACACACCCCGACCATGTGACAGGCCTCGAGACCCGGGCGACGCTGCAGGCGTTTCTCGATGCCCGCGACGCGTCAACACCGCTCTCGCTCGTGCTCTGCGACGTCGTCGGCCTGAAGGCCGCCAACGACAGCGCGGGCTTTTCGGCCGGCGACGCGGTGCTGCGGCGGGCCGCCGACCGACTCCGCACGGCGGCGGCCGAAGCGGCGATCGTCGCCCGCCTGGGGGGCGACGAATGCGTGGCCGTGTTCACCGGATCCGATGCCGCGGCGGCCGCGACGCGGACCCGCGAGCGACTCGCGGCGCCGGGCGATCCGGCCCTCCGGGCGGCGGCCGACACGCTGCGCCCGGGCGAGCCGGTCCCCGCGTTCGTGGATCGTCTCTATGCAAGCCTGCGGCGGTGCTGAATAATCGATCCCGACGATCTCGGTCGTCGCCCGCCTTTCGCCGGCCCAGGATGCGTCGGCCGGTTTTCCCCGTCAGTCACGAGCGCCCCCAGTGTCCACATCGAACCCCACCGGCACCCGCCGCGATGACATCCGCAACATCGCCATCATCGCCCACGTCGACCACGGCAAGACCACGCTCGTGGACTGCCTGCTGCGGCAGAGCGGCCAGTTCCGGGCCAGCCAGCTCTCCGAGCGGATGCTCGATTCCAACGACCTCGAAAAAGAGCGCGGCATCACCATCCTGGCGAAGAACATCGCCGTGGAATGGAAGGGGAAGAAGATCAACATCATGGACACCCCCGGCCACGCCGACTTCGGCGGCGAGGTGGAGCGGGTGCTGCGGATGGCCGACGGTGCGCTCGTGCTCGTCGACGCCGCCGAAGGGCCGATGCCGCAGACGCGGTTCGTGCTCTCCAAGGCCCTCGAGTGCCGGCTGCGGCCGGTGGTCGTGGTCAACAAGATCGACCGGCCCGACGCCCGGCCGCTGGAGGTGCTCGACGAGATCCTCGGCCTGTTTCTCGAACTCGGCGCCGACGACGACCTCGCCGACTTCCCCTTCGTCTACGCCTCCAGCCGCGGCGGCTATGCCTCCCACGACCCGGCCGTCCGCGAAGGCACGATGGAGCCGCTGCTCGACATGGTGTTGGAGAAGATCCCCGGGCCGCTCGTAGACGAATCGGCGCCGCTGCGGATGCTGATCACCACGCTCGACTGGTCCGACTACGTGGGCCGGATCGCGATCGGCCGCGTCGAGTCGGGCACGCTCACCAAGGGAGCGCCGGTCGTCCGCTCCACGGCGGCGGGCACGCTCGTGCCGGCGAAGCTCGTGGGCGTGCAGTCGTTCGACAAACTCGGCCGCGTCGACGTCGAGCAGGCCACGGCCGGCGACATCGCCGCCGTGAGCGGCATCGAGGACGTCGAGATCGGCGACACGATCTGCGACGCGAACGATCCCCGGCCGCTCCCCCGGCTGACCGTCGACGAGCCGACGCTCTCGATGGTGTTCGGCATCAACACGTCGCCGCTGGTCGGCAAGTCGGGCAAGTTCCTCACCACGCGGCACCTCCGCGACCGGCTCGACAAGGAACTGGAAAAGAACGTCGCCCTCCGCGTGCAGCCGATCGAGGGCACCGAGCAGTTCGCCGTCAGCGGCCGCGGCCTGCTGCACCTCTCCGTGCTCATCGAGACGATGCGCCGCGAGGGGTTCGAGATCTCGGTCGGCAAGCCGAAGGTCATTCTCCGCAAGGAGGGCGACACGATCCTCGAGCCCTACGAGACGCTCGTCGTCGAGGTGCCGCACGACAAGCTCGGGCCGGTGATGGAACTCACCGGCTCCCGCCGCGGCCAGCTCAAGCACATGGGCTCGCGGGGCGAGTTCGCCCACACCACGTTCTCGATCCCCGCCCGCGGCCTGATCGGCCTCCGCACCCGCGTGCTCAATGCCACGCAGGGCACGGCGATCATGCACCACCGCTTCGAGAAGTGGGGGCCGATGGAGGGCGATGTGGGCGGCCGGGCCAACGGCGTGCTCGTGTCGATGCTGCCGGGGAAGGCGGTGGCCTTCGGCCTCGACGGCCTCCAGGAGCGGGCCGACCTGTTCATCGAGCCGGGCGACGAGGTCTACGAGGGGATGATCTGCGGCGAGAACGCCCGCGCCGAGGACATGACCGTGAACCCCACCAAGGAAAAGAAGCTGACGAACATGCGGGCCAGCGGCAGCGACCGCAACATCCTCCTCAAGCCGCCGCGGCGGATGTCGCTGGAGGAGGCGCTCGAGTACATCGAGGACGACGAACTGGTGGAGGTCACGCCGGCGGTGATCCGGCTGCGGAAGATCCTCCTCTCGGAGCACGAGCGCAAGAAGGTCTCGCGGCAGAAGGCCGGGACCTGACCGGCCCGATCAAAAATCGTACGTGAATCCCGGCCGCACGAGTTCCACGTTCGGCAGGCCCAGGGCGGTGATCTCTCGGGCGATCTCGGCCGCGAACCGGGCCTTGCGGTGGACCACGATCACGCGCACGTCGGCCGGCAGTTTCCGCACCTCGGCCGCGAAACTGGCGGTGCTGTGATGGCCGGTCAGGCGGGCCAGGTCGGCGTGGGCCGCGGGAAAGCTCGCCTCCAGAAACACCGCCCGCAGCCGCCCGCTCGCCGCCGCCACCTCCCAGAACTCCTCCGTGGGACCGGTGTCGGAGGGAAAGGCCACCGCCACCCGGCCGTCGTCCACGACGAGCCCGAAGGTGTCGCAGCCGTGGGCCACGGGCACCGGGGTGAACGCCTTGCCCGCCCGCACCACCGGCGCCCGCGGCGCCAGCGGCGTGCCACGGACGAACCGGTCCTCGCCGGTGGAGAGGGCAAAGAAGTCGGGCCACACGCGGCCGTTGAACACGTCGCGGTGGATGAAGTCGAGCACGTCCGCGGTGGCGAGCAGTTCCACGCAGTCGGGGCCGGGGGCGTAGACGTTCTCCAGGAGAATCGGCAGCGAGGCGATGTGGTCCACGTGCTCGTGGGTGATGAACACGTGCCGTACCCGCTCCTGCCGCCGCAGGTCGGCGAGCAGGCCGACGGCGCCCGCGTCGATCGCCACCTCGTCGTCCACGAGAAACGACACCAGGAACTGGGCGTCGGACGCCGGGATGCTGGAGGGGAGAAGTTCGACCTTCATGGCGGCGGGAAGCTCCGGGAGCGGGCTAGGTCGCTTTTCATTTTGGTGCAGCGACGAAATGGCAGTTTACTGGAGGTAGGCGAGGGGGTCGGCGAACGCTCGACGAGCGTGTGGCCGCTGCGGCCACAGCGAGGAGACTTTTGCCGCCCCCGAAGCCGGTGCTACACCGAAGTCGACGGCACTCTAGGTCGCGAAGAAATCGCGGATCCTTTGGAACATGTCCTGCGTCTCCGGCGCGGCCCGGTCGGTTTGCTGGGCCACGGCCTGCTCGCGCTCGGCCAGCCGCCGCCGTAGCGCGCCGCCGAGCGACTCCACGAGTTCCGGTCGCACCGCCAGCACCGCGCGGAACGCGGCCTTGCCCAGCTCGAGCAGCCGCGTCTCCTCGAGCGTCGTGACCGTGGCCGAGCGCGGTGCGCCGGTCATCAACGACAACTCCCCGAAATAGTCTCCCGGCCCGAGCACGGCGAGCTGCGTGGCCGCCCCGCCCTCGGCTCGGACGGTCACCTCGACCCGGCCCGACATGATCACGAACATGCTGTCGCCGGCGGCACCCTGCCGCACCACCTGCTCGCCCGTCGCATAGACACGGTCGCCCTGCGATTCCGCCAGCCGCAGGATCTGGTCCGGTCCGAGCGATTCGAGAAAGCCGACCCGCTCCAGGCACGCCACCCGGCGGGCGACGGCCGCGGTGGGCGGCTCGGGTAGCGGAGGCGGCAGAGACGTGAGCCGCACGGCGTGAGTGGCGACCGGGATCTCGATGCCGTGCCTGGCCAGGGCGTACCAGATCCGGTCGCGGGCCATGCCGTCGACGCGGTCGCGCTTGTCGAACTCGGTCGTGAACAGCCGCACCCAGTGCTCGACACCCCGCTCCTTGAAGTCGTTGGTGACCACGGAGGGGGCGGGGTGCTCGAGCACGCCGAAGCTCCCCTTGATCGCCTCCAGGATGATGGCCTGCACCCGCTGCGGCGGCACCTCGTAGGGCGTGACGACGAACAGCGACCGTCGCGACCAGGGCTCGGGCTTGGTGAAGTTGCGGATCGAGGCCTGCGCGAGCTGGCCGTTGGGAATGATCACGTAGGCCTCGTCGAGCGTGATCACCTTCGTGGCCCGCCAGTTGATCTCCACGACTTTGCCGATGTGCGCGGTGTTGGCGTCGTACTGGATCCAATCGCCCACCTCGAAGGGGTGCTCGGCGTGGATCGCCAGCCCCGCGAACACGTTGCCGAGCGTGTCTTTGAGGGCGAAGCCGAGCACGGCGGTAACCACGGCCGACCCGGTGAACAGGTTGCCGGCGGCGAGGCCCGCCTCGTAGAGAATGGCCACGAGCGCCACGCCGATCATCAGCCAGCGAAGCACGTCGAGAAAGATCTGCGGCAGCGGCTTGGCGATCCGCTCCCACGCGCAGACCACGACAAACAGCAGCACCGACTGCAGCAGCGACGCGAGCAGGAAGAACCGGACGCCGAGGATCGCGTTCGCGGGCGCCTCGGTGGAGTCGGGGAAGAGCAGGGCCACGAGCAACGGCAGCGGCGCGAGCAGGAGCAGGGCGAGCGGCCAGACCGCGAACCGGCGCCGGCCGCGCGGCAGCGTGACGGCCGACACGAGCAAGGCGGCCACGGCGACGAAGAACTCGCGTCGCAGGTCGACGTCGGCGGGCAAGGCCAGCGCCTCGGAGACCGGCGTCAGGATGTCGGCGTCGGCGAGCAGAGCCGGCAGGGTCAGCCATCCTGGGACGATCATCGCGAGCCACCGCAGGGCAGGGGAGGCCGGAAGCGGGGGGCTCCCGAGCAGGAGGCATTGTGGCGGCGGGCCCGCGGCCGGGTAAACCCGGGAACCCCGGGCGATCCGAGGCGGGCAATCACGGAAACGGTCGTGGTGGACGCGCCGGCGATCGATCCTTATACTCCGGGGCTTGGAAGGGTCGGCAGCCGCCGTTCCCAAGGCCCCCCGGCGGCCCCCTTTTTTTGTCAGGTCGAGGTTTTCGGAGCACGCATGGTCAAGTTGACGGTTCGCGAACGGGAGAGCATCCAGGAGGCGGTTCGCCGCTTTCGGAAATTGGTCGAGCGCAGCGGCATCAAGAAGGAGATGCGGCGTCGCGAGTTCTTCGAGAAGCCGAGCGAGACGAAGCGTCGGGCCCGCCTCCGCGCCGAGCGCCGCACCAAGCGGAATCGCCTGCTAGGGGTCTAGTTTTACGCCCGCGGGGCCATCCATGGCCCCCGCGGGCTTGGCAGGTCGGAGTCACAGCCAAGGTGTGTCTCGACCTGCGATGGCTCGCCCTCCTGGCGAGCCTCGCGTAAGCCGAAGCAGGCCCGAAGGGATGCGCCGGCGCGAAGGCAAACGCCATCCATGGCCCCCGCGGGCTTGGCAGGTCGGAGTCACAGCCAAGGTGTGTCTCGACCTGCGATGGCTCGCCCTCCTGGCGAGCCGTACTTACGGCCGGGGCTGCGTTTGTCCCCAGTCGAGGGCCACGTCGAGCCATGGGGCATCGTGCGTCGGCCAGCCGGTGCTGACCCTGTCGACCCCCGTCGCGGCGATCGCCGCGACCGTGTCCGGGCGAATGCCGCCCGAGGCCTCGAGCACCACCGCCGGGGCCACCTGTCCGCGAATCTGCACGCAGCGGGTCAACTCCGCGGGCCCCATGTTGTCGAGCAGCACGACGTCGGGGCCGGCCGCCAGCACGGGCTCCAGGTCGGCGACCGCGTCGATCTCGATCTCGACGACCATGGTTTGAACCCGCGGCGGCGGGAACGTGCGGGCCAGGAAATCCCGCGCCCGCCGCACGGCGTCGGCCGGCGTGAGCCCCGCCAATCCGCAGGCGGCGCGGTGGTTGTCCTTGATGAGGATCGCCTCGTAGAGGCCCATGCGATGGTTCCAGCCGCCGCCCATCCGCACGGCGTATTTGTCGAGGAGTCGCCAGCCCGGCACCGTCTTGCGGGTGTCGTAGACGCGGCAGGGAGTGCCGGCGACCGCATCCACGAGCCGGCGGGTCGCGGTCGCCACGCCAGACATGCGTCCGAGGAGGTTGAGCACGACCCGCTCCGCGGCGAGCACGCTGCGGGTCGCGCCGGCGAGCGTGGCCACGACGTCGCCGGCGGCCACGGCGGCTCCATCCGCCACGACGGGCTCGAAACGCAGTTCCGGATCGGCCACCTCCGCCACCACGGCGGCCGCGGGCAGGCCTGCGATCACGCCCGGCTTGCGGGCCACGACCTCGAGCCGGCTCGTCGCCTCCGGGCCGATCAGGCTCACGCTCGTCCAGTCGCACTCGTGCCCCAGGTCCTCGGCGAACCAGGCCGCCGCCGCCTGGCGAACGTGGGCGGCGAGATGCTCGTCCCACGCAACCTGGTGAAACTCGGGGCAGGGGCGGGGCGACGCGGCCTGTGGCATGGGAATCTCCGGTACGCGGTAGGTCTCCACCGAACGCCAGCCTCACAGTCCAAGTCTCGACGAGGTGGGGCTCGACGAGGCAGGCGAGGGGATCGGCGTGAGGATCGCGAGCGTGGCGGACGTTCGCCAGCGAGCGAACTCATGCCGTCCCCGAGCCGGGTTGGGCCAAAAGACGGAAGAGACGCACAATTTGAGAACCCTACGGCCGGCAGGCGGTCGCGGTGTTCGCTTGCCTGCTATCGTACCTTTCGGAATCCCGCGTGCAGCCCCAACTCATGAACGCCCCCCATCCCGCGCCTTCGCTGCTGCCGCCTCGGGTGCAGTCGCTCCTGGCCGCGGTGACGCTCTGTTCGCTCACAGGTCTGGCGGTGTGGTTCGTCGCGGCAGGCGGGCTCGGCGGCGGGCTCGTGCACCACGATGCCCCGCCGGCGGCGACCGCCCGGTTCACCGTCAACGTCAACGCGGCCGGCGCCGCGGAACTCGCCCAACTCCCCGGGCTCGGCCCCGCCACCGCCCAACGAATCGTCGATCACCGCCGCACGCACGGCCCGTTCACGAGCCTCGAGGGCCTGCTCAACGTGCCCGGCATCGGTCCGGCGACCTTGGCCCGGTTGCGGCCCCACCTGCGGCCGATCCGCGGCCGCGAGGAGGCGCCGTGAGCCGCCAGCCGCTCCAGCCCGGCGTGTTCGAGCTCGTGGCGCCCTACGAGCCCGCCGGCGACCAGCCGGCCGCGATCGACGCGCTCGTCGGCGGCATCGCGGAGGGACGCGGCGCGCAGGTGCTGATGGGCGTGACCGGCTCCGGCAAGACGTTCACGATGGCCAACGTCATCGCCCGCGTCGGCCGGCCGACGCTCGTGCTCTCCCACAACAAGACGCTCGCGGCCCAGCTGTACGCGGAGTTCCGCGACTTCTTCCCGCACAACGCCGTCCACTACTTCGTCAGCTACTACGACTACTACCAGCCCGAGGCCTACATCCCCCAGCGGGACATCTACATCGAGAAGGACGCGGCGATCAACAAGGAGATCGACCGCCTCCGGCTGGCGGCGACCAGCGCGCTGGTGAGCCGCCGCGACGTGGTCGTGGTGGCGAGCGTATCGTGCATCTACGGCCTCGGCTCGCCAGATGATTACCGGGCGATGGTGGTCCGGCTCGCGGCCGGCATGCCGCTCTCCCGCGACGCCCTCCTCGAACGGCTCGTAGCCGTGCACTACGAGCGGACCGACGTCGCCCTGGAGCGGGGCAAGTTTCGCGTCCGCGGCGACTCGGTGGACGTCTGGCCGCCGTACGACGAACTCGCCTGCCGGATCGAGTTCTGGGGCGACGTGATCGAGTCGATCGCCGTCATCCACCCGGTGAGCAGCGAGGTGGCGGCCAAGAAGGACGAGATGTACTTCTACCCGGCCCGGCACTTCGTCATGCCCGAGGACCGGATCAAGGCCGCGGTGTCCACGATCAAGACGGAGCTCGAGGAGCGGCTCGAAGAGCTGAAGAGCCAGGGCAAACTCCTCGAGGCCCAGCGGCTCAATGCCCGCACCCGGTTCGACATCGAGATGCTGCTCGAAGCGGGATTCTGCCCCGGCATCGAGAACTACTCGCGGCCGCTGTCCGGCCGGGCCCCCGGCAGCACGCCGGGCACCCTGTTCAACTACTTCCCCGACGATTTCCTGTTCTTCGTGGACGAGTCGCACGTCACGGTGCCGCAGGTCCGGGGGATGTACGCCGGCGACAAGAGCCGCAAGCAGACGCTCGTGGACCACGGCTTCCGCCTGCCCAGCGCGATGGACAACCGGCCGTTGAAGTTCGACGAGTGGGAGCAGCGGCTCCACCAGACGGTGTTCGTCTCGGCCACGCCCGGCCCGTGGGAACTGGACCGCACCGGCGGCGAGGTGGTGGAGCAGGTGATCCGGCCCACCGGCCTGCTCGATCCCGTCATCGAGGTCGTGCCGGCCAAGCAGCAGGTGACACACCTCTCCGGCGAGATCGAGAAGGTGGTGGCCGCCGGCCAGCGGGTGCTCGTGACGACGCTCACGAAGAAACTCGCCGAGGACCTGTCCGCCTACTTCACGGAGCGGAAGGTGCGGTGCAAGTGGCTGCACAGCGAGCTCGACGCCTTCGAGCGGGTGGAGCTGCTCAAGGACCTCCGCGAGGGGAAGTTCGACGTCCTCGTGGGCGTGAACCTGCTCCGCGAAGGCCTCGACCTGCCGGAGGTGTCGCTGGTGGCGATCCTCGACGCCGACAAGGAGGGCTTCCTGCGGAGCGAAACGTCGCTGATGCAGACGATCGGCCGCTCGGCCCGCAACGTCGACGCCCGCGTCATCCTCTACGCCGACACGGTGACCGAGTCGATGCGGCAGGCCCTCGACGAGACGCTGCGGCGGCGGGCCCTGCAGGAGGCCTACAACCGCGAGCACGGGATCACGCCGGAGACGGTCCGCAAGGAAATCCGCGCCGGCATCGAGGCTGACGCCGCCTCCCGCGGCCGGGCCTTCGAGGCCGTGGGCCGCAGCGACGAGTCGGGCCGCCGCACGGCGGAGCTCCTCGAACAGCTCGAGGCCGACATGATGCAGGCCGCCGCCGACCTCGAGTTCGAACGGGCCGCCCGGATTCGCGACGAGATCGCCGCCCTACGGGCCGGCAAGGCTCCGGCCGGGCCCGGCCGCGGCCGGCGGGGCAGAGGCGGTTCCGCCGGCGGCCGCATCCCGCGGCCCAAATCCATCTGACACCCAAGCCGCCTGGACCCCGCGGCCCGAGCGGTACGCCGCCGGAAGGCCACGCCCTGCGGTAGGATTCTGGCTCCATGACCGCACCCAAAGGCGAACGACGCAGCGGCGATGCAGCATCGCCTCCGACGCACGCCCCTATCGCCGCCACGCTTCTTGACCCGGGCCCGCTCTGGGACGCGGTCTGCCGCAGTTCCGGCGAATACATCGTCGTGGTCGACCGGACGGGCACGATCGTGTTCGCCAATCGAGTCGGCGACGGATACACGACCGATCAGGTCATGGATCGCAGCATGCTCGATTTTACGGTCCCCGAGTCCACCAGACAGCTCTCGCAGATGGTGCAGGAGGTCTTCGAGACGGCGGAGCAGCGGAGCACGGAAACGACGGTGCGCGGCATCGGCGGCGAGCTTCTGTATTTCTCGCTGCGGCTGGGGCCGGTGACCGTCGCCGGCCACGTCGTGGCGGTGATCATGTGCTGCGAGAACATCCTCGCCCTCAAGGACTCACAGCGGAAGCTCGAGCACGAGCGCAACCTCCTCCGGCGGCTGCTCGAGATCCAGGAGCGGGAGCGGCAGCTCGTGTCCTACGAGATCCACGACGGGCTCGCCCAATATCTCGCCGGCGCGCTGATGCACCTCCAGGCCTGCCAGCACCTCTGCCCGCCGGCCGCCGCGCGGGAGTTCGACCAATCGCTGCGGCTGCTCCAGGCCGCGGCCGAGGAGTCGCGGCGGTTGATCGGCGGCCTCCGGCCTCCGGCGCTCGACGAACTGGGACTCCTCGAGGCGGTGGAGTCGCTCGTGGAAGAGGCCCGCACCGACATCGGCTCGGTGACCTTCGCGCACGCGATGCCGGGCGACCGCCTGCCTCCACAACTGGAGACCAGCGTCTTCCGCATCGTGCAGGAAGGGATCAGCAACGCCCGCAAGCACTCGCGGGCCCGGCGGCTTCGCATCGAACTGACGCGATCGGCCGACAGCGTGCGGATCCTGGTCGCGGACGACGGCCGCGGATTCGACCCGACTCGCGTGCCGGAGGAGCGTTTCGGCCTGGAGGGGATCCGGCAGCGATCACGCCTCCTCGGCGGTGAGCCGCGGATCACCAGCGCCCCCGGCGCGGGCACGACCATCGAGGTCACGCTGCCCGCGCCGCCGGCGTGATCCGTCAGGCCGCCTTCGCCACCGGAGCCTTCAGCGACTCCAGCGACCGCCCCAGCCGGCGTCGGGCCGGGGCCGCCTGCTCGACGATCGCGGGCTCGTGGCTCGAGCCCTTGTGGACGGTCAGCCGCTCGCGCAGCGACTGGGCGAGTGCGGGGCCGAAATCCTCCGTGCTCGTCCGCGTGCCCACGTCCTCGACGGCGTCGGCGAGGCCGAGCACCACCGCCTGCCGCACCCCTTCGCGCAACCACTGAAAAAAGCTCATCGTCGTTCCTCCCGTGCGGCGGCAGGGCCGCTGACCCGCGGCCGGCTCGCCTGACACCGGTATCGGCCCGTCAGCCGCGGGGCTGCACGCGGCCGCCGCGGCGTGCGGGCGCGGGTTTCTGGGCAGAATGTGCGGCCCCGGCGCCCGTGCGGCCCAGGCAGACCAGGCAGATATCGTCGCTTTGGATCTGCCCGGCCGCATGCCGCGCGACGTCCGCGAGAATGCCGCGGCCCACGTCCGCCGCGGCCGGACCGGACGCGGACACGACGTTCTCCACCCGCTCGAGTCCGTAACACCGCTGCTCGTGGTCGAGCGCCTCGCTGATCCCGTCGGTGTGGAGCACGAGCACGGCGCCCGGTTCGAGCGCGACCTCGCACGACCTGTACTCCCGATCGGCGACCATGCCGAGAGGCAGCCCACCGAGATCCGCACCGACGGTCGTGACAGCCCCCGCCGGCGACCGCAGATACGGCGGCAGATGGCCGGCGTTGCAGACCGTCGCTCGATGGGCGGCGGGGTCGAGCACCACGACCACGAGCGTGGCGAAGCGGTCGTCCCATCCGCCGCGCAGGAAACTCTCGTTGATCCGCGCCACGGCCCGGGCGACGTCGGGCTCGCTGGCCAGGCAGTAGCGGATGTCGGCCGACAGGGCGGCCATGAGGAGCGCCGCCGCCACGCCCTTGCCCGAGACGTCGGCGAGCACGGTCGCCATCCGGCCGTCCGGCAGGGGAACGTAGGCGAAGAAGTCGCCGCCAACCTGCCGGGCCGGCTCGTAGAAGTCGAACACCTCGTACCCGGCGATCGTCGGCGGGCAGGACGGCAGCAGCCCCTGCTGCACGCGGTGGGCGAGCGCGAGGTCGCGGTCGATCTGCTCGCGGGCGATCCGCTCGTCGTGGGCCAGGGCCTGCTCGATCGCCTGGGCGGCCTGGCCCGCGACGCCGACGAGCACCTCGAGATCGGCCGACGAAAACCCGTTGCGCACGTCCCGCGAGTCGACCTGCACCACCCCCAGCAGGGCGCCGCCGGCCCCGACCACGGGCACGCACATCACCGAGCGGATGCGGCAGTCGACGACGCTGTCGTGGGAACTGAAGCGGCTGTCGGAGACGGCGTCGGCCGAGAGCACCGCGCGGCGCGATTCCGCCACCTGCCCGATCAACGAGAGACTCAACCGCAGCGGCCCCGGCTCGCCCTTGCCCTTGATCTTGCGGGCCCGCAGCACGAGCCGCTCCGACTGCGGATCGACCAGCAGCACGAAGCCCCGCTCGGCCTGAGGGAAGACCTCCAGCAGACCGCCGAGCATCCGCGGGAGCACTTCTTCCAGTGACAGCGAGGCGCCGATCGCCCGGTTGAGTCCGATCAACGCCCGCAGTTTGGCCTCGGCGTGCTGCCCGAGCGGTTCGTCGGCCGCCGCCCGCGGCACGTCCATTTGGGAGAGGATCATGGAAGCCTGGCCGGCCGCGACGTCGAGATCGACGACGTCCTCGGCGTCGTGCCGCGCGGCGGACGGCCGGGCGGGGCGCGACGTGGTGGAAAACACGAGCCGGCGACCGCAGATATTGAGCTCGTCTCCGTGCGCGAGGGGCTGACGCGCCGTGAGCGGACGGCCGTTGAGCGTCGTACCGTTACGGCTCTGGAGATCCTCGACGTGGAGACGGCCGCCGACCAGGGTGACGGCGGCGTGCTGCCGGCTGACGGCGGGCTCCTCGATCACGATGTCGCAGCCGGGGTGCCGGCCGATCACGACCCGGTCGGCGGTGATCTTGTACCGCTTGCGGCCCTTGTCGCCTTGCAGTTCGAGAGATGCCACCGTAGGCCTCGGTCGCGAAAACAGGCCGCGGCCGACGCGCGGTTTCGCGGGCCCGGCGGGCTGCCCCGGCAATCGGAATTGCCGACGCGGGACGGAGTGGGTAGTCTCCGATGAGCCCGGTGCGTCAGCATACCGCTGGACGCCCCGCGGTGCCGAATCGGCCCCGCTGCCGCAGCCTTCCTGACAGGCTTGGTGGTCCCGATTTTGGGGAATGGTGTAACGGTAGCACGACTGGCTCTGAACCAGTTAGTCTAGGTTCGAATCCTAGTTCCCCAGTTTCATTCTCATCCATCAAAACAGATGGATTCTGTGCGTCGGCCATCTGGCCGGCGCGGCGCGGAAACCGCGCTGCGCTACCTCGGTGCTACCGCAGGAGCGGTTTCGCGACGGTGCTACCGATGCGCGTTTGGGTTGCCGCGCCCGCGGCTCATGGGACAGGCAGTGGTTGAGGAGCTCGGCGGGAGACGGCCACCCAGATCAGCCGCAGGCGGCTGGCCCGCGGGATTGGGGCGAACGTGATTTTGCGTCTGAACGGTGATTTTTGCGGTTTTTGGCCCGTAGGGCGGGGCGATGTGCTAGTCTTCTACTAAAATAGGACAAATTAGTAGATCGCTAGTTTTTGGGTACGGCCATGAAAATGCCTGAAATTCCGCCGCCATTCGCTGAGTTGATGCGGGAGGTATCGCCGGAACGATTTGCGGAACTCGCCATGCTGGCTCGGTCCGCGCCCGGCCGCGCCGAGTATCTGCATTGGGACAGGCTGCGCCACCTCCCTGCACCGGAAGGTCTCACGCACCGCGAATGGTGGCTCACGATCAAGGTGGCTCGTCACGATGGCCTGAGGGCCGTCGCGCTGGCTGATGCCACTGGCCAGCCGTTTCGCTTCTCTGTGCCCGAAGTGGCGCTGGAGGCGCTCCACGCCATTGATCTCTGCATGGCAGGCAATCTTGCCGCTGGCGGAAAAGTCGGTGTGCCGGGGCAGGTCGTAAACCCGGAAAACCGCAACTTGTTTCTCGCTTCTTCGCTGATGGAGGAGGCTATCACGTCGAGTCAACTCGAGGGCGCAGTGACGACGCGAAAGGTTGCGGCCGAGATGATTCGTACGGGCCGCAAGCCGCGGGACGTGAGCGAGCGGATGATTTTGAACAACTACCGCACCATGCAGCGGATACGCGAACTCAAGGACTCAGCGCTGACGCCGGAACTCGTGTTCGAAGTGCATCGAATGGTCACTGATGACACGCTCGACGATCCAACAGCTGCGGGGCGATTTCGCCGCCCAGACGAGAAGATCGTCGTGAGCGGGGAGTATGGAGAAGTCCTCCACACGCCGCCAATCGCCACGGAGTTGCCGAAGCGAATGGCCCTGATGTGCGACTTTGCCAACAACGTGACGCCAGATGCGTTCGTCCATCCGGTCGTTCGCGGAATCATCCTTCATTTCTGGCTTGCGTTCGACCATCCCTTCGTCGACGGAAACGGGCGAACGGCACGAGCGCTTTTTTATTGGTCGATGCTGCGACAGGGATATTGGCCGTTCGAGTTCATTTCTATTTCGCACATTCTGCGGAAAGCCCCGATCAAGTATGTCCGTTCGTTTCTCTACACGGAGACGGACGACAACGATCTCACGTACTTTGTCGTCGCCCAGGCGGACGTGATCATCCAGGCGTTGCAGGAGTTGTCGACCTACATCGACCGAAAAACGGCCGAGGTGAGGGAGGCTGAATCAACGATCCGCTCGCTTGATTTGTTCAACCACCGCCAGTCCGCTCTGATCATCGAGGCGGTCAAAGCGCCTGGGCGGCGATACACAATCAAGGAGCATCAGAACTTGCACGGAGTGGTGTATCAGACGGCCCGAACCGATCTGCTGAATCTTGCCAACCGAGGAGTTTTGGAACTGAAGAAGAAGGGGAAAGAGTTGGTCTTTCGGGTGCCCAGCGACATCGGCGAACGACTCAAGCGGCTAGAAGCCAGCGAGGGGTAGTCGCGTGTCGCGGCGAGAAGGTCACCGCGGCGGCACGATGCCGCCGCCGAAACCGGCAGGAAGCCGCACCGCGGCCGGGGACCGGCCGCTCCGCTGAGCACGCTCGAGGTCGCGCCCGGGGGGCTTCGGCCTAGAGCGCGTCCGGTTTATGTGTAGCGGTAGCCGCAATGCCTGAAGCAGTTGCGGCACTCACTTTCGGTGAAGCGGTCGAGGAGATCGCCGCAGACTGTCCACAGCATCTCGACCGTACGCGCTGAAGCGGTTTTTAGGAGCCACTTGAACTTCGAGAAGACGAGCTCGATCGGGTTGAGATCAGGGCTGTACGGCGGCAGGTAGATGAGCATCGCTCCCGCAGCCGTGATCGCCTCCCTAACGCCGGCAACCTTGTGAGCACTGAGGTTGTCCATCACCACGATATCGCCTGGCTGAAGGGTCGGGACCAGATGGCCGGTTACCCAGCCAAGGAAGAGCTCGCCGTTAATGGCTCCATCAACGACCAGCGGTGCCGTCAGGCCCGTGCGACGAAGCGCCGCGAGGAAGGTCGTCGTCTTCCAGTGGCCGTGGGGCACACTGGCCAGCAGACGCTCCCCCTTGGACGCCCGCCCCCGCGGACGAGTCATGTTCGTCTTGGCCCATGTTTCGTCGATGAAGACGAGCCGATCTGGATTCAGCAGCGGCTGCTCACGCTGCAACTCCTCCCGCCTCTCCGCGACGTCCGGCCGCTCCCGCTCCGCGGCGATAAGGATTTTTTTGACGGTGATGCGAAGCCGCTGCAACGCGGTGCAGAGCGTCTGAACAGAGAGATCCGTCTGCAGTTCCGACTTCAGCTCCCGAAGCGTCAGGTCGGGCTTCCGTTGGATGATCTCACGCATCCGATCGGCCAAGGTCGCCCACAAGGGTGTCCGCCGCCGCTTCGGCAACGGGGCAGTCTTGTTGAGCTCCCGCCGCTCCTGCTTGATGCGACGAACCCAAGACTCACTGACCTCGAAGTACGTCGCTACCTCGCGGGTGCTTCGCCCTCGGTCGCACGCCGCGAGCACCTGGCCGCGGAACTCCTTCGAATACGGCTTCATGGCCACCTCCTTGAAGGCGCCCACGTTACCCAGCCTGCGCGGATAGCGCTAGGCCTATGTCAGACGCGCTCTAGCCGGTGCTACACCAGAGTCGATCTCGCTTGAGCGTGCATTCAGTGCCAGCGGCGAAGCCAGCCGCGACGCCAGAAAAACATCACCATGCCGATCGTCGTCGCCAGCATGATGCCCACCGCCACGAGGTTGCCGTAGCGAAAGTTGAGCAGCGGCATGTTCCAGGGCGACTCGGTGTTGAAGTTCATGCCGTAGTAGCCGGTGATGAACGTCAGCGGCATGAACACGGTCGCGATCACCGTGAGCACCTTCATCACGTCGTTCATCCGGTTATTGAGGCTGGCGAGATAGATGTCGCGCAGATCGCTGCCGATCTCCCGATAACTCTCCAACAGGTCGAGCAGCTCCATCGTGTGGTCGTAACTGTCGCGGAAGTGCTGCCGGGCATGGTCGCCGACGAAGGCCGTGGCTTCGCGGCCCAGGGCATGGAGCACGTCGCGGGTCGGCCACAGGGCCCGCCGCAGGGTCATCAGGTCGTTGCGGACGTCGTGGATCCGCGTCAGCGCGTCGCGGGAAGGCCGCTCGATCGCCTCCTCCTCGAGGGCCTCGAGCCGGTCGCCGAACCGCTCCAGGATCGGGAAGTAACCGTCCACGACGGCGTCGAGAAGCAGCGCGCAGAGGTGGTCGGCCCCGAGTTGGCCGAGCCGCGTGCGGCCGTGCCGGATGCGGTGCCGGACCTCGGCGAACGCATCGCCCACCCCGTGATCGCGAAAGGTGAGGAGGTAGCGGTCGCCGAGAAAAATGGCCACCGGGTCGGTGACGATGGCCTCGCCGTCGTAGCGGGCCGTCCGGGCGGCGATCAGCACCTGGTGGCCGAAGACTTCGACCTTGGGCCGCTCGTCGGGCGTGACCGCGTCCTCGAGCGCCAACTCGCCGATCTCGAACACCGCCCCGATCGCTCGGATCGTGGCCAGATCCTCGAACCCTTCCACGTCCACCCAGATGACGGGCCAGCGGCGGCGGGCTTCGACGAGATCCTCCGGCCGGGCGACGGTGTCTTCGTGGGTTTCCACACCGTCACAGGCGACCAGCCGAAGCATCGTCGGCCGCCCCTCGTGCCGCGCGGCCGACGCGATCGACGCCGCGAGGTCGCGCGGACGCGGACGGCGGCGGCGGTGTTTGCGTCTCGACACGGTCGGTCTCCCCGGGCGACGATGTATGCTATCCTCCCACGACTAAAGCCCCCATGGCCGACCAACAGCCGCGATCGCCGGTCGGTGAAGCCATGGTCTGGGCGTCGCGGATCATGGCCGTGGGGCTGGCCATGTTCCTGCCGGCCGTGGCGGGCACCTGGCTCGACGGTCGCCTGGGCACGACCTTTCTGGGTCTCGTCGGCCTCGTGATCGGCTTCGCGGCGGGCATCGGCTGGCTGGTCCAACTTGGAAAGCGACGACCATCGTGAGTCACAACACGAGCCGTCGCTCATGGACCGTGGCGGGAGCCGCGATCCTCGTGGCCGTGCTCGCTGGGGCGGCGGGCGTCGCCCTGGCGGTCGGCGATGGCGGAACGGGGCGGCGGCGGGCGATCGGATTCGCGGCGGGCATCTGCCTCGTGACGAGCCTGGGGGGATGGCTCGCCGGCCGGGCCGCCCCGGCCGATCCGGCCCGGGCCGTCGGCCTGGGGATAGGGGCGGTGGGCCTGCGGATTTTCCCGCTTCTCGTGGCCCTGGGGTGGCTCCAGGTGGCCGGCGGCAGCCTGCGGACGGACGGGGCGGCCGAGTGGATGCTCGTTTTTTATCTCGTCCTCCTTGCCACGGACATTTTGCTGCACATCATTGGGGCACGGCGCCGCCGGAACGGCGGCGCCAGTTCCACGAATTGACGGACAGCGGGCCCTTCACGCACACTCTGCGTCCCCGTCGGGCCGCAGTGCCCGACGCCCCGTTCTTCGTTGCAGGATTCGCGACTCGATGGCCGACCACAACCCGATCTACCACCTCAAGGACTGCTACTTCTTCGAAGTCCCGAAGGCGATGTGGCGGCACGGCTGGAAGACCCTCGAAGACGTGCCGCAGTTTCTCCGCGCCGGTCATCCCGAGGTGACTGACGTCGCAGTGTTCAACGAGGCGCTCGACGGCAAGATCCTGATCCCCCAGCCGTTCGCCGAACTCGAGAGCCTGTATGCGGTGAAGTCCGGCTTCGGGATCTCGAAGTACATGATCCTCGAGGTGGTGCTCGCTGCCTTCCTCTTGATGCTGTTCACCCGGCTGGCCGCGAAACTGCGGTCGGGCGAACCAGCCAAGGGACGGCTCGCGAATCTGTTCGAGGCGATGATCCTGTTCGTCAGGGACCAGATCGCCCGTCCGGCGATCGACAGCCACGACCATGGTCATGATGACCACCACGACGACGGCCACGGCCACGATGACGGCCATGGCCATGCTGCCCCGGCGCACGCCCAGGCAATCCTCGAGAAGCACGACGGCGACCGCTTCGTGCCGCTCCTGCTGACGCTCTTCTTCTTCGTCCTCGGCTGCAACCTGCTGGGAATGGTTCCCTGGGCCGGGTCGCCGACGGCGGCCTTCGCCGTCACGCTCTCCCTGGCGGGCGTGACGCTGCTCACGGTCGTGGTCGCCGGCATGCGAAAGTTCGGCTTCCTCGGCTTCTTCGGCAACCAGGTGCCGTCGATGGATCTCCCGCTGCCGCTGGCGATCATCCTCAAGCCGCTGATCTTCCTCATCGAGATGGCCGGGCTGCTCATCAAGCACGGCATTCTCGCCGTTCGACTGCTGGCCAACATGGTGGCCGGCCACCTCGTGCTGCTGGGCATCATGGGGCTGATCTCGGCGGCCGCCACCTACTCGATGGGACTGTGGGCCACCGTCACCGGAATCAGCGTCGTCAGCTGCACGCTGTTCAGCGTGCTCGAGTTGTTCGTCGCGTTCCTGCAGGCCTACATCTTCACGTTCCTGTCGGCCTTGTTCATCGGGGCGGCGGTTCACCAGCACTGATCCCGAAGGACGAACGAAAAACCACGATTCCGCAGGCCCGCCCTACACAGAAGCCTCAAAATCCCTAGAACATGGACTCCGCTGCCGCCCGTCGGCACCGTTTCCCTGACCCGCACGACCACCCTGACCGTTCTCATTTCAACCGTATCCGGACGCCCGTCCGGT
>JBIKND010000059.1:0-19296 GCA_044358905.1 Pirellulales bacterium | reverse complement strand
CCTTGATGAAATCCTTGAACGCCAGGCCCGCGACCACGATCGGCACGGTGCCCACGACGATGAACAGGCCCGCCCGCGAGGCGGGCGTCGCGGGCAGACGCCCGGCGCGGAGGCTGGCGAGGGATTCGACCAGGATCGCGGCGATGTCCCGCCGCATGGCCACGCACACCGCCGCCAGGGTGCCGCATTGGATGACCGCCGAGAAGGCGGCGCCGGGGTCTTCCCAGCCCAGAAGGGCGGGCACGACACGGAGGTGGGCCGTGCTGGAGATCGGGAGAAACTCCGTCAAACCCTGCACCACGCCCAGCGTGACGGCCTCGAGAATCGACATGGGGGCCTCGACCTTGTGGCGCCCGCTTCAAAAAGGAGCGGCGTCAGGTAATACTACCCGGCTCGCCGTTTTCCCGAATCAGGAGCCTATCCCCGGATGTTTCGCAACCTCAGCACCGTCGGCCTGCCCCTCTCCGGTCGTCCCAGCGAGCTCATCGAGCTGGCGCTCTCGTTCGGGTTCGACGCCATGGACATCGACATCCTCGATTTCCAGCAGCAGGCCGACACGTTCGGCGTGCCCCACGCCCGGCGGCTGATGGTGAGCGCGCGGCTCAAGGCGGGCGTGTTCCACCTGCCCGTCGAACTCGCCGCCGACGAGGCCGCCTTCGAGCGCGACATGAAGGCGCTGCCGCGGTTTCTCGAACTCGCCGAGGCCACCGAGGCCACGCGGGCCGTGGCCACGATCGCGCCGGCCTCCGACGAGCACTCCTTCAAGGACTTCTTCGAACTCTACCGCACCCGTCTGCATACGATCGGCGACCTGCTCGCGGCGCGGAACATCATGCTCGGCCTGGCGATCCAGCCCGAGGCCGAGGCCCGCGAGGGCAAGTCGCATCAGTTCATCTCCACCTACGAGGGCCTGCTGGGCCTCGTCACCGTGGCGCACGAGCGGATCGGGGCGGTCGCCGATGCGTGGGCGTTGCACGTCACGGGCGAGCCGGTCGAGATGATCGAGAAGACGCCGCGTGGCAGGCTCGTCGAGGTGCGGCTCTCGGACGCGCCGCGCGAGGGTGCGGGTTCATCGCTGAGCCACGCCCAGCGGCTGATGCCGGGCGAGACGGGCATCATCGACTCGGCGGCGGTGCTCCGGCACGCCAAGGCCGCCGGCTTCGAAGGCCCGGTCACGCCCTGGGCCGATCGGGCCACGCTGGCCGGCCGCGGCCGCGAGAAGATCGTGCGGCTCGCCGGCGACCGGTTGGAGGCGGCCTGGAAGGACGCCGGCCTGCCGATCGCCCCGCGGTGGTTTACGCCCGTCGCCCGCGACCAGTTCGGCCGCCCGATCGGCGACGATGCGGTGCCGCTCGGCATGCCCATGGCGGCCGAGTGAGCTGCGTTCGAGCAATTCAAAACTTGGTGTAGCACCGGCTCGGGGGCGGCAAAAGTCGCCGCTGCGCGGTCTTTCAGATTCTCGCTGGGGCGAGGATACGCCCCACGCTCGTCGAGCGTTCGCCGACCCCCTCGCCTACCTCACGCAAACTGCCATCTCGTCGCTACCGTACGGCGAGATGTGCCTTAGTTTTTGTCCCCGTACAGTCAGCCGCCCTCGCGGATCCACTCCACTTGGGGATCGCCCGCGCCCTTCACGGTCGCGCCCTTGAGAAACTCGGACACGTACCGCAGCGACTTGCCCGGGCGGTCGGGGTCGCGGAAGTTGTCGCCCTTCTGCAGGATCGGCAGCTGGTCGGGCATGGCGCCGAAGGCCCGCGTGCCGGCGGCCTGACAGGGGAACCACCAGCCCTGGCCCGTCGCATCGACGAGGTAGAACTCCGGATAGCAGTGCCCTTCGACCCACACGGTGCGGGCGGGAATGCCCTCCGCCCGGGCCATGGCGATGAACAGGCAGGTCAGTTCCTCGCAGTCGCCCCAGCCGTCGGCCAGCGCCCGCCGCGCGCCCTTGAGTTCGCCGTTGCGATACTCGACCTTGTCGCGGACGGTGTCGTAGATCGCCTCGACCTTGCGCCAGCCGTCGAGGCCCTTGCCGGCCGTCTTCGCCAGCGCCGCGATCTTCGGATCCCGCGTCTCGATGTAGGGGCTCGTGCCGAGGTGGGCCTTGATCGCCCGGTCGGGCTTCTCCGGGATTCGCAGGCCGGCCGTGTCGTCCGGCACGACGATCGCGGCCCGTTCGAGTTCGAAGGTCACCACGGCCCGGGCCTGCTTGCCGGCGGGCAGTTCCGGAATCTCGACGACCATCTGCTTCACCCCGCCCGGGAGCGTCCGATAGCGGAGGTTGCGGACCGCCGGCGAGACATCCTCCGCGACGATCCGCACCTTCTGCTCGGGCCACTCGTCCGGTACCGGCAGGGTGGCGTAGAGGCCGGTGCAGGGGCCGCCTTCCGCCGTGACGACCAGACCGACCTTGTACTTGAGCGTCCGCACGTCGCCGCGGCCGGGACCGGCCGCGGCCGCGGTCGCGTCGAGAAACTGGGCCCGCGCCGGCGCGGCGGCCACCGCGGCACCGAGCAGGGCCAGGAGGCCGATCGTCGCGTGGTGCGGTCGGATCACGGACAACCCCGGCGGCGGAGGCATGTGCAGCGGTTCGCGCGTTTGTGTGGGCATGCGGAAGGGGGGCCCCCGACCCACGGCAAGCCAGATGGCTCCGTACGAATGGCATCGGCATGTCGGTCGGGCCGTGTTGCCCGCACCGTAAGCCCTGCGGGTCGGGCAGCCTGCGGTGCCGGGGAGAAAAACGCTCGATTGTGAGGCCTCCCGGCCGCTGCTACACTGCGTGGCTCGACCGATCGTGGCCCGCAGAATCCCCCTCCCTCAACCCGCTTTCCCGAAACCCCCCGACGCATGGTCAACCGCAACCTCATTCGCGAACTGGAACTTGGAGACGAACTCGATCAGGAACTCGAACTGGCCATGGCCGGCGCCGCGGAGGGCGAGTATTCGGTCGGAGCGGCGACGCTGGCGGTGAACTCGGTGCTCGAGGGGAAGGTGCTGCGGGTGGACGACGAGTTCGTCCTCGTCGACGTCGGCTACAAGAGCGAAGGCCACATCCCGCGAAACGAGTGGGACGAAACCGAACCCCCGCCGCAGGTCGGCGATACCGTCAAGGTGCTGCTCGAGGAGTTTGAGGATGGCTCGCTCGAGGAGCAGCGTGGCCTGATCACGCTGTCGAAGCGGAAGGCCCGTCGGATCGAAGACTGGCTCCGCGTCATGGAGAGCGTCCATGAGAACGACGTGGTCACCGGGTTCGTCACGCGGAAGATCAAGGGCGGCCTGCTCGTCGACATCTCGGGCGTGAACGTGTTTCTGCCGGCCAGCCAGGTCGACATCCGCCGTCCGGCCGACATCGGCGACTACTGCGGCCGCTGCATCCAGTGCCTGGTGCTGAAGATCGACGAGGCCCGGCGCAACATCGTCGTCTCCCGGCGGGCGCTCATCGAGCAGGAGCGGGCGGAACGCAAGAAGCAGCTCATGGAGACCCTCGAGGTCGGCCAGGTGCGGCGCGGCATCGTCAAGAACATCGCCGACTTCGGTGCGTTCGTCGATCTCGGCGGCATCGACGGCCTGCTCCACATCACCGACATGAGCTGGGCCCGCATCGGCCATCCCAGCGAGATGGTGCAGATCGATCAGGAGATCGAGGTCCAGGTGCTGCACATCGACCGCGAGCGGGAGAAGATCGCCCTCGGCATGAAGCAGCGGACCGCCAGCCCGTGGGCGAAGGTCGCCGACAAGTACCCGGTCGGCACCGTCTGCATGGGGACGGTCGTGAACGTGATGAGCTACGGTGCCTTCGTGAAGCTGGAAGACGGCGTCGAGGGGCTCGTGCACATCTCCGAGATGAGCTGGACGAAGCGGGTCAGCCACCCGTCGGAGCTCGTCAAGCCGGGCGACGAGGTCGAGGTGGTGGTGCTCGCCATCAACAAGGAGAAGCAGGAGATCTCGCTGGGCATGAAGCAGACCCAGCAGAATCCCTGGGAGAAGGTGGCCGGCGACTATCCACCGGGCGCGGTCGTCAAGGGCGTGGTCCGGAACCTCACCAACTACGGTGCCTTCGTCGAGATCGACGACGGCATCGACGGCCTGCTGCACGTCACCGACATGTCGTGGACCCGCAAGGTGACGCATCCGAGCGAGATGCTGGAGAAGGGCCAGGAGGTCGAGTGCAAGGTGCTGTCCGTCGACCAGCAGCGGCGGCGGATCGCCCTCGGTCTCAAGCAGATGGCCGACGATCCCTGGACCACCGACATCCCCAAGCGCTACAAGACGGGCGACGTCGTCAAGGGAACCGTCACGAAGATCACCAACTTCGGCGTGTTCGTGGGGCTGGAGGACGGCCTCGAGGGCCTGCTCCACATCTCCGAGCTGTCGGAGGACAAGATCGAGAATGCCGAGGACGTGGTGAAGGTCGGCGATCCGCTGGAGGTGAAGATCCTCCGCGTCGACACCGACGAGCGGAAGATCGGCCTCTCGAAGAAGCGGGTCGGCTGGTCGAAGGAGCGCGAGGCCGCCGAGGCGACCCACGAGGACGCCTGATCCGGGTCACGGTCCAGGCGTGGTGGTTCGGGGATGCCCATGCCCCGTCACCGGACGTTCGCTCCGGCCCTCCGGGCCTTCACTCACTCGGAGCTGCCTGCGCTCCGGCATCCATGCCTGCGCTGGTCAGCTACGCCGGCTCCCGGGGCACGGGCATCCCCTCCCTGCATCAGCGATCCGGAAGGCCTGCATCGCGCAACGACCGCGCGTGAGCCGCGTATCGTCAGCGTCCGATGGCCAGGGCGGTGATCGGGCCGAGGGTCTCGCCGCCGGCCTGGCCGTGATGCGCGGGGCCGACAGGGGTGACGAGAATCGCGTCGCCCTTCGTCACGACGGAGGGCTGGCCGCCGCGGGCGGCGCGGATGGTGACCCGGCGTGCCGCCATGCCGGGTGTGACCAGGAGCGCCTCGCCCGCCGCGGGATCGACGATGTCGAAGGCGATCCACGGCTGCCGGGCGGTCGTCGGCCGGCCGATCCAGAACGTGACCCGTTCGCCGGGGTGCAGGGTCGCCAGATCGAGCCGCTCCGGACTGTTGCTCGGCGGCGATGGATCGAGCGCGGCGGGAATGGCGGGCCGTGCGGCCGCAGGGCTGCGGAACGGGTCGGGCGTGGGCGGGGGCACCGCCGGCGCGGGTGGGAGAATCCCCGCGGCCGCTTCGGGCACGGCGACTTCCGCATCGGCCGGCTTCTCCTCCGACGGGATGGTGCGGGCGTTCACGAGCCGCATGCCCCGCGCGGCCAGCCAGCCGAGGTCGCCGGTGGCGGCGAATCCCCCGCCGACGAGACCGATCGCGGCACAGCGGGCGAGGAAGTTCGACATGGATTCCGCGGCACGGGGCAGGCCGCTCGGCACCCCGCCGGCAGCCAGCAAGTATGCGCCCGGAAGCCGATGCGGCACGGGAGTCGGGGGAACTCGACGGTACGGCGGCCGGCGGCGGAACGCCTGGTGCCGATCGTGACGGCTGGCGCGTCAGAGGGACGCCAGCGCCTCCAGGACCTGCTCGTCGTGGCCGTCGACCTTCACCGCCTTGAACACCTTCGCCACCCGACCGTCGGCGTCGATGATGAAGGTGCTGCGGGCGATACCCATCGACTTCTTGCCGTACATGTTCTTTTCCCGCCACGCCCCGTACTTCTCCGCCACCTTGTGATCGACGTCGCACAGGAGCGTGAACGGGAGGTCGTATTTTGCCCGAAACTTCGCGTGGCTCTCCGCTCCGTCGGGGCTGACGCCGAGGACCACGGCCTTGTGCTTGGCGAGTTTGGCCTGCGCATCGCGGAAACCGCAGGCCTCGCGGGTGCAGCCGGGGGTGTCGTCCTTGGGGTAGAAATAGAGCACCACGGGCCGGCCACGGAGGCTGGAGAGCTTGACCTTCGTGCCGTCGTGGGCAGGAAGGGTGAAGTCCGGGGCCTTGGAGCCGGGTTCGAGCCAGTCGGCCATGGGAGAGGGTTCCGGGGGTGGCGGTGCCGGGGATGACGAGATGATAGGCGGTTCTTCGTGGGCGTCGATGGCGCCGTGGAGCCCAACCCGGCTCGCGGGCGGCATGCGTTGCGTCGCTGGAGCGGTGTGGAGACTTTTCAATGCGTCCAAGTCCGTGTTGGGTTCGCGTGGGTCGGGGATGCCCCTGCCACGTCTCCGGACGTTCGCTCCGGCCCTCCGGGCCTCCGTTCACTGCATGTCCGCTGCGCTTCGCCATCCATGGCTGCGCTTGCTGCCATAGCCCGGCGACGTGCCAGGGGCACTCCCTCCGAAAACGTCACACGTATGAATACTGCGGATAAATCAACGAGTGGTTGCAAAACCGGCACGCCCGGAGGAGGAGGGGTCGGGGTGGCGCTGCTCACGCCGCCGGGCCGTGGGGCGCTGGCCGTCGTCGGCGTGACCGGCGTCGGCGCCGCGGCGCTCGTGGATGCCGTGTTCGCAGCCCGTGGCGGGCGGCCGGTCGCCGGGCGAGCGGACGGTGCGGTTGCGTTCGGCTCGTGGGGCGGCGTTGGCGGCGAAGAGGTGGTCGTCGTTCGGCACGCCGCCGATCGCCTCGAGGTGCATTGCCACGGTGGTTTGGCCGCGGCAGCCGCGATCAGCGGCAGCCTGGTCGGCCGCGGGGCGCTTGAGATTGGCTGGCGCGAGTGGCTCGCGGGCAGCGATCACGACGCCGGCACGATCGCGGCCGAGGCCAGGGAGGCGTTGCCGATCGCAGGCGGCCCCAAGGCCGCGCGGATGCTCTGCCGGCAACTGGCCGGCGCGCTCGACACCGAGATCGAACGGATCGAGCAGTTCGTCACGGCGGGCGAGACGGATGCGGCCAGGATCGCCGTCGATCGCCTCGTCCGCGCCTCCCGGGTGGGCCTGCGGCTCACCCGGCCGTGGCGGGTCGTCGTCACCGGGGCGGTCAACGCCGGCAAGAGCAGCCTGGTCAACGCGCTGGCCGGCCACTCGCGGTCGATCGTCTCGCCCGTGCCCGGCACCACGCGGGACCTCGTGAAGACGAGGATCGCACTCGATGGCTGGGAGGTCGATCTGGTCGATACGGCCGGCGTCCGGGAACAGCCGGCCGGTGACGTCGAGGCCGCCGGCATTGCACGGGCGACAGCGGCCACGGCGGCCGCCGATCTCGTGCTCCGGGTCGTGCCTGCGGATGCGGCCCCCGCATGCCCGGCGGCCGGGCCGCGGGAACTGGTCGTGATCTCGAAGAGCGATCTCACACCCCAGGCGAGCCCTGATGGCGCGAACGCGATCCGCACCTCGGCCGTGAGCGGCGCGGGCATCGATGAACTCGCCCGCCGCATCGTGGCCGCCCTCGTGCCCGAGGAGACGGTCGAACCGGATCTGCTCACCGGCGCCATCCCTTTCACGCCACGACAGATTGAGGTCGTTCGCGGGCTGATTCCGCGGGGCCCTACCTGTAGCGGCGGTCTCTGACCGCCGAAGACGCCGGTCGAGTCTGTAGCGGCGGTCTCTGACCGCCGAAGACGCCGGTCGAGAAGCCGTCGACGGTCGGAGACCGCCGCTACAGGGCATCGGGCACGACGGTCGGAGACCGCCGCTACAGGGGGCATCGGGCACGATGGCGGCGACTCGCCCCGCTACTCGTCGCGTGGTTCGGCCGACTTGCCGCGGAGGAGGAGCCGGATCGGCACCTCGTGGAAGGGGAGGGCCTTGCGGAAGGTGTTGAGCAGGTAGCGTTTGTAGGGCTCCGACACGCTGCGCGGCGCGCTGGTCGAGATCACGATCGTGGGGGGCGCCGCCTCGACCTGGGTCGCGTAGTAGAGCCGCACGGGCCGGCCGCGGGTGTCGGCGGGGGGCTGGTTGGTTTCGATCGCCTCGCGCAGCACCGTGTTGAGACGGGCCGTGGGCACGCGGGTGCGGCTCTGGCGGAAAAGCCGCTGGGCCACGTCGATCACCGCCTTCACGTTGCGTCCCGACTTCGCGGTCGCGAAGGCCACGGGCGCCCAAGGCATCATTCGGAACTGCTCGCGGAGGTAGTCGGCCCACTCCTTGCGGCGGACGTCGGCCGCGTAGAGATCCCACTTGTTGACGACGAACACCACGGGCTTCGCCTCCTCGGTGATCGTCTCGGCGAGCTGCTTGTCCACCTTGCCCACCGGCTCCTCGGCGTCGAAGAACAGCAGCACCACGTCGGCCCGACGGATGCTCCGCTGGGCCCGATGGGTGGAGTAGAAATCGAGGTCGGTGTTGCGGCTCTTCGTCCGCCGTAGGCCCGGGGTGTCGATCGCCAGGAACGAGTGCCCGTCCACCTCGAACCGCACGTCCACGCTGTCGCGGGTGGTGCCGGCCACGGGGCTGGTGATGACCCGCTCCTCGCGGGCCAGCGCGTTGACGAACGTGCTCTTGCCGACGTTGCGGCGGCCCACGATGGCGAGCTTCATCTCCGGGAGGTCCACGACGTCGGGCTCGTCCGGCCAGGCCTCCGGCAGCCGCTCGACGATCGCCTCGACGAGGTCGCCGCGGTTGCGGTGCTGGCGGGCGCTGACGGCCAGGGGCGGGCCGAAGCCGAGGGCGTCGAAGTCGTGGGCCTCGGGGTCGAACTTCGGGTCGTCGGCCTTGTTGGCGACCAGCAGCACCGGGGCGCCCGATCGGCGGACGCGGCGGGCCACCTCGACGTCGGCGGGCACGAGGCCGGTGCGGACGTCGACCACGAGGAGCACGACCGCCGCGTCGCCGAGCCCCGACTCGATCTGGGCGTCGATCTTGGCGGTCAGGCCGTCAGGATCGTCGAAGCCCATGCCGCCGGTGTCGACCAGATCGACCACGCGGTCCTCGAGTACGAGCCGCTGCACGAGCCGGTCGCGGGTCACGCCCGCGGTCGGATCCTCGATCGCGATCCGCTTCTCGACGAGCCAGTTGAAGAGCGTCGACTTGCCGACGTTCGGGCGGCCCACGATCACGACCTTCGGAATCAGGACCGTGCGGGACGGGGACGAAGAGGCTTTACGCGCGGGCATCGGTGATCTCCGTGCCCTCGCCCAGCCGCCGGCGTGGCGTGGCGTGGACGAGATAGTGGTGGGTGACGCTCTCGGCACAGGTCCGCACCGCGGCGTCGAGGGTGGCCAGCATACCGCCGAGGTGCCCGCGACCGCCGGCGACGTCGACGGCCGCCAGCGCCGACACGTCCGCGAGCCGCAGCAGGCCGAGCGCCGACATGACCGCCCGCTGCTCGGCGGCCAGCACCGGTGACGACCCCTCGCGGGGCAGATGCGCCACGTGGTCGGCGAGCGCGGCGACCTGGAAGGCGATACTCCGCGGGTTCGTCTCGTCGATCACCAGCAGGTCGATGAGCGGCTCCGTCTCGATCGTGCCCAGGTAGCGGTTGCGGTAGGTCATCGAACTGTCGGCGATCTCGAGAAGCACCTCGCCGAGCCGCTGCGCGTCGGGCCGCGGGCCGGGGGCCGCGGCGACGAGCGTGCCGCCGAGCAGCTGGATCGCCGCCCGCGACCGCTCGATCCGGCGGCCCATGTCGAGAAACCGCCAGCCTGGCCCGCGGGTCATGCTTTCCATACCCAGGCCGGCGAAGGCCGAGAGGTCGAGGATCAGCGTATCGAGCAGGGAGAGCACGTCGGCCGCCGCGCCGCGATCACCGTAGCAGTCACGGCGCACGCGGGCCAGAATCTTCCACGAGTCGATTGAGATCCGGTCGCGGACCACGGAGGCCATCCGCCACAGGTTGGCGACGGAGGATCGCACGCTGCCGGGCCGCGACTCGTCGAACACGAGCGCCTGGATTTCGGCGGCGATTTCCCAGGGCGTGTCGTGACGATGGGGCTCCAGCCAGGCCGGACGGACCTGCGGCGGCGACGTCGTGGCGCCCAGCAGCATGGCCGCCTCGGTGGCCGACTCGCGATTCGCCTCGGAGGTCATCCGGGCCGCGACGGCCCGCAGCAGGCGGGCCGTGCCCTCGGCGCGTTCCACGTGCCGGCCCAGCCAAAAGAGGTGATCAGCGACGCGGCTGGGCAGATCGTTGCCGCTCCGCCGCAGGGGCACGGGTTGCCCGGGGGGCGGCAGGAGCGAGACAGCGGGCACGGGGCCCTCGGCCAGCACCCATACGTCCTTCGATCCCTGGCTGGAGAGCAGCAGCTCCTCGCGGGCCGAGCGGCCGACCGACATCCGGGCCAGACCGCCGCGCATCGACTGGTAGCCGTACGGCGTCGCCACCGCGAAGCAACGCATCAGCACCGCGGCCGGCACGATGGCCCCGCCGCTCCAGCAGGGCGCCGTCGACCGCTCCACCATTTCGCGGCCCACCCACTTGCCGGGCTCGCGGCGGATCTCGGCGGCCAGCGCCGCCCGCGCCGGCGGGTCGAGCAGGGCCGGCACCGCCCGTTTCATGCCCCGGCGGGGCACCACCGGCTCGATCACGAGCTGGTCGAACGCGTCGAGGACGTGATCGAGGTTGGCCGCATTGCCGCACCACCAGGAGCGCGGACCGGCCAGGATCAGTTCCTCACCCAGCAGCCGCTGGGCCACTGCCGGCAGAAACTCGGCGAAACCCGGCGACTCCACCAATCCGCTGCCGAGGGCGTTGGCCGTCGCCAGGCGGCCGCGACGGACGGCCTGGACGAGCCCGGGCGTGCCTTCGAGCGCCGTGCCATCGAGTTCGAGCGGATCGCACTCCCGGTCGTCCACGCGGCGGAGGAGCACGTCCATCGGCACGAGTCCGCCGAGCGTCTTGAGCGCCACGCGATCGTCGCGAACGGCGAGGTCGCCCCCCTCCACGAGCGTGTAGCCGAGGTAGCGGGCGAGGTAGGCGTCTTCGAAGTAGGTCGAGGAACGCGGGCCGGGGCTCTGCAGCGCGATCCGGGGCGCGTCGCGGCCGGCGGCCAGGTCGCGGAGCATCGCGCGAAGGCCGATGAAGAACGGCGCCAGCCGCTCGACGTTGCACTCCTGGAAGACGTCGGGCAGTAGCCGCGACACGACCAGCCGGTTTTCGAGCGCGTAGCCCAGGCCGTGCGGCACCCCGGTGCGATCGCCGAGCGCCAGCCACTTGCCGTCGTGGTTGCGGGCCACGACCGCGGCGTACAGATGCAGCCAGCGGCCGCCAGGCATCGACAGGCCGTGGCAGCACCGCAGGAACCCGGGGTGGGCGTGCACGAGCGCCGCCGGCACGATTCCCTCCTCCACCACCTGCTGGGGACCGTACAGGTCGGCGAGCAGGGCGTCGAGGACCCGGGCCCGCTGGTTGATGCCGACCTCGAGCCGGCTCCATTCGTCGGCGGCGACGACGAGGGGGATCGGGTCGAGGACCCAGGGCCGCTGTTCGCCGGCCGAGTCGTCGTGGAGGTTGTAGGTGACGCCGTTGTCGCGGATCAGCCGGCGGGCCCGCTCCCAGCGGTCGACGAGTTCGGCCGACTCCCAGGCGCCCAGCCGCTCGACGAGCCGCCGCCAGTGCGGCCGGGCGGCGCCATCGGCGCCGCGGAGTTCGTCGTAGGAGCCCGGCGGAGCGGCGTAGCCGGGGAACGGATTGGCGGCGGCTTCGGGCTGGGCTGGGGCGATGGGCGACATGCAGGCTGCTTTCCGGCAGCAATTCTACCTCGCCCCGTCGCCCAGCATCGCGAGGATGTTTTCCCGGGTCACGGGCGCGATCACGCCCCGCTCCGTGACGATGCCGCGGATGAGGCGCGCCGGCGTGACGTCGAACGCGGGATTGTAGGCCCGGGCACCGGCGGGCGCCGCCTGCACCCCGAGGGGCCGCAGGACCTCGTCCCCCGCCCGCTCCTCGATGGGGATGTCGGCTCCGTCCTCGAGCGCCAGGTCGAACGTGCTCGACGGCGCCGCCACGTAGAAGGGCACGTCGTGGGCTGCGGCGAGAACGGCGAGCGCGTAGGTGCCGATCTTGTTGGCCGTGTCGCCGCGGGCCGTGATCCGGTCTGCGCCCACGATGCAGGCCTTGATCCGGCCCGTGCGGAGCAGGTGGCCGGCGGCGGCGTCCGCCAGAACCGTGACCGGGATGCCGCGTTGGACCAGCTCCCAGGCCGTGAGCCGGGCGCCCTGGAAGAGCGGCCGCGTCTCGTCGGCGAACACCTCGAGCTTCCGTCCCTGCTCCCAGGCCGTGGTGATCACGGCCAACGCCGTGCCGTCGCCGCCGGTGGCCAGGGCCCCGGTATTGCAGTGCGTGAGCACGCCGCCGTCAGGCAGCAGCGGGGCGCCGTGCCGGCCGATCGCCGCGCAGAGCCGCCGGTCCTCCTCGTGGATCGCCTGGGCCTCCGCCAACAGCGCGGCGCCAATCGCACACGTGTCGGCGGATGGCGGCAGCGAGGCGAGCGTGCCGAGGCAGCGTTCGACGGCCCAGCGGAGGTTCACCGCCGTGGGCCGGGCCGTGGCGAGCTCCGCGCCGCGGGCGCGGACGTGGGCCCGGGCCGCCTCCGCTGGCAGTCCGTCGCGCAGGGCCTCGCCCGCCGCCACGGCCAGGCCGTAGGCGCCGGCGATACCGATCGCTGGGGCCCCGCGCACGCGCAGGCTGCGGATCGCCTCCACGACCGTGCCGACATCGACACAGGAAACCCACTCCAGCCGCCCCGGCAGCAGCGTCTGGTCGAGGATCTCGAGACGGCCGGGAACGTCGCCGGACCAGCGAAGCGAGGCGGGAATCATCGGTGGGTCACGCGGCTAGCTTCTCGCACGGCAGCCCGAAGGCCGCCGCCACGGCGGGCTGCACGAGCCGACCACGGAGGACGTTGACGCCGGAGCGGATCGCGGCGCTCTCCGCGGCGGCGCGATCGACACCGATCGCGGCCAGTTGGAGCACGTAGGGCAGGGTGGCGTTGCACAACGCGTAGGTGCTGGTGCGGCCCACCGCGCCCGGCATGTTCGTGACGCAGTAGTGGACCACGTCGTCCACGACGTAGGTGGGATCGGCGTGGGTGGTCGGCCGGCTGGTGGCCACGCAGCCTCCCTGGTCGATCGCCACGTCGATGATCACCGCGCCCGGCTTCATGAGCTTGAGGTCGTCGCGCTCCACGAGGTGTGGCGCCCGGGCCCCGGGAATGAGGATGCTGCCCACAACCAGGTCGGCCCAACCGAGCCGTTCGCGGATCGTGTGCCGGTCGGAGTAGAGGCAGTCGATATTCGGCGGCGTGACGTCGTCGAGGTACCGCAGCCGTTCGAGGTTCGTGTCGAGGAGCGCGATGTTGGCCCCGAAGCCGGCGGCCACCTTGGCGGCGTTGGCGCCCACCGAGCCAGCGCCAAGGACGAGGACGTTGGCCGGCGCGACGCCCGGCACGCCGCCGAGGAGGATGCCGCGGCCCATCTGGGGCCGCTCCAGATACTTCGCTCCCTCCTGGATGCTCATCCGCCCCGCCACCTCGCTCATGGGCACGAGCAGCGGCAGCCGGCCGCGGTCGTCGCGGAGCGTTTCGTAGGCGACTGCCGTGGCCCCGGTACTCAAAAAGCCCTCGGTGAGGCCGCGATCGGCAGCGAAGTGGAAGTAGGTGAACACCGTCTGGCCGGGACGGATCAGGGCCAGCTCCGGCCGTTGCGGCTCCTTGACCTTGACGATCATGTCGGCCCGGCCGAAGACCGCCGCCGCCGCATCGACGAGCTCGGCCCCGCAGCCGGCGTAGGACTCGTCGGGCAGGCCGGAGCCGGAGCCGGCCCCGCGCTCCACGAGCACCGTGTGGCCGGCCCGCACCAGCTCCTCGACGCCGACCGGCAGCATGGCGACCCGGTATTCGTCGCGCTTCGTCTCCTTGGGCACCCCGACGATCACGAGACGGGGTCCTTTCGTTCGGCGGTCATCTTGAAGGTCGCCGGCATGGGAAGCGGGTAGAGGCCGTCGGCCCCGGGCTGGAAGGGAGCCGGGCCGTCCCACGCGAGCCCTTCTGGCATCGTCCGGTCGTCGAGGCCGAGCACCTTGTCGTAGGCCACCTGCTTGCCGCTGTAGGTCGCGTAGCGGCCGAGCACTGCCGTGAAACTCGACGTGGTGCCGTACGAGGCGTTGTTGAGCGGCTTGTCGGTGCGGATCGCGTCGTGCAGGGCGTCGTGTTCCACCTGGTAGGGGTTGTCGCCCTTGCCGTCGTACTTCCATAGCACCTTGCCGGCATGGTCGGTGATCTCGCCGATCCGCACGATCCCCTTGGTGCCCTGGAACTCCTCGCTCACGCGGCCCTCGCCGCCGGGAAAATGCCGGCACTGGCTGGCGATCTTCACGCCGCCCGGATAGGTGAACGTGACCGCATGGTGGTCGTAGATCTGCGTGGGCTGGTCGGGCTTACGGTTCTGCAGGCCGCCGATGCCGTAGGCCGAAACTGGCAGTTTGTCGAGGAACCAGTTGGCGACGTCGATGTTGTGGACGTGCTGCTCGACGATGTGGTCGCCGGACAACCACATGAAGTGGTACCAGTTGTAGAGTTGATACTGCAATTCGCTCATCTCCGGCTTGCGGTTCTTGAACCAGGGGCGGTCGCCGTTCCAGTAGACCTGGCCGGAGACGATGTCACCGGCCAGGCCGTCGCGGACGCGGGCCAGCGTTTGCAGGTACTTGTCCTCGTAGTGCCGCTGGAGGCCGACGACGACCTTGAGCTTCTTCTCGTCGGCCATCTTGGCGGCCTGGAGGCAGAGCCGGGCGCCGAAGGCGTCGACGCACACCGGCTTTTCCATGAACACGTGCTTGCCCGCCTTGACGGCCTCCTCGAAGTGGAAGGGCCGGAAACCGGGGGGCGTGGCGAGGATCACGACGTCGCAGTGGTCGAGCACCTGCTTGTAGCCGTCGAGACCCTTGAAGCGGCGTTCCTCGGGGCAGTCGACCTTGTCCTTCTGGGATTCCGCCTGCTTGAGGGCGTTATCGATCGACGAGCCGAAGACGTCGGCGATGGCCGTGAGTTTTACGTTGGAGCCGGGCACGGCGAGGGTTTGCATCATGGCCCCGGTGCCGCGACCGCCGGCGCCCACGAGGCCCACGCGGATCACGTCGCTCGACGGTGACTGGGCGTGCACGGCCCGGACGCCGGCGGCGGCGGTGACCGTGGCGGCGCCGACGGCCTGGATGGCATGCCGTCGGGAGACCGGGCTGGACGTGCAGGGATCGCTCATGGGGTCGCACTCCGGGGAGTTCAGGTCGACGAGAGACGGGCGGAAACCACGCCGGCAAGAGAATAGCCGGTCAGTAGCGGGGAACGGAAGGATCGATCTCGGCCGACCAGGCCTCGATGCCGCCCCGCATGCTGCGGGCCCCGGAAAAACCGCGCTCCCGCAGCCAGTGAGCCACCCGCAAGCTACGGACGCCATGGTGGCAGTGGACGATCACCGGCTTGTCGCGCCACTCGTTGAGTTCGTCGATGCGGCCGGCAAGTTCCTGCATCTGGATTAGGAGGGCGCCGGCGATCCGGGCGGTGGCGTGCTCCTCGGGCGTGCGGCAGTCGAGGAGCAGCCACTCGGCGGCAGGGCCCGGTTCGCCAAGGGCTTGAACGGCGGCGGGCTCGATCTCGATGGGCTCCATGCCAATGCTCCGGTGTCCAGGGTGGGCCACAAAAAGCGAAGCCGCGGCCGGAACGGGTCCGGCCGCGGCTTGTTGTTCAACACAAGGATTGACGTTTTATGGGACGCTTATTCCGTAAGCGAGTCGGCCTCTCCACCACCGCGGGAGCAAATCGCCATGTACACCTGGGGCGCGATATCCGCCGTGATTTGTGCGACGTGCGTGTCGCCGAAGCCATGGAGCACGATCCCGCCTTGGTGATCGCTGGAATTGCCGAAGTTCCAGTTCGATGACTTGAAGCCCGTGATGAATCGCGGAGCGTTCAGTCCGATTGCCGTTGTGCCAACTGACCATACTCCATTGGTGAACTGCGGTCCCCCGCCGGGCACCGTGGCGACAACCCAGGCCGTTTCTCCGTCGATCCAGGCGGCGTTCAACGTCTCGTTGGACTCGCAAACCATGACGGTTTTGGACATGCCATCCGAAACGCTGGACTGCGCGGCACCGGCTCCTGACACGACACCGGTCTGGTCTGGATAATACTGAATGGGCCCCCTGGAACTCAGCGCGCCAACAATGCCCGGAAACATGGTGCCCGAAAGCGTCGGAGCGGCCGGGGGAGTTCCAGAATTTGCGGCTAATGCCCAGCCCACGCCCGCCATCGCCTTGTAGTTCGTGATCCCCAGGCCAGTGGTACCACCTGAGGACGACACTGTTGATCCGCTGACCGTCACGCTCCTAATGGCCGTGACCCTGTCGCCTGTAAAGCTCGGGCAGACCAACGCTGGAAGCTGAACAATCCGGGCGGCTGCACCGGTTGAGCCGGTGCCGACCAGCGCAGAAGTGCTCCACGCGTCGAGAGCGAACTTGTTGGTGTTCGCCGAGACGTTGTTGTACAAGGCGCCTTCTTCCAAATAGGGCAACACATGGAAGATCCAACTGTAGCCGGACTGACTCCCGGTCGTCCCGGTCGTCTGCAAAGTCCCCGAGTTCAAGATACGGTCCGTGACGGCCGGCAGACGCCGCCTCGTGGACTCGTACACCATGACGGCCTGCGTCAGGCCGCGGATGTTGAAACTGCACCCCGTGCGGCGGGCGGCCTCGCGGGCCGACTGCACGGCGGGCAGGAGCAGACCAATCAGCGTGGCGATGATCGCGATCACCACCAGCAGTTCGACGAGGGTGAACCCCCGCCGCTTCGCATTCAGCGTGGAAAGAGACATGGAAACCTCCACCCTTGCGGGCATGAAAAGGAAATGAAAAGAAATAAAAACCCCAGGGACAGTGACGCAGGGAGCATCAAAAAATAATGGACTTTCCCGGCGACCGAACCCCAACCACCATGAAGAATATCGGTGTTCCGCGCCCCATGTCAACTTTTTGAGCTTTCCATGCCGGCGATTTCCTCCGACCCCGCGTTGGCCAGGCAGTTCGCCGGGACCGTCGTCGAGCGGCTTCGGCAGGCCGGCCACGAAACCTACTGGGCCGGCGGCTGCGTGCGCGACGACCTTTTGGGCCGGACGCCGGCCGATTACGACGTCGCCACGGCGGCCCGGCCTGACGAGGTGCGGCAGGTGTTCGGCCACCGGCGGACCCTCGCCGTCGGCGCGGCCTTCGGGGTGATCACCGTCCTGGGACCGAAGGGAGCCGGCCAGGTGGAAGTCGCCACCTTCCGGGCCGACGCCCCTTACACCGACGGCCGACACCCCGCAGGCGTCACATTCTGCTCAGCCCACGAAGACGCCCAGCGGCGGGATTTCACGATCAACGGGCTGTTTCTCGACCCGATCACGGGCGAGGTGCACGATTTCGTGGGCGGCCGGGCCGACCTGGCGGCCGGCGTCGTGCGGGCGATCGGCGTGCCGGCGATGCGGTTCGGCGAGGACCACCTGCGGATGCTGCGGGCCGTGCGGTTCGCCGCATTCTTCGGCTTCGCCCTCGATCCCGAGACCCGGTCCGCAGTCGAACGGATGGCCCATCTCGTGACGAGCGTGAGCCCGGAGCGGATCGCGGCGGAACTGCGGGCCATGGTGTCGCGGGTGGGCCGCCGCCGGGCTCTCGAATTGCTCGACGAGACGGGCCTCGCCCGCGAGGTGCTGCCCGAACTGGCACCGGGACCAGGCATCGATGCGGCCGGCCGCGAGCGGTGGCACGCCGCGGCCGCGATCGTGGCCGCGCTCGACGAGCCCGACCTGTCGCGGGCCCTCGCCATCCTTGCGGCCGATCGCGACGACGGCGTGCTGCGACAGGTCGCCGCGCGGCTGCGGCTCTCCAACCACGAGACGAAGACCGCCGGCTGGCTCGACGAGGCGATGGCCGCGGTTGGCGACGAGTCTGCCGCAGCGCTGGTCTCGCGGCCGTGGTCGAGCGTGCAGCCGTGGCTCGCACACGACCAGGCGGCGGCGCTTGCCGACGTGTTGCGGGCCCGTGCCGCTTGCGGCCACGGCGACCCCGCCGCCGCGGCGTGGATCACCGAGCAGGTGGCCCGGCCGCACGGCGAACTCGACCCGCCGCCGCTCGTCACGGGCGACGACCTGCTCGCCGCCGGCGTGCCGCCGGGCAGGGCCGTGGGCGCGGCCCTCGCGCGCATCCGCAGCCTGCAACTCGACGGCGCAATTGTCACCAAGGCCGAGGCGCTGGCGACGCTCCGTGGCGAATGACCGCGCGTCGCGGATGGGGAGTGCCAACGCGTGCCGGGAAGGCTTTCATTCGTCGGATTCCCCGGCAAGTGATCCCTTGTAGCCGCAGAGTGGCACTCTGCGGAATCCGCGCTGCTTCGGTGTGCAGACTGCCAGTCTGCACCTACACGGTTTGTTCTGGAGCCCCACACTGGCACTCTGCGGACTACGCGATTGCCATTCCAATTGGTGATCCCTTGTAGCCGCAGAGTGGCACTCTGCGGAATCCGCGCTGCTTCGGTGTGCAGACTGCCAGTCTGCACCTACAAGGCTCACGGTAGCGCCCCTCATCGGTCATCTGTGGATTGCGTGTGCCACGGCCGCACGCCCGAGGCGCGAGCCGAAGGAATGCGGCATGCCGCAGGAGATGCGCCGCGATCAGCCCGGCGGTTCGGTCGGCTCGGGGAGATCGGCGAGGGTCTCGAGCTTGAAGACCTCGAGAAACTTCGACGTCGTCCGATAGACAGGATCGCCACCGTCGTCGTCGTGTCGCAGCTCCAGCAGACCGCGGCGGACGAGCTGCCGCAGCGTCGCCGGGCGGGCGTCGCAGCCGAGCTCGACGATCCGGTCGCGGGGCACCGGCTGATTCCATGCCACGAGCGCCAGGACGTCGAGGCTCTCGGCGTCGAGCCGCACCAGCCGGGCCCGGCTCTCGAGCACGCTGCCGAACCGAGCGAACTCGGGCCGGAGCCGCATCACCCAGCCCGCCTCCTCGCTGGCCACCTCGTACGGGCACCCGTCGGCCGCGTACCGCCGGCGGAGTTCCTCGGCGAGGTCGTCGATCTCCTGCGGCCGCACGCCGCGCATCAGCCCGGCGACGGTGCGGCTCGAGAGCGGTTTGCCTCCCGGCAGCCCGACGAAGAGCAGCGCCTCGAGGATCGACGCCGGGTTGACCCGGCAGGTGTCCTCGCCTTCCGTCGCCGCGTCGTCGAGGTCGGGCGACGCGTCGACGTGGACGACGTCGGCGGGGGCCGCGGCGGCCGGCGCGGCGTAGGGATCCTGCGTGCCCATCATCGCCGCGAAGGCCTGGGCGAGGCGGTCGATCGACAGGCCGCCGTCGGCCGGGGCCTGGAACGTGGCCGCCGGTTCAGCGGGAGCGGGCTGGGGTTTGCGTTTCGCCATTGGTGGACGGCCCAGCGAGCGGAACTTGAACG
>JBIKND010000058.1:0-19509 GCA_044358905.1 Pirellulales bacterium | reverse complement strand
CGACTCCACGAGGCCCTCGAAGAGGTTCAGCCGAATTCCTCGGTCTTCGCCGCGCGGCACCGGATCGTCACGAAACGACTTTCGATACTGGCGGTGATGCTCGCTGGCGTGGCTGCTGAAGATCTTTTTCCGGGAGGCCAGATTCCTTAGAAAAAACAACTTTGGCCGCCGGTGCATCAGCCTCGCGTGTACTTGATGTTCGATCAGCGACATCACCACGGAGAGACCCACGAACCATGCGGCCAACGTGAGACACATCGCCATCACACCACCTCACTGATTGGCGGCAGTACCTTGGATTCGCGCCGCTTTGTGCGGGCGGCTCTCATTGCCTGCTCTGGCCTTTCCGGGTCAACTATAGCCCGCACCGCCGCCGAGCGACATCCCAGCAACGATCACGGTAACCACTAGCAGCGAATGCCGACGGGTCAGGTTCATGGCGGGCCAAGGATCGGTCGGCGAATGGCACTTCGGCAAGCGTCTGCCGTCCTCTCAGAGATCAGTGACGATTGGGAAACCGAACGTGCCTACCTGACCATGGAAGCCAGATGACCCACCTCTGAAAATCCGGATTTACAGAAGGGGTGTTGCTTTATCCCGGCTCGTCGCCGTGGGCCCGCCCGGCGTTGGTTCCCGCCGGCCTGGACACCGGCAAAAGCCGCGGGTTTTCCGGCCTACGAGAAATTTGTGGCGTGGTGCTTGACAGGTTTTTTTCGAGCCTCTAATCTCCGCAGCGTTCGGGCACGACGCGGCGACGGTCGCGACGCGAGCCCAGCAGGTTCGATGGGTTGATTGAAAGGGCAGCTACTGACCTCGTGCGAGTCTCGTTGCGGCAGTTGATTCCGGGTTTCCCGGCGTCGACGGCCAGAACGCACTCGAGGTTGTAGCTTCCATCTCTCGCCAGAGCCCTCTGCTCTGATGCTGCACGAGATCGGAAGTGCCTTCCCGGGCCTTCGTTCGGTCGTGCTCTGCCTGCTCCTGAACCTCGTGCGGGGTCTCCACCGCTCGTCCTTTCCCGTCCGGATGTCCTCCGGGCGGCGGTTCGGATTGGTTCGCAGGTTTCTCTCTCTCTTTCGCTTCTCTCTCTTTCACTTGGAAACTCTTCCCATGTCCATTCGCGCGTTCGCTCGCGGCGTCGTCGCCGCCTCGCTCGTCGCCGTCGGCAGCCTCTCGGCCATCGCTGACGTGTTCGTCCAGCCCACCCCCGCACAGCTCTCCGGCACCGCCCCCAGCGGCGTCGCCTGGACGGCCGTCGCCACCGGCACCTTCATGCCCGTCACCGGCACGTCGGCCGCCGCCGGCTCGCCCGGTGCGGTCATCTACTTCAACACGGAGACCGGCCAGATCCAGATCGATCCCAAGGGCCTGCAACTCTCCCAAGTGATCATCACCTACGGCACCGGCACCACGAACATCTCCGGCACCACCCCGGGACCGTTCGTCTACCCGAGCGGCACCACCACCAACGCCCTCTCGGGGACCGCCGGCACCCCCAAGACCTTCCCCGCAGTCACGGCCGTCACCGGCCTGCCCCCCACCACGTTCGCCGCCCGCGTCGGCATGTCGATCGGGGCCCCGCTCGGACCGTCGCTGGCCACCTCCGGTGACGTCGGCAACATCGCCTCCACCACCGGATTCTGGGACCAGCCGTGGGCGTTCCCGATCGAGCTGGTCGCCTCGGGCAGCACCGACGCGATGACGCTCTCGAACTTCTACACCGTCAGCCAGCTCACCAACCCCAACATCAACAAGCTCGGCTTCGGCAACGGCCGCGCTACCTTCCAGTACAACGCCAACGGCATCTCCGGCGCCCAGGTCGGCGCCGTCATCCCGGTGACCGCAGTGCCGGAGCCCACCACCATGGCCCTCGCCGCCATCGGACTGGGCATCGCCGGCGCCCTCAAATACCGCCGCAAGGCACGTCGTCTCGGCTGATCCGCCGGGCATACGATCCAAGTGAGAGAGACCCCGTCGGCAGGACGCTGCCGGCGGGGTTTTTTCGTTGCAGACCACACGCCGGCGCTGCCGGCGTCGTTGTTGAAACCAATCATGGTGGAAACCTCGAAGGCGATTGAATTGCCTCCGGGGTGGAGCAGGGGGGCGGGCGTGAAGCCGGCCCCCGTCAGCTGCGTCCGCGACGACGCCGAGACGCCGATTGCTCCCGCACCGCATCCCCGTCGAACCAGATTTGGCACGGGAAGGGGTACGGGCAGAGACCCGCGGATTCCTCGGGCGTTTTGCGAAGTTGCTGCCTCGTCAGGGAACGCACGTCGCGGGTCGCCCCGACTTTCTTTCTCTGGAGGCCCTTCGATCAAAAGATCGAAGGGCTTTCTCGTTGTGGCGACTAGGGTTACGTCAACGAGTCGCCAGTTCAACATTCGAAACCGAGCGTTGTTTCGATTGACGGTGAGATTCCATGTGAGTCGCCCCGCTGTGCTGTCCCCGCTCTGCAATCGGTGATGCTCCGTCCGATGAACACGGCCGTGAACGGCGGCGGTTGGGTAGGAATGCGACGGTAGGACACGGTTCAAACGACGGGCTTCATCCGGGCCTCTGTGCCCTTGATGTGCATCAGCCCCCAGCCTCGCAACGCCGCAAGAACGGGCAGCAGTGACTTGCCCTTTGAAGTGAGGCGGTAGCCCTGCCGACCTGCCGCCGGGCTGGGGCTGAACGATTCGGCGAGCCCAGAGCGAACAAGCCGATCCAGTCGGTCGGCAAGGATGTTTGAGGCGATCCGCTCACGGGAAGCGGAAAACTCTTTGAAGAGCATCTTTCCGCAGGCCATGTCTCGAACGACGAGCAGCGTCCACTTGTCTCCAATCAGATCCAGCGTACACGCCACCGGGCATACCGAACGCTTTGTCATCTTCACAGGACGACCTCTTCGATGCAACCGCTTTCCGAATAGCTTGACATGAGCAACAAGACTTGCAATATACAAGCCAATGCTTGCAGTTCGCAAGTACAAAATCGGAGAGGCTCACGTTGGCTGCATTCGATCAACACCCGTCCGTCACCGCCCTACGGAGCCAGACACGGCAGGCTCGCCCCGACACGCTCCACGCCGAGGAACTCCGCCGCTTGTGTCTGGATGCAGGGGCAGATGATGTCGGCTTTGTGCGGATAGATAGGCCGGATATCGCTTCGGAAAGAGCGGGCATTCTCCAGGTCTTTCCCCCGGCCAAGATTCTCATCAGCTTGCTCTGCCGTATGAACCGGGAGCCGGTCCGAAGCCCAGCCCGGTCGGTTGCCAACCTCGAGTTCCACAATACCGGTGACCACGTGAACGACGTGGCCCGGGAAATCGTGCGCCGGCTCGAAGACCGGGGGATCCGGGCCATGAACGCCCCGATGGGCTTTCCGATGGAGATGTCGAACTTCCCGGGGAAGGTCTGGGTGGTGTCCCATAAACCGGTGGCCGTGGCAGCGGGACTCGGGCAGATGGGGTTGCATCGCAACGTCATCCATCTGACCGGGTTGGATTTCCTGTACCAGGGGATATGAGGGTTTAGGAACAGGGTGCCTCATCGCGGGCCGCGTGCAAAGCGCGCAGTTGGTACGATAGCCGGCATGTTCGAGCATCGCACCGACCCGCTGTTGCCCGCCCACAGATTCTTCTGGCGGGTGCTCGTCTTTGTGGGGTTGTCGGCGCTGGTGGTCGGCGGGGCCCTGGGGATTGGCGTGCTGGGATACCATTACTTCGGCGGCCTGCCGTGGATCGACGCGCTCGTGAACGCATCGATGATCCTCGGGGGCATGGGACCCGTCGATCCGATCACCAGCCACGTGGGAAAATTGTTCGCCTCCGCCTATGCGTTGTTCTCCGGCCTGCTCTTCATCGGAGCGGCCTCGCTGGTGCTGACTCCGTTCGTGCATCGGATCATGCACAAGTTGCACATCGAAGACGATTGATGTGCGAAGCCAGCCGACGCACGGGCGGCACGAGCCAAGCCGGCCGACTCCGGAATGGCTGGGCTGAAAAATCGTCGCAGCGGCTTTAGGCGTTGCGAATCCCGGTCATGCCCGCCGTATGCCCGCTCGGTCCCACATCCTACCCGGCCGTGCTGCGGTCATGCGCGAGCCGTTCGTTGCCCCGCGCCGGAGAGGCCGCGCGGCCTACTCGTGCTCGCCCTGCACGTGGGCCTCCCCGTCCGGGTCGATGTCCACGTGCAGGGTCATCGGGTGGCAGCACACGGGGCAGTCTTCGACGTAGTCTTGGTGCGCGCCCGCGGAAATGTCCACGGGGACCACGATCTCTTCGCCGCAGGAGTCGCAGACATAGGTCGCCTCGGCGTGCGGCGACCGACCTGAGGAGCGGCGGGTTTTTCGGCGCTTCTTCTTCATGGCGAGCAGGGGGCCGGGCCATCCGTCGCGGCGAGGGTTTTCCGCAGCGCCGCCCGTCCGAGCACGTGAACGAGAAAGCCGACTGGGCCGGCGAGGAACGTGAGCACGAGGGCCGCGGTCCGGAGCACCCACGGCATCCCCAGCCGGACGCTGTCTCGAGCGATCCAGGCCCCGACGACCATGTCGAACACGAGATAGTGCGTCCAGGCGGCGGCGAAGACCCAGTCGTCATCGAACACGCTCCGCAGGCCCGCGAGCGTCATCACGTCCCCAGGCGGCGGGCCATGTGCGGTCAGTTTCCAGGCGATGATGGCCGCGTAGCCCAACGCCAGAATGCCGGGCACGACCACGGCGCAGAGCATGGCCGACACGAGTCTCCGCGCCGGCAAGAGCACCAGCGCGATCCACGCCAGGAGAGCCAGCGTGTTCGTGGCTTGAAAGAAGTTCTCGGCGGTCATGGCAGCGGCCTCGGTTTTCCGACAGCCTACGGGCCGAGCCGCCGCCGGTCGAATCTCCGTGGCGGTTTGCGGACGTGGAGTGGGCCGTTGTGGCCGAGACTGCCGCTCCAATCCTCATGGAGACGGTGCCGTCGTGAGGCCCGCGAAGCTGGGGAAATGCCTGATCGCGGGAGTCGAGTGGAGGCAGGTCGTGATGTGTGCTCCGGCCGCGGAGGTTCGGATGGGGACGTGGAAGCGCACGGCGATGGTGGCCATTGCCATCGCGGCCACGTTCAGGCAGGCCTAGTGCAGTGCGCTCGTGCCTGCCGGCGACGCGCTGCTCGTCGCCGACACGGAGAATCATTGCATTCGTCGCTACGATCCGCCGTCCGGAGCGATCGCGACCGTCGCCGGTGTGCCGACGGAGAAGGGCAGGGGTGTAGGGGGCGGCCTACACACGACGCACCTGGCCCGCCCCCACGGCTGCTGCATCGCTCCCGATGGCCGGCTCGTGATCGCCGACAGCGACAACGACCGAATCCTGGCCGGCGCCGTCGAGGAATGATTCCGCGTGGCCCGTGGGGCGGCGAGTTCGCCTCCTCGGTCTACGGGGCCGGGAACTTCTCGGGCAGGTCGGCGGCGTGTGGTCGCAGGCGGGTCACCAGGACCGTGGAGTCGGTGATGCCCTTGAGCGCGTGGGTCTCCTGCGGGCAGAGATACAGCAGGTCGCCGGCATGGAGTTCCATCGCATGGCCGGCGTGCTCGAACGCGACGTGGCCTTCGAGGCACTGCACCGTGATTTCACCGGGCGCACGGTGCGGCGGGATCTCCTTGCCGGCCGGAATCACGAGCCGGATCAGTTCGAGCCCGACCGATTTCAGCAGCGTTTTGGACGTGCAGGCGTCGATTGCCCCGCCAAGCGGCAGGTGAAGAATCCGGTCGGGGGCCGGACAGGTTTCGATCGTCAGTGGTTCGTCGGTCATGGCCGGCAGTGCCTCCGGACGTGGAGGAAGGGATCGCCTGTCGAAACCATATGGCTCGGTCGGCCGCCGACGCGGTTGGTGTGTCGTCCACGGTGGAACGCGGGTCCCACCAGGGGGACACTCGGTGCCGACGCCCGGCTGAGGGGCGGGCGTAGAATTCCGCCATGAACACCATCCCACGCCATACCATGTCGGTCTTCCCATGGCTGGCTGCGGTCGTGCTCGTGGCCCCGGTGGCGGCTCACGAGGCCGCCACGCCTCCGGCTGCGGACGATCGTGCCATCTCGGCCGGGCGTTGGCGAATCGTCTCCGTCGAGTGGAACGGCAGGCCCGTGGACCCCGAAATCCTGGCGCTGCTGCAGGTGGTGTATCGGGCCGACGGCTCGTGGGCGGTGCTGTTCAAAAGTCTGCCCGTCGCCGAAGGGACGAGCACGAACTGCCAGGATGCTTCACCGAAGACGTTCGAGATCGAGACCCTCGGCAGCGAGGGCATCAAACCCAGCCGGTACACGGGGATCTACCGCATCGACGGCGACACCCGCGTGCTCTGCCTCGCGCCCGACGGAGAACCAAGGCCGGACGAGTTCGCTGCGCCGCGGCACAGCGGCCGGATGCTGGTGACGCTCGAGCGGGAGACGGAGGCAGGGGGTGCAAGGAAGTGACTCGCTCATCGAGGCCAGGGCTATAGGGAGCGCACTAGAGCGCATCCGACTTTGGTGTAGCACCGGCTCGGGGGCGGCAAAAGTCTTGTCGCTGGGGCGAGGATACGCCCCACGCTCCTCGAGCGTTCGCCGACCCCCTCGCCTATCTCTCGCAAACTGTCAACTCGTCGCTACAGCAAAACGAGATGCGCTCTAGCCCGTGTCGCCAGATGACCGAGGGCCAGGCCGGGCGGCTTCCGAGGCCTGGCGAAACGCGGATTGCCGCAGGAACCGGTCTCCTTGTGGACGGGTGGCCGGGCATGGCATACATGTGACTCGAACGCACGCAGGCTTCTCCTGAGCGTCGTTTCGTTTGCGGCGCGGGCCGATCATGGAATCCAGGGATGCCGCTCGTCACGATTCGTAACCTGTCGCTGCGGTTTCGCGGGCCGCCGCTGCTCGACGACGTGACATGCCACGTCGAGGCCGGCCAGAGGATCGGTCTGCTCGGCCGCAACGGCGCCGGCAAGACGTCGCTGATGCGGCTCCTCGCCGGCACGATCCAGCCGGATGCCGGGGCCGTGACCTTCGCGCCGGGGGCGACGGTCGCCCTCCTGCAGCAGGACGTGCCGCAGGACGTCGCCGGGGCCGTGCACGACATCGTCGCCTCCGGCCTGCCCCCGACCGCGGCCGCCGAGACGGCCTGGCAGCGGGAGCAGGCGGTCGTCCAGATCCTCGCCCGGATGGGGCTCGACGGCGCCGCGGCCTTCGAGTCGCTCTCGGCGGGCATGAAGCGTCGCGTGCTGCTCGCGCGGGCCGTCATCGGCCAGCCCGACCTGCTGCTGCTCGACGAGCCCACCAACCACCTCGACATCGAGGCGGTCGAGTGGCTCGAGGAGTTTCTGGGCCGCTGGCGGGGCACGCTGATGTTCGTCACCCACGACCGCACCTTCCTGCGCCGCATGGCCGACCGGATCCTGGAAATCGACCGCGGGCGGATCTTCGACTGGTCGTGCGACTACGACACGTTCCTCGTGCGCAAGGAAGAGGCGCTGGCCGCCGAGGAGAAGCAGAACGCCCTGTTCGACAAGAAGCTCGCGCAGGAGGAGGTCTGGATCCGCACCGGCATCAAGGCCCGCCGGACCCGCAACGAGGGACGGGTTCGGGCCCTGGAGGAGATGCGCCGTCAGCGCGGCCAGCGGCGCGAGACCGTGGGCCGCGTGAAGCTCGAGATCCAGGAGGCCGAACGCAGCGGGGCCCTCGTGGCGGCGCTCGAGGGGGTGTCGTTCCTGCGCGGCGAGCGGCCGATCATCCGCGACCTCTCCACCACCGTGATGCGCGGCGACCGGATCGGGATCATCGGCCCCAACGGGTCGGGCAAGACCACGCTCCTGCGGCTCATGCTCGGCCAGCTCCCGCCCGCGACGGGCAGCGTGCGGCTCGGCACCAACCTGCGGATCGCCTTCTTCGACCAGCTTCGCGACCAGCTCGACGACGAGAAGACCGTGGCCGACAACGTGGCCGACGGCTACGAGACGGTGCAGATCGGCGGCCAGCCGCGGCACGTGATCGGCTACCTGCAGGACTTCCTGTTCACGCCCGAGCGCACCCGCACGGCGGTGAAGTTTCTGTCGGGCGGCGAGCGGAACCGGGTGCTGCTGGCCCGGCTGTTCGCCAAGCCGGCCAACCTGATCGTGCTCGACGAGCCCACGAACGACCTCGACGCGGAAACACTCGAGATGCTCGAGGAACGGCTCGTGGATTTCGCCGGCACCGTGCTGGCGGTGAGCCATGACCGCTCGTTTCTCGACAACGTGGTGACCAGCACGCTCGTGTTCGAGCCGTCGGAAGGCGATGCGGCGTATCGCGTGAAGGAATACGTCGGCGGCTACGCCGATTGGCTGCGGCAGCGGGCCCCCGCGCCGGCTGCCGCGGCACCGGCTGCCCGACCGCGAGCCGTGCCCGCACCGCCGGCCGAGCCGGGCGGGGCCAAGAAGAAGCGCTCGTTCAAGGAGCAGCGCGAGCTCGAATCGCTGCCGGCCCTGATTGAGACGCTCGAAACCGAGATCGGCGGCCTTCATGCCGCCATGGCGGAGCCCGACTACTACCGCCAGCCGGGCGATCGGCTCGGCCGCGATCAGGCCCGCCTCCGTGACCTCGAATCACGACTCACCGCCGCCTTCGCCCGCTGGGAGACGCTCGAGGGGAGCGGCGCGTGAGTGGCGGCTAGCGCGTGCCCACAAAGATGGAGTTCCAACTGCCCCCGGTCGGATGCGTGCGGGCTTTGACCACGTCCACGGCGAAGCCCGCCTCCTCCATGCGGCTCACGAACTGTGGATCGTTCCCCGCCGACCAGACGGCGAGCCTGCCACGCGGCTTGAGGGCCGCGCGGGCCGCGCCCAGGCCCGTGGCCACGTAGAGCTCGTCGTTGGCGGCCGCCGTCAGGCCGCGGGCGCCGTTGTCGACGTCGAGCATGATGGCGTCGAACCGGCCGCGGCTCCCGGCGAGCACGTCGGCCACGTCGCCGGTGACGATCTCGACACGCGGGTCGTCGATCACGTCAGCCGCCAGCCCGTAGGCGGGGTTACGGTTCCAGGCGATCACGGCCGGCACCAGCTCGGCCACCACGACCGTCGCGTCGGCCGGAACGTGCCGCAGCGTCTCGCGGAGCGTGAAGCCGAGCCCGAGCCCGCCGATGAGCACCGCCACGCGTTGGCGGTCACGCAGGCCCGCGCAGGCCAGTTCCGCGAGCCGCTCCTCGGAGTGGTGCTGCCGCGTCGACATGAGTTCCACGCCGCCCACCCGGATGGAGCGCGCGCCGTCGTGCTCGTGGAGCGTGATCGGCGTGCCGGCGGGCGTCGCGGCGCGGTCGAGGAGCCTGGTGGGCTTCATGGCGAGCGGCCAGCCTCCGGCATGGACGCGAGCGGCCGCAGAACATCGGCGATGGTGGGGCGATGCATGCCGGGGGCGACGGAAGGGGGAGACCAAAACCGGAGGCTGCCGCGGACATTCGGTCCGGCGTGGCAGTATGCGGGTTGGGTGAGCGTGACGCCAGGGATCGCCAGGGACGGGAGGGCGGGCCGAAAACGATCGTAGGGCTGGTTCTGCCGGCGCTCGACCACGGCCAGGCCCGCTGCCGATACCTGCTCCGCCATGCCCGCGCCGACGTATCTGCCCGGTCCCACGCCCACCACCGTCCGGACTTCGTCCGGCCAGACGCTACCCGTCCCTGCCGGCTGGATGCTGTTGCCCCCCGGGGACGCCGCCCTCACCCGACGCGTGAAGGCCGCCGGGGAGCATTGGATCGTCCAGGAGAAGGTCGGCCGGCGGATGTTCTCACGCGGCGTCTGGGCGCCGCGCGGCGTCATCGAGCAGATCCAGAAAGACCTGGTCGCCGAGCGTGCCACCGAGGCACATGCCCGCCGTCGCGAGGCCGATGCCAGGCGCCGAGACGCCCGCCAGGCCGAATACGTCGAGGACTTCCAGGCGGCGGTACTGGCGTTTCTCGCCTTTCACGAGCGGCACGCGGTGCTGGCAGGGCGGTTGGCCGCAGCCGTCGCCGCGCATGCCACGCCCGTCGGCAGCGGCACGGTGGCCCGCACCCAGCGGATCCCGATCGAGCGCCGAGCCGAGGCCGCCGTGATCGCCTGGATGCGGCACCAGACGACCGGCTACGACTCGATGAAGATCGCCCGCGTGAAGGGTGAGCGCCGTGAAGTGCGGCGGATGCTGGCCCAGCGGTCCAAGGAACTGCTCGCCGCCTATCGACGCGGCGCGGCCGCCGCTCCCGCCTGTCCGCTGGCTCGGGCCCTCGCGCCCGAGCAATCGCGGTCCGCCTGTTGACGCAGCCGGGGCCGTCTGGCCCGGTTATGACACGGGATCCGCGGCCGGCAGGTCGCCGATTCCGGGGGAAGCCTGTATAGTAAGGTCTGTTGGAAGGTACATCCGGCTCGAACCGGGCGGCCCATGAGGCAGCCCGACCCAACCTCGCGAAAGCAAAGGTGGTGACCTGGACCGGCAACGGTTCAGGAGGATGTGCGGCGACGATCGCCCTCTGCCGGCAGGCGGCGGGGACGGTCGGCGGCGAAGCTTTCGAGGACGTTCCGCGGGCCAGCGGCCACGGGGCGTCCGCCGAGACTCCTTCCTTTCTTCACCGGAGAAAGGAGAGCACCATGACGATCGGATTTCCGTCGATTCGCGTGGACGACGCCAACCGCCTGCACCATCTGTGGTGCAACAACGGCACCTGGTGGGTGCACTACACGCTGCATTTCGACCATCGCAAGCGGCGGGTGCGGCGCTCGCTGGGCACGCACGCCCTCGACGAGGCGGTCCGGCGCCGCGATGAACTGCTCGCCCGACTGGCCCGCGACGGCGAGCCGGTGCCCGAGCGCCGCCCGCGACCTCATGCGGCCGTCATCGCGGCGAGGACGTCGGCCAGCGGCACCGTGGCGAACGTGGTCGCGTAGTCGCTCATCGAGTAGGGGATGATGAGCAGGCCGTCGTGGAGCAGCGCGCCGCAGGTGTAGACGACGTTGGGCACGTAGCCCGCCCGCTCGTTGGCGTTGGGCGTGAGCAGGGGCTCGGACAGCCGCGCGAGCACGCGGGCCGGGTCGGCCAGATCGAGGAGCACCGCGCCGATCTCGTACTTCCGCATCGGGCCGACCCCGTGGGTGAGCACGAGCCAGCCCCGGGGCGTCTCGATCGGCGGTCCGCAGTTGCCGATCTGCACGAACTCCCAGGCATGCGTGGGCCGGAGGACGAGCCGCTTCGTGTACCAGAAGTGGAGCATGTCGGACTGCATGAGGTAGATGTTCTCGCCATCCTGCCGGGAGAGCATCGCGTAGCCGCCGCCGATCCGCCGTGGGAACAAGGCCATACCCTTGTTCACGATCTCGGGGCCGTTGAGCGTGCTCACGCGAAAGCGGATGAAGTCGTCGGTCTCGACGATCTGTGGGAGCGTGACGCTGCCGTCGAAGGCGGTGTAGGTGGCGAAGTGGCGGACGGAGCCGTCGTCCTCGATGAACCGCACGAAGCGGGCGTCCTCGATGCCGTTGGTCTCGGCCGGCGAGTAGGGGAAGATCACGCGCTCCGAGACGTCGGAGGCCGGGTCGCACTCGATCTCGTAGTTCGCACGGGCCAGGGCGAGAATCGCGGCGGCGAGCGGCTCCCACTCCTTGCGGCGGGCACGCTGCTGGCGGGTGGCCTGGGCGAGGGCGGCCTCGAGCGCCCCGAGGGTGAACTGGTCGTCGAGCACGTCGAAGACGAAGTCTACCAGTCCATCCACGATCCCCAATTCGGCGAGCTTTTTCAAGAACAGCGGCTTGTCGTAGGTGGCGTTGGCCACGACCCGCGGTGCGGTCACGAAGCCGGTCGGCTCGACGAGTGCGATGGTGCCCGCCGCGTCCACGGTGCCGGCCCGGAAGCCGACGCTGGAGATGTGCCCCTCGCCGATCGCCCGCAGGCTGATCAAGAACCGCCGCGTGCCCGCCGGGAGGCCCGACTGGTCGGGATGCCAAACGATCGACGGATTGAACAGGGCCGCGCTCTCGAGGGCGTATTCCTGGGTGAAGTAGGAGCCGATCACCAGCCGGCGGGCCTCGGAGAGCGGCCGGTCGGTGAGCAGATGGTGGCGGACGGCCTCGAACCGCTCCAGGAAGAACCCGAGCAGTCGCTGGTGGCGGCCGTGGAACTCCGCGAGCACGCCGGCGAGCAGTTCTTCGATCGCGGTGTCGGAAAGTTCCATGATCCGGCCGATGATCCGCAGCGCCCGCTGCGGATGGGGCGGGTGGAACGGGCGGTACAGCACACGAGCGTTGTTGGGCCGCAGCAGGATGCCGGTGCGGCGGACGTGCATCAGACGCCCTCGGGGCGGGCGAGTCGGCGGCCATGAGCCCGGCCGCGGTCACCGGTGGCATCGACCGCCTTCATTTCCACCAGCGCCGCCAGGTAGGCGAGCGTGGACTCCGCGCCCTGGTTGTCGTTCGTGCGGTCCTCGAGGAGGCCGTCGCGGCAGCCGCCGGTGCGCGGGTCGGCGAGCCCCAGGCCGAGCACGTTGTGGCCCTGAAACCAGTCGAAGGCCGTCCAGGCGACGTCGATCCACGCCGCATCGCCCGTCGCCCGCGCCGCCTCCGCGCAGGCCGCCACCAAGCCGTGGGCCTCGAGGGGCTGCTGGTCGAAGGCTGCCACCGTGCCGCCGCGTTGCAGGAAGCCGCGGCAGCCGACGGGGGCGAAGCGGCCCGTCGCCGTGACCTGCAGCCCCGCGAGCCAGTCGAGCATCCGCAGGCCCGCGTCGCTCGCCACGGCGGCGCCGAGGACGCGGCCGCTGCCGACGAGGGCCTGGCAGATGCGGGCGTTGTCGTAGGCGAGCGTGTCCTCGAGCCAAGGCCAGTCGCTTCCGGCCGTGGCCCGTCGCAGGCCGAGCAATCGGGCCGTGAGGCGGCGGGCGGCCGCCGTCATCGGGCGGTCGCCGGCGAGCCGGCCGAGGTAGTCGTGGATGCCGATCAGGGCGGTCGCCCACGCCCGCGGGCTCGTGCAGGCCTCGACCGCGGCGACCGCCGGGGCGAAGAACCGCATCGCCCAACGCCGCAGCGGCGCCCGTCGCGACCGTCCGATGCACGCGCCCAAGGCGAGCACTGTCCGGCCCAGGCAGTCGTCGGTGCCGGCGTCGTCGCGCCAGCGACGGTCGAAGCCGAGCAGATTGCGGAACCGGCCGGTGGCTGGATCGAAGGCATGGCCCAGGAACCGGGCGTACACGGCGGTGGCCCGGGCGGTGTCGAAGGTGTCGCCGCCGAGATCCTCGATGGCGACCATCAACGCCAGCGCCCGCGCGTTGTCGTCCGTGCAGTAGCCGTGGTCGGCATCCGGGATGTCGTAGATGGCGTGCTGAAACAGCCCCGTGGAGTCGGTCATCCGCCACAGGTGCCCGAGCGCCAGTGACGGCAGCGTGCGGCGCGGTGGCGGAGTGGGGCGGGCCGCGGCACTGCCGCGCGGCTTCAGGGTCACTCCGGCTCGCGTCCGGCGGAAGGCCTCCGCGTACCGGGCGGCGACGCGGCTCCACACCATGTCGCGGCCGAGCAGGTAGGCACGCTTCCGCATCGCATGCCGGCGGGCATCGTCGGCGAGCAGGCCGTCGACGCCGGCCGCGATGGCGGCAGGATCCCGAAACGGCACGAGCACGCCGCGGTCGTCGGCGAGCAATTCGCGGGCGTGCCAGTAGGGCGTGGAGAGCACCGCCTTGCCGCAGCCGAAGGCGTAGGCCAGCGTGCCGGAGGTGATCTGATCTTCGTTGAGATAGGGCGTGAGGTAGACGTCGGCCGCGCCGAGGAAGGCGAGCAGGTCGGGCATGTCTACGTAGCGATCGTGGAAGACGACGTGCCGTTCCACGCCGAGGTCGGCCGCGAGCCGCTGGAGTGATTCGCGATACCGCTCCCCTTCACGGCGGACGAGGTGCGGGTGGGTCGCGCCGAGCACGACGTACACCGCGTCGGGGTGGCGGGCGACGATCGCCGGCAGGGCGGCGATCGCCTGTTCGATCCCCTTGCTCGGCGAGAGCAGGCCGAAGGTGAGCAGCACGCGGCGACCCTCGACGCCGAAGCGGTCCTTGTGGAAGTTCGGGTCGACGAACTCCATGTCGGGGATGCCGTGGGGAATGACGTCGACGCGATCCTCCGGCACGCCGTAGAGGTCGCGGAGCAGCGCCCGGCCGCGGTCGGTCATCACGGCGAGCCGGGTGGAGAGCCGGACGATGCCCGCCAGCACGTCGCGCTGCTCGGCGGTGGGGTTCGCGAGGACGGTGTGGAGCGTGGTGTGCACCGGGGCGCGGAGCTGCTGCAGCAGGTCGAGCACGTGACTGCCCGATGGTCCACCGAAGATGCCGTACTCGTGCTGGAGGGACACGACGTCTGGTTCGAGCAGATTGACGAACTCGGCGGCCCGCCGGTGCGCCGCCGGTTCGTGATCGGCGCAGGCGAAGGTGACCTCCGTGGGATAGGCATGACGCGTCTCCCCGTCGTTCATGGCGATGACGGGACAGTCGGCGGCGGGCAGGTGGGCCGCGACGGCGCAGCGGAGGTCGCGGGTGTAGGTGGCGATGCCGCAGCGACGCGGCACGTAGTTGCCGATCCAGGCGATGCGGTTGAGTGGCGGGGCGTGCATGGCGGGCTTCCGAGGGCGGGCGTGCCTGCCGGGCGGGAGCGTTCCATGCCGCGGGGAGTGTAGGCCGGAGCCTGCCCCGCGGTCGCAAGGGGTGTCCGTCGCGGGCGGCAGCGACGGACAGTTGGTGGCGGTCGGCAGTAAGATGTGGTGCGACGAACACCCGGTATATGGAGGGCGATGATGCGAAGAGGCATTCAGGCGGCATGGGCGGCGGCGATCGTGGTGGTGTTGGCCGGTGGGCTGCGGGCTGAACCGGCGACGCCTGCGGCGACCGGGGCGCTGAGCGTGGCCGAGGCGGAGCGGCTGGCGGCGGCCGAGGGCGACGTGCACGTACCAGGCCACAGCCTTGACGTGGAGGCGGCGCGGCGGCTGGCGGAGCACACTGGTGGCCGGCTGATCTTCGACGACCTCACCGACCTGCCCGCGGCGGTCGCCGAGGCGCTGGCGCTCCACCGCGGCGGCCTCGTGTTCACGACGCTGGCGAAACTCGATGCCGCAGCGGCTCGTGCGCTGGCCCTCGAGGGAGCGGGCGAACTGCGACTGCCGGCACTCGTCGCTCCATCCGGGCAGACGCTGCGCGAACTCGCCGCCTTCGACGGCCCGCTCGTGCTCGACGGTGTCCGGTCGCTGCCCTTGAACGTCGCAGAGGATCTCAAGGCGCGGCGCCGCAAGACGAGCCTGCGGGGTGTGGTGACGATCGGTGCGACGCGGACGACGTGGGCCGCCTGGGCCGGCACGGGTGCCGCACAGGATGGCGGCGAGCGGGCAGACCGCGACGGCAGCGACTTCGACGGGGAGGACGACGATCCCGACGAGGATGACATCGCCGGGGAGAAGTCGCGACGCGGTCGTCGGGCGGGCGGTGGCGACACCGACGATGACGACGCCGACGGCGATGAGGACGATCCGGATGACGACAGCGGCGTCATCGGCGACGACGGCTGACGAGGCGGCGAACTGTCCGGGCGGGGCGGCCGGGCGGCGCGCGGTGGCGGCCGACGGTGCACAACACGCGGCGTTTCCGTGGGTTGCGGCGCTTGGGCGCGGGCGGCGGCAGGCGACGGGCGGCTTGCCCGCGTGGCCGCACGGCCCCTAGGGTTCGCGGCCCTCGGGTGGGGCCGCCCGTGGTGGGTCGTGCCCCGTTCCTGCTCGAGGGTTCACAGAGGGTTTTCCAAAATGATCGGCCAGAAACTCATGATTCGCCTCGTCGGAACGATCACCTGTGTTGCCGCGGTCGCGTCCGGCTGGGATGCCGAAGCGGCGCGTGGGCATCACCGGCGGGCCTGCTGCTACGAGACGACCTGCTGCGATCCCTGCTACACCCCGGTTTGCACGACGAGCTGTGCGCCCGTCTGCGCCACGGCCTGTGCGCCCGCCTACGAGCGGGTGTGCGTCACCTATCGCGATCCGTGCACCAACTGCTGCACCCGGACGTGCAGCTACCAGGTCGTGAGCGAGTCCATCGTCGTCGCCGCGCCGGTCTGCTGCGACGGTGGCATCGTCGCGTCGGCCACTCAGCCGGCCGAGACGGTGGTCGCCGAAACCACCCGGTCGGTGGTCAAGGCCGTCGCCGCCAAGCGCTAGCCGACTGTGGAACATGTCTGCCGCCGCAGGATGCGGCGATCGCCGACCAGGGCAAATCTCGGCTTTGCCATCGGTCGGCCAAGTGGAAAAAGTCCACGGCAGGCTTTTTCCACGGACAGCCAGGGATCCGCTTCTCGAACCGCAGGCTCCCGCGTGGAGGCTCGGCCTCTGCGCGGGAGCCGCGGTCTCCGGCCGCCGCCCCAGGCCGCCCCCGGCGGCAGGCGTCGGCTGTAGACGCGGCCGATGACCACGGTATTCCGCGCGGTGGAGTACACTGCTTCGCATGAGGCACGCTGCTCCTGTCCGTCGCGGTTGGCCGCTGGTGGTCGTCGCCTTGGTGGTCTTTGGATCACGGTGCGGCGCGATCACCGCCGCTGATGGCGGCCGCGCCGGCACGCTCGATCTGCCCGCGGGCGGATCCATGGAGGGGCAGCTCTTGCCCGCCCCAGCGCCGGCGGCCGGAGCCCGGGGCACGCTGTTGTGGCGGGCCTCCGGGTTCACCACGCCCTTCGAGTTTCATCTCGACGAGATCGACGGGATTCGCTTCCCGCGGCCGGCCGCGCCGAAGAACGCCGGCGCTTGGCGAATCATGCTCCACGGCGGCGACGTGCTCACGGCCGACCTCGAGGCGATCGACGGGGAACGCGTCACGGTCTCGCTCGGCGGCGGCAGCCGGCCGCAGCGGCTGCGTATCGACCGGGCGGCCATCGACCGTCTCACGAGCGTCGATCGCGGGGCGGCGGCGGGCTTCGTCGGGCCCGGGGGTCTGGCGGGCTGGGAGCAGCAGCCGGCGGACACGTGGCTCGAGACGGCCGCAGGCATCGGCAGCGCGAGCCGCGGCGCGAAGGTATCGCGCGACGTCGGCGGACCGGTGCGGGCGGTGTACGACATGGTGCTGGCGTGGCGGCGGCAGCCGGCGTGCCGGGTGGCCGTCGCGGCGGGAGCCGCCGGTGAACCTGACCCATATCAACTGGAACTGTTCTCCGCCGCGGAGGATGCGAAGCCGGAGCTGCTGCTGGTACGGGAGGAGAAGGACCGGGCCGATAGCGAGCCCTTGCCGGAGATGGAGCCGGCCGTGGACGCGCCCCGTCGGTTGCGGGTCGTGCTCTTCGTGGATCAGGAGCGGGGCCGCCTGGCGATCGTGCTGCCGGAGACGGGACCCGAGCCGGCCGCCGACGTGACGATACCGCCCCCAGCCGGTCGTCGGCCCTCGAGCCGCTTCCGACTCTCTTCCGGCGGCGACATCGAACTGGAGAGCCTGCGGGTGACGGAGTGGGATGGCGAGCTGCCCACGCTCGAACGCCGCGAGCAGCCGGTCGTCGTGCGCCGCGACGGCAAGCGTGTCGCCGGGAATCTCGAGCCACTGGCGGCCGGTGCCGCGGAATTGATCGTGCGCGACGCGGGTGCCGACCAGAAGGTGCCGCTGGCCGATGCTCGCGAGATCCTCTTTCCCGCGATGGCGACGGCGACGCCAGCGCGACCGGCGGTGGTCCGTGCGCTGGGGGCTGACGGCGTGACGCTGGGCGGCGAACTGGTGCGGATCGACGACGAAATGATCTGGCTGCGCCGGGACGGCATCGACGAGCCGGTCGGGTTGCCGCTCGGTGCTCTGGCGATGCTCGAGAGCCGGCAGAGGACGACGGAGCCGCGGCCGTTGCCGGGCCGCGTTGGGCGGCTGCGGGGCCAGGGCTTCGACGCGCGTGGGGCGATCGTCGCCGCGGACGCCGGCGTCGGCTGGCAGCCGGTGGGATGTGTCGCGGCGAGCGGCTTCGCTGCAGGCCCGGGCGTTGGCGCCGTGCTGGACTACGTGGAACGATCTGCCGCCGGCGAGGACGCCGGCGCGGATGAGGTGGGCGGGCTTGGCGCCCAGGTGAACGAAGACGACGAGGGCTTCTTCGTGATCGCGATGATGCGCGACGACGGCGCGGCCGCAATCGACGGCCGGACCCAGCCCGGAGACCGGATCGTGGCGGTGGCGCCGGAGAAGGGATCGCGGTTCGTGGAGACGAAAGGGCTCGAACTGGAGACGGTGATGAACCTGCTCCGCGGACGGATCGGAACGTCGGTGCGGCTCAAGGTGACCGCCAACGACGGCACCGACCCGCGGGAGGTCGAACTCGTACGCCGTACGATCCACGTCGTCAGCGCGGACGTGCTCAAGGCGGCCCTCACGGAGCACGCGCGGCTGGCTCCCGGCGACGTGCATGTGGAGGCCGTGAGCGAAGATTTTCCGTCCCTCGCGTTCCTGCGCACGGGGGACGTGCTGCCCTGCGCCGTGGAGGCGATCGACGAGGAAGGCATCCGCATCCGCACGCCCCTCGGCGCGGCGTCGCGGCGCGAGGCCGTACGAGTGCCGGCCGCGCTCGTGCAGGCCGTCGAACTAACGCCTTCGGCCGCGAGCCGGGGAATCGACAAGACCCGCCTGGACCGGCTGCTCACGCTGCCGCGAATGCAGCGTGCCAACCCGCCGACGCACCTTCTCCGGCTGGCCGATGGCGACTACCTGCGCGGCCGCGTCGTCTCCCTCGACGCCACGACGGCGACCTTCACCATGGCCGACGTCGTCAAGGAAATTCGTCGCGACGTGGTGGTACGCGTGATCTGGCTGCACCCCGAGGAGGTCAAGGACGCCGCCGTCCCGCTGCCGGCGGTCGCGGACGGAGGTCTGCTCGTTCAGGGCGTGGCGCTCGACGGGCGCCGCGTGACGGTGGTGGCCGAGGGCGTGGAGGGCGGGATGATCCTCGGTCGCAGCCCGGCGATCGGTGCCGCGGAAATCGACACCGCACGCGTCGATCGGCTGCTGTTCGGGAACGCGATCGAGGCGGAGGCCGATTCGCTCCCCTATCGCCAGTGGAAACTCAAGCCCGCGCCCGTGCCGCGGGCGCTGCGCGAGCCAGCGGACGGGTGACGAGCGGCCGCCGGACGGAGTTCCTCGCCCGTGAAGCCCGAGGCGCGAGCCGAGGGAATGCGGTGTGCCTTCGTTGAGATGACGCACATTCCCTCAGCTTGCGCTTCGGGCTTCCAGGCACCGGGTCAGCCGAGACACGAGCGGCACCACTGCCGCTTCTCGCCGACGGTCACAGGCCGCCGCTCCACGCCGGTTTCCTTCGAGCCGGCATCATCGCTTCGCGGCCGAGTAGGTCGGCAGGTGGCGGTCGGGCACCTCCAGCGCCAGCAGATGCAGCGCCGTGACGTAGATGCGTCCGCCGTAGATGCCCCAGCGATCGGGGGCAGGGCCCAGCGGGTCCCAACTGCCCGCCATCGGTCCGCTCGACTCCTGCGTCGCGGCGAGCGTGTCGACGAGCCGGCCGTACCAGCCTTGCCACTCCGGTCCGCCGGTGTGGACGAGGACCTGCGAGGCGT
>JBIKND010000057.1:0-19515 GCA_044358905.1 Pirellulales bacterium | reverse complement strand
CAGTAGCCGTCGAAGGCATGGAGGTGCACCTTCTTCGCGCGGATCGCCGTCGGGAAGACCTCCTTGCCGAAGTCCTGGTAGTCGGTCTTCGTGAGCAGGTCGAGGAGGCAGTCGCGGTCGAAGAGGTAGATGCCCATGCTCGCCATCAGCGAGCGGCCGGCGGCGGGGATGCCCTGGGCGTCGATCCAGGCCGGGTCGGTCCGCACCATCTCCAGTTCCTTCGCGGTCTGCGGCTTCTCGAGGAAGCCCTCCACGCGGCCGTCCCCGGCGAGCCGCATGATGCCGAGCGCCGAGGCGGCCTCGTCCTTCACCGGAATGCCGGCGATCGTGACGTCGGCGCCGCGGGCCTGATGGGTGGCGAGCATGTCGGCATAGTTCATCCGATAGAGCTGGTCACCGGAGAGGATGAGCACGTGCTTGATGTCGGGCTGCTGCAGGTAGCGAAGGTTCTGCCGCACCGCGTCGGCCGTGCCCTGGTACCAGCCCGCGTTGTCGAGCGTCTGCTGGGCGGCGAGGATCTCGACGAAGCCGCCGCTGAAGGGGTCGAACGTGTAGGTGCGGCGGATGTGGCGGTGGAGGCTGACGGAGTTGAACTGCGTGAGCACGTAGATCCGCTGCACGCCGCTGTTGACGCAGTTCGACAGCGGCACGTCGATGATCCGGTACTTGCCCGCCAGCGGCACGGCGGGCTTGGAACGGTCGCGGGTGAGGGGATAGAGCCGGGTGCCACGGCCGCCGCCGAGCACCAACGCCAACACACGCCGCACTGCCATGATGGATTCCTTGCCGGGGGCGATTCGGATGGGGGTCACCATGCTACCCGCGGGCACCCCTCCAACGGTATGCTGATTGGGGAAAAGAGCGGGACGTTCGACGCCTCCCGATCGTGAGATGTCGGACTGCGATCCGCGCCGCAGGAGCACCCCATGCCCGACGATCGTGCCTGGCCCGGTTCCGCCGCCCGCAAGGGGAGCGTGGAACGCGAACTGAACGCGGAGTCGGCCCGCTATTGGGAGGCGGCCACCACGCGGCTGGCCCGGGAGATCAACCTCGGCTGGTGGCTGGCCGGCTGGCTGCCGTGGGCGGTGGCGACCGGGTTGGTCGGCACGTTCGCGACGCTCTACGGGCGGTATCGCGGCGTGCACCCCGGCTGGGTGTGGGCGGCGGTCGTCACGCTGCTCGGCGCCGCCGCGATCGCGGCGTGGTGGCGCGGCCGGAGCCGCTTCGAGACGGCGGCCTCGGCCAGGGTGCGGCTCGAGGAATCGCTTGGCCTCAAGACGCGGCTCACGGCGGCGGCCGCGGGGGTGGGGACGTGGCCCGAGCGACCCGCCTCCGGCGCGATCGACTGGCCGGTGCGATGGCGATGGCAGCGGCCGCTGGGCTGGGCCGCCGGCGTGGTGGCGCTGCTCGTGCTCGCCGCGCGCATGCCGGTAGCGGGCCTCGAAGCCGCCCGCGGGCACACGATCGAGAAACCCTCCGATGCCCGGGTCGTGGAACAGTGGCTCGACGCCGTCCGCCGCGAGGAGGCGGTGGAGGAGCGGTCGGTGGAGCGGGTCCGCGAGCGGATCGCGGAGTTGATGGAGCGGCCCACGGAGCAGTGGTACGAGCATGCGAGCCTGGAGGCGGCCGGCAACCTCAAGGAGCAGACGGCCGCAGACCTCGAGGAGATGCTGAAAAACCTCGCCAAGGCCGAGCAGGCGGCGGCACAGCTCGAAGCGATGACCGAGGCGGTGCCGCAGGAGCTGCGCGAGGCGCTCGCCAAGGACCTGGAACTGGCGGCCCTCGCCCTGGAGATGGGCGCCTTCAAGCCGCCGGCGGACCTGGCGGAGCTGCTGCGGGGCCTGGAGGGCCGCGACCTCGGCGATCTCACGCCGGCGGAATGCCGCGGGCTGTGCGAGAAACTCGGCGACAGGCTCGCCGAGAACCGCGCGGCTCTCCAGAGGGCCCTGGCGGAGGCGCCGGGCCTCGACCTCGACGGGCTCGCCATGCTCGGCGAGGGTGGGATGTCGGCCCAGATGCCGGGCGACGGTGGTATCCAACGCGGTCGCGGCGACGCGGAACTGACGCTCGGCTCGGAGCACGATCTCGGCACGACCCGGAAGGAGAAGGTGAACCAGGAACTCGATGCTGAGCGGGCCGCGCCCGACGAACTGTTGGCCGTGGTCGAAGGGGAGCACGAGATCGACGAGACGGCCTACACGGGCCCGCAGGCCGGCGGCACGGCCAAGGCGGGCGACGGCGGCGTCGGGGCCCAGGTCGATTCGCTCCTGCCGGCCGAGCAGGCGGCGGTGCGTCGATTTTTCGAGTGACTGGCCGGGCAACGGAGGCGGGCGGCATGACGACCGGTGCCGGACCAACGAAGCCCCGCTGGTGGCAGGACCTCCGCTGGATCGCGGCGGGGCTCGTGATGCTGCTCATCGGCACGCTGGCCTGGGGCCTGTTCGGCCTGTTCGGCCCCGAGCTGCCGATCAGGGTCGCCCGCGAGACGACATATCTCACCGCGCCGCTCGCCGCCGACGGCCTGCCCGACTACGAGGCGGCGTTGTTCGCAAGCTACGGCCCCACGCCGCCGCCCGAAGAGAACGCGGCGGTGATGCTGCTGCAGACCTGCTGGCCGCTGGGCATGGAAGCGGCCGACCTCCCCGCGGTCTGCAAAGCGATCGGCATCCCAGACACGCCTCCGACCGATCCGCTCCGGCTCGATCCTGCCAAGGACGCGGCGGCCGGGATTGATGCCGCGATGCTCCACGCGGCCGGTGAGTGGCCGTGGACGACGGAGGCACTGCCGGCGGTCGCCGCCTGGCTCACGAAGCATGAGACCCAGATCGACCGGCTCGTCGCGGCCGCGGACCGGCCGCACTACTGGCTGCCGAGCCCGAGCCTTCTCGATGGGAAGCCGGAGATGCTCGTGGGCGTTCTGTTGTCCGACCTGCAAGGACTGCGTGGTGTGGCTCGGGTGCTCGGCTATCGTGCCCGCTGGCACATCGGCGAGAACCGGCCGGCGGCGGCATGGCGCGACATCGTCGCCATCCGCCGGCTCGCCCGGCTGCTCGCGCCGCCGGGCCGCGGGCCGCAGTTTTTCGTGACGCAGTTTGTGGCCATTGGCCTCGATGCGACGGCCGACTTAGCGACGCGGCAGGTGCTCGCTATGCCGGGACTGCCGGCCGAGGTGCTCGCGGCGATCCGCCGCGACCTGGAGGCACTCGGGCCGACCGTGGCATGGGCCGACGGGCTAGCCGGCGAGCGGCTCTTTGGCGTCGATACGCCGGTTTGGCTGGCCCGGCGCACGCCCGGCGGCCGGCGGGCCAGGATGGAGCTCGTCGGTGGTTCTCTCATGGACAGCGGAGACGCCGCCCTGCGCACGAGCCTCGATTGGAACGTCGTGCTCGAGCGGTTGAACGCGTGTTACGACGGTTTGGAATCCAGCTGTAGGCTGCCCACACACCAGTCCCGCGTTGCTGCCACGGACGCGCAGACCCGGGCCATCAGCGCCCTGCTGGCGGCCCCTGGCCGATCCGCGTGGAGCAGGGCCGGCGACGTGCTCCTGCAGGTGTGCAGCCGCGGGCACCGCAGCGACCGGGTTGCCGACCAGCTGCTGGGCCTGCTCGCGCCGGCGGTTTCGGGGTGGCTGAAGGCTGCAACCCGCAACGAAGCCCAGCTCGCGCTCACGAAGACCGCCGCGGCGCTCGCCGCCTGGCAAGCCGACCGCGGAGCCGACACGCCTCCGTACCCCGAGCGGCTCGACGACCTCGTCCCCCGGTATCTCGCCGCGGTGCCGGTCGATCCGTTTACGGACAAGCCCTTCATCTACGAGCGCCGGGGCGACGGCTATCTGCTGGCGAGCGTGGGCGACAACGGCGTCTACGACGGTGGCAACGACGTGGCCGGCTGGGTCGTGGGCGGCGAGTGGAAGGATCAGAGCCAGGGCGTGGACCGCGATGCCTTCGACCTCGTCGTGCGGATGCCGATCCCGAAGCGGGCCGCGGCCGCCACTTCCCAACCATGAGCGGATGCCGAGCGAGCGTGCTCGAGCCGCCATCTCCCATCGGTACGGCCTTGCGGATCGATCGCGGCCACGCGCGCCCCGCTCAACTCGCGGGCCACAGCGGCACGCGGGCCTTGCGGGCGGCGGCGAGGAGCGGGCCGTCCTTGCAGCCGAGGGGCACCCCGCGCCGCAGAGCCAGTTCGAGATAGGCTGCGTCGTAGACCGAGAGCCCATGCTTCGCGGCCACCGCGGACAGGTCGGCGAAGGCCATGGCCGGCGATTCCATGTCGATCACGTACGGCAGCGCCAGCAGGTGCTCGGCGGCCTTGCGTCGCTCGCGTTCCGTGATTCGCCCCCGTCGCCGGAGCACGAGCAGGGCGTTGGCGACTTCGAGCGGCCAGATCGCGGGCACCTCGCAGACCGCGCCGGCGGCGATCGCCGCGAGCATGGCCTGCGTGGCGGGCGTCGCCTGCCCGGGGTGCACCCAGCCGATGGCGACGGAGGCGTCGGCGACGAACCGCGTCGGCGTCATCGGTCAGCGGCGACCTTCCTCGATTGCGGAGCGGACCTCCGCGTCGCCGAGCCGCGCGCCCTTGGTGCGACGACCGATCGCCCGCTGCAGATCCAGCAACCCCGCCGCCGCCCTTCGGCCGCGCGGGCCTCCCAGGGCGGATTCGGGCACGATTCGGGCCACCGGTGTGTCGTGCCTGGTGATGACGATTTCCTCGCCGCGGGCGACCCGCCGGAGCAGTTCCCCGAAACGGGTTTTGGCGTCGAAGGCCGACACGCTCGCCATCCGAGAGGCTCCCACAGTTTTGACCAGTCTCTGGTCAATTGTGGCGGCACGCCGAGAGCAGGTCAAGCCGCGATGGCCGGCCGCAGGCTGCGGCGAACGCCGACCACGGCGAACCTCGGCTTTGCCATCGGTTGGCCACGTGGAGGAGGGCCAAGGCCGGGCTTTTTCTCCGGTCATCTACACTGTCGGAGGCGGCACCGACGATCCTCGCGTCGGACGACGTCGTCTCCGGATCCAGAAGCATGGACTCCTCGCGAAAAAGCGTTCTGCCCGCCGCGTGCTTCGACCTCCGCTGGATCGCGGCGGGGCTCGTGATGCTGCTCGTCGGCACGCTGGCCTGGGGCCTGTTCGGCCCGGAGCCGCCGATTCGCGTCGCCCGAGAGACGACGTATCTCACGGCGCCGCTCGCCGCCCACGGCCTGCCCTACTACGAGGCCGCGCTGCTCGCGGGTTACGGCCCCGCGCCGCCGCCCGAGGACAACGCGGCGGTGCTCCTTCTGCAAACCTGCTGGCCCTTGGGCATCGACGGGTGGAATCTGCCCGCGGTCTGCAAGGCGCTCGGGATTGCGGACCCGCCGCCGGCCGATCCGCTCCGGCTCGATCTGGCCAAGGACGCGGCGGCTGGGATTGATGCCGCGATGCTCGACACGGCCGGTGAGTGGCCGTGGACGACGAAGGAGGTGCCGGCGGTCGCGGCCTGGCTCGCAAAGCACGAGACCCAGATCGACCGGCTCGTCGCGGCCGCGGACCGGCCGTGCTATTGGCTGCCGAGCCCGAGCCTTCTCAACGGGTTGCCGGAGTATCTCGTGGCCAGTCTGCTGCCCGATCTGCCGGGACTTCGTGGTGTGGCTCGGGTGCTCGGCTATCGTGCCCGCTGGCACATTGCCGAGAATCGGCCCGCGGCGGCGTGGCGCGACATCGTCGCCATCCGCCGGCTCGCCCGGCTGCTCGCGCCGCCGGGCCGCGGGCCGCAGTTTTTGGCGACGCATTCGGTGGCCATGGCCCTCGATGCGACGGCCGACTCAGCGACGCGGCAACTGCTCGCGATTCCCGACCTGTCGGCGGAGGTGCTCGCGACGATCCGCCGCGATCTGGAGGAGCTTGGTCCGCCCGTGTGCCTGGCCGATGGGCTGGCAGGCGAGCGGATCATGGGCATCGACGCGGCGACCGCGCTGGCCCGCCATGCGTTTGTAAACCGACGTGACGCCATGCAGTGGATCGCTTCTTCTGGGTCTGGCCCGAGGGGCAGCGGCGGGCCAGATATCGCCCTGCTGATGAGCCTCGATTGGAACCTCGTCCTCGAACGCTGGAACCTTTTCTACGACGACGTGGAGGCTGCCTGGCGGTTGCCGACGTACCAGGCCCGGATCGCTGCCGTGGAAGCGCAGGAGCGGGCTATCAAAGCTCTTGTGCCCGCTTCTGGCAGATCCGCCTGGGTACAGGCGGGCGACGTGCTCATGCAGGCGTGCAGTCGCGGGCACCGCAGCGACCGGGTCGCCGACTGGCTGCTGGTTACGCTCGATCCGGTTTTTTCGGGGGCGGTCAAGGCAGCGACCCACGGCGACGCCCAGCTCGCACTCACGAAGACCGCCGCGGCGCTCGCGGCCTGGCGTGCCGACCGCGGCCCCGACGCGCCGCCGTACCCCGAGCGGCTCGACGACCTCGTGCCAAAATATCTCGCCGCGGTGCCGGTCGATCCGTTTACCGACAAGGCGTTGATCTACGAGCGCCGGGGCGACGGCTACCTGCTGGCGAGCGTGGGCGAGAACGGCGTCTACGACGGCGGCGACGACATCGATGGCTGGATCGTGCGCGGCGAGTGGCAGGAGCAGGAGCAAAAAGTGAACTACCCGGCCGTCGACCTCGTCGTGCGGATGCCGATCCCACCGCGACCCGCGGCCAAGCCGTAGCGAATACCACGCAAACAAACCCATCCTTGCATTTCGGCAATCGCGTTCCCGTAATGCAAGGATGATTTCCAGGGGAGTCCCCCCCTCCGAGCAGTCCGCGAGAGTCTCGAGCGGTCGCCTGCCGCGGCGATTCTCGGGCCGCGTCAGTGCGGAAAAACCACGCTGGCTCGCCACGTCGCTGCGGGGTGGGATGGGCCCGCCCGCATCTTCGATCTCGAGCATCCGGCCGACGAGGCCGCCCTCGCCAACCCGTTGCTCGCGCTCGGGCCCCTGCGCGGGCTCGTGGTCATCGACGAAGTGCAACGGCTGCCCGCGCTGTTTCCGGTGCTGCGCGTGCTGCTCGACCGGCCGGAGACGCCGGCCCGATTTCTGTTGCTCGGCAGCGCGTCGCCCCACCTCGTCCGCGGCATCACCGAGTCGCTGGCGGGGCGGGTAGCGTTCATCGACATGCAGGGTTTCGCGCTCGAGGATGTCGGCGCGGGCGATCAACGCCGGCCCTGGGTGCGGGGCGGATTCCCCCGGTCGTTTCTCGCGGACGGCGAGCCGGCCAGTTTCGCCTGGCGAACCGACTTCCTGCGGACGTTCGTCGAACGGGACTTCGGCAGCCTGGGCCTCGGTGCGACACCGGTCACGCTCGGCAGGCTCTGGCGGATGGTCGCCCATCACCACGGGCAGTATCTCAACGCCTCGGAATTGGGCCGCTCGTTGGGCGAGACCCACAAGACCGTGCTCCGCCACCTGGAAATGCTGGCCGCCGCGTTCATGATCCGGCTGTTGCCGCCGTGGCACGTGAATCTCGGCAAGCGGCTCGTGAAGCGGCCCAAGGTCTTCGTCCGCGACAGCGGCCTGCTGCACGCGTTGCTCGGCCTTCCCGACGACCAATCGCTCCTCGGCCATCCGCAGCTCGGGGCGAGCTGGGAGGGGTTCGCGATGGAGCAGATCGTCGCCCGCCTGCCGACGGATGAATGCTATTTCTGGGCGACGCAAGCGGGGGCCGAGGTGGACCTGCTCACGCCGCTCGGCGGCAAGCCGGTCGGCTTCGAGTTCAAGGTTTCGGATGCACCCCGGCTCACGAAGTCGATGACGATCGCCATGCAGGATCTCGGGCTCGAGCGACTGCTCGTCGTGGCCCCCGTCGCCCGTCCGTATGCCCTCGCTCCCCGTATCGACGTGGTGCCGCTCGCGGAGGCTCTCCAGGCGGCGAGCGGGCGGTGATCGAATGGGACGGTCGCGGTGATGCAAATGCGACACCGGAGCGGCCGCCAGCCGCGGGAGTTTCGGCCCGCGACCGGGTCAGGTTAGACTCCGGTCCCTCCGCCCCGCCTCCCTCCTCCGCCTCGAGGTTCGCATGACGTCGCCCGCCGCCGAGCCGCTCACCGAGCAGCAGGCCGGCTTCGCCGCCGAGTCGATCGACGGCCTCGCCACGGCGCTCAAGCGGGTGCTCTTCGGCCAGGACCAGCTGATCGAGATGGTGATCGTGGGCCTCCTCGCGCGGGGACACATCCTCCTGGAGGGCCTGCCGGGCCTCGGCAAGACGGAGCTCGTCAAGGGGCTTTCCAAGGCGCTCGCGCTCCAGAGCAAGCGGGTGCAGTTCACGCCCGACCTCCTGCCCGGCGACATCACCGGCAACCCGGTGCTCGAGGAGGTGGACGGCAAGCGGAAGTTCGTGTTCCAGCCCGGCCCCGTGTTCGCCAACATCCTCCTCGCCGACGAGATCAACCGCGCGAGTCCCAAGACCCAGTCGGCGATGCTGGAGGCGATGCAGGAGCGGCGGGTGACCGTGATGGGGCAGACGCATGCCCTGCCCACGCCGTTCTTCGTGCTGGCCACGCAGAACCCGATCGAACTGGAGGGCACCTATCCGCTCCCCGAGGCCCAGCTCGATCGCTTCCTGTTCAAGCTCGACGTGCAGAGCAACGACGTCGGCACGCTGGAGAAGATCGTGCTCAACCGTGAGATCGGCGTGGAGCCGAAGGTCGCGGCGGTGATGGACGCCCCCACGCTCGAAAAACTCCTCGACCAGGTCCGCCGCGTCTACATGCCCCCCACCGTGGCCAACTACATCGCCCGGCTCGTGCAGGCTACGCACCCGGGCGAGCCGCACGCGGGCGGCGTGAAGTTCGGGGCCTCGCCCCGCGCGGCGCTGGCGCTCGCGGCCGCAGCGAAGGCCCGGGCCCTTCGCGACCGGCGGATCAATGCCGCCTACGAGGACGTGCGGGCCGTCGCGGCACCGGTGCTGCGGCACCGGGTCGTGCTCGACTACGGGGCCAAGCTCGAGGGGCTGACGACCGACGCCCTCGTGGTGCGGCTCTTGGAGAAGGTGCCCGCCCAGGACAAACCCCTCCCGTCGAGCCTCGCGGCCGCGAAGGTGTGAGCATGGATTCGCGTAGAGCCGATCTGCCGTTTCATTTTTTCTTGGCGTGCGCCTTCGCGTCCGTGGGGCGGGCGGAGGTGGAGACGCTCGCCACCGACCCGGCCAGCGGGATCAAGGTCGAGGTCGAGGGCTGGACGGGCCTCGGCACGCCGGCGACAGGCCGCGACGTGGGGCTGATTCCCATCGCGGTCACGATCACCAACGGCAGCCCTGCCGACCACGTGTGGACCGTGGAGCCCGACCGGATGCGGTCGTACGGCGGGCAGCAAGCGGCGGCGATGCCGTCGGCGCGGATCGCCGTGCCCGCGGGGGCGACCGGCAGAGCGACGCTCTTCATCGGCTCGTTGACCGGCTATGTGGGTCTGAAGATGTTCCAGGTTTCCGGCCACGGCGTCTTGTCGTCGTTTCACGTCGATCGCAGCCAAGACGCGAGGTTCGGTACCTCCTCAGGATTGAACGTGCCCGCGGCCGGAATCTCGAAGGAGGTGCAGGCCGCCCAGGGCAACGCGTTCAAGAAATACACGCTCTCTGGCAGCCCGCTTGACATGGCCCGGGCGCCGGAGGATTGGCGGGGCTGGTCGGCGTTTCGCCAGATTCTGCTCACCGAGGGCGAATGGCAAGGGCTCGCCGGCGGCGCCCGCAAGGCGTTGCAGGACTGGGTTGCGACCGGCGGCCGGGCCGGCGTGCTCGTCGTCGACCGGGCCGCGGAGCGGCTCGACGGGATGGGTTTTCCGAAGGCGGGGCCCGACGGCCGGCGGCGGATCGGGGCCGGTGAAATCGTGGCCGTGCCCTGGGACGGGAAGGCGTTGACAGCGGCCGAGGTTGAAACGTTTCTCGGCGCCGGCCGAACGACGGCGACGGAGCTGATCGCGGCCTACCATCCGACGTCGGTGACCGGTCCCAGCGTGGGCGTGATCGGCGGCTGGGAGCCCGGCTTCAACAGGCTCTTCGACCGCTTCGGTGTGCGGTCGCTGCCGGTGGGTCCGATCCTCGCCTTCCTCGCGATCTTCGGCCTCGTCGCCGGGCCGCTCAACGTGATGGTGCTGGCCGGCAAGGGACGGCGGTCGCGGATGTTCTGGACCACGCCCCTGATCTCGCTCGCCGCCACGGCCTTCCTCCTCACGCTGATGTTCCTCCGCGACGGTGTCGGGGGCGCGGGCACGCGGCGCGTGCTCGGCCTGCTCGCGCCTGAGCAGACCGCGATGGCGGTCATCCAGGAGCAGTTCAGCCGCACGGGCGTGCTCCTCGGGAGTTCCTTCCCGATCGCCGAGCCGGCCTGGCTCCAGCCGCTCGGGGCCCGTGACTCGCAGGCCGAGCTGCTCGAGACCGACGGCCGGACGCGGCAGGGCGACTGGTTCCGCAGCCGCTCCGACCAGGCGTTTCTGGCCGAGGCCGTGCGGCCCTCGCGGGCCCGGATCGAGGTCCTGGGCGGCGCGGAGGGGCGGCCGCCGGAGGTGATCTCCAGCATCGAGGTGCCGCTCGAGCGGGTGTTCGTCATCGACGAGGACGGCGGCTACTGGACGGCCGAGGACGTCGGCACCGGCGAAAAGAAGACGCTCGTCGCCAGCGACGCCGACGCCTTCGCCAAGTGGTTCGACACACTCGCGGCCGACGCCGGCCCGGTCCGCCGCGCGGCGCTCGAAGCCGTGAAAAACCTCCGTGGCCATGCTTACGCCACGAGCCGGCAGGCGGGGAAGGTGGCCGTGGCCACGCTGGGGTCGATCCGCTGGACCGACGAGCGGGCCGACTTCGCGGGGCCGTACGTGAGGAGCGGCCCGCGATGAGCACATCCACGCAGCACCCGCCCGCCCAGCCGCCGACCGCGCCCGCCGGCCCGCTCGTCGAGGTCCGCGGCCTGAACCGCGTCTTCGATGCGGTGCACGCCGTGCAGGACCTGTCGTTCACGATCCGCCGCGGGGCGGTGGTGGGGTTCATCGGCGCCAATGGCGCCGGCAAGACGACGACGATGCGAATCATGGCCACGCTCGACGAGCCGACCTCGGGGGAGGTGGTCGTCGATGGCCTCGACGTCGTCGAGGAGCCGGCCCGGGTCCGCCGGCTGGTCGGCTGGATGCCCGACGCGTTCGGCACTTATCAGAACATGACCGTCTTCGAGTACCTCGACTTCTTCGCCCGCTCCTACGGGTTTTCCCGCACGCAGCGGCGGACCCGCGTCGAGGAGGTGATGGACTTCGCCGATCTCACGCCGCTGGCCGACCGGCAGATGGGGAAGCTCAGCAAGGGCATGGGGCAGCGGCTGTGCTTCGGGCGGATGCTGATCCCCGACCCCGAGTTCATGATCCTCGACGAGCCCGCGGCGGGCCTCGACCCGAAGGCCCGGCTGGAGTTCAAGAACCTCGTCCGCCTGCTCGCCGCCCGCGGCAAGACGCTCTTCATCTCCAGCCACATCCTGAGCGAGCTCGGCGAGATGTGCGACTCGCTGCTCTTCATCGACGGCGGCCGGCTCGTGTACCACGGCGACGCCGAGGCGCTGAAGCACGGCCAGCCGGCCGGCGACGGCGCGGCCGCCACGATGGCCGTGCTCGTGAGCGTGGCCGGCGATCCGCGGCCGCTCGTGGAGTGGGCCGAGACGAACCGGGGCTGGAGCGTGCTCGAGGAGCGGCGGGACGGCGCCCGGCTGGCCTGCGAAGGGAACGATCCGGCGCTCTTGGCCGACGGCCTGAAGCGGATCGTGGCCGCGGGCATCCCCGTGATCGAGTTCCACCGCGAGCAGCGGCGGCTGGAGGAGGCGTTCGTGGACATGGTGAAGGAGCGGCGCTAGCCGCCTCCCTTGGGCGACTGGACGTTTCCGAGCACAGTCCATGACAACGTCTACTCTGATGGTCCGGCTGCGGGGGGATGATTTTCCCGCCTGGCTGCCGGCGATGCTCGTCAAGGAACTGCGGCAGGGGGTGCAGTCGGGCGGCTTCTTCTGGACGTTCCTGCTGTTCCAGGCTGCACTGTTCCTCTTGTTTTCGCTGCAGGTGCTGGTGACGGAGGAAGGGCGGGCGGACGAAGGGTTGACGGCGCTGTTCTGGCTGGCGGCCGTGGCCGCGGTGGCGGTGATCGTGCCGCTGCGGGGCCTCGGTGCGGTGAGCGGCGAGCAGCGTGGCAACGCCCTCGACCTGCTGCAGATCACCCGGCTCTCGGCCACGCGGATCGTGGTCGGCAAGTGGGTGGCGCTGGTCGCCCAGGCGGTGATCGTCGCCACGACGCTTCTGCCGTTTGTCGTGATCCGCTATTTCTTCGGCGGCGTGGACGTGGTCGCCGACCTCGAATGGATCGGCTGGATTCTGGTCGCGGCGGCGGTGGTCGCGGCGGCGGCGATCGCCCTCTCGACGCTGCCGCTGTGGCTGCGGATCGGGATCGGGCTGGTGGCCTGCGGGGTGGCGTTCGGCTTGTTCGTCGCCATTGTGAACGGTCCCCTGATCTTCGTGTTCGGTTCGCTCGACATGGCCGCCCGCCTGGGCATCCTTGCCGTGGCGACCGTGTACACGCTCGCCCTCCTCGAGTTCGCGGCGGCCCGGATCGCGCCGCCGGCCGAGAACCATGCCGCCCGCCAGCGTGTCCTCGCGATCCTGCTCGCGGCGGCGTGGCTCGTCGCCGGCCGGCTGGGCACGATGCCGGCGGCCATGGCGACGTTCGTGGCCACCGCGCCGCTGCTCGTCTGCTATGCGATCGGTGCGACCGTCGAACGACCGAGCCGCGTCCGCACGCTCTTCGCCCCTTTTCGTCGGGCGGGCTTCATCGGCCGTATGGCCGCAACCATATTCGCGCCCGGCTGGGCGACGGGTCTGGTGTTTCTCGCCATCATGCTGGCCGCGTGCCTGGCAGGCTGGCTGGGATTCGTGGCGCGGTTCGTGCCGACGGATTGGCGGCCCGTCGCGATCGCCTTGGCGAGCCTCGGCGCCGCGGCGATCATCTGCCCGCTCCCCTTCACCGCGCTGCTCACGCGGGTCCGGTATCCGCTCGTGCTCTACGGGCTCGTGCAGATTCTCTGCTTCTCGGCGTTCGTGTTCGCCAACGCCTTCAAACCCTATGCCGTGACGTGGGACGGGTACGAGGCGGGCCGGATCGTCACGCTGCCCTTTCCGGCGGGGGCGATGGCTGCGCTCGCCGTCATCGCCGATGACTCGGCTCCGCAGGCGCAGGCGCTCGCGCCCCGGTTCACGCTCGCCGGGCTGGCCGTGCTCGGGGTGGTGCTCGCCGCGATGGCCCGGCCGTGGCTCCGCGAACTCGCCGCCGGTGGCCGGTTGGTGCGGGGCGTCGCGTCTGCTCCGCTCCAGCAACCCACGCGGGTCGCCGTCCATCGTCCGGCGGCGGCCCGGGGGCCCTGGGTGTGGCGCGGGGACGATTTTCCCGGCTGGCTCGCGCCGATGCTGGTTCGCGAACTGCGGCAGGGGGTGCAGTCGGGCGTCTTCGCGTGGACCTTCATCGGCATCCAGGGGGCGATGTTCGCCCTCATGACCTGGGCCCTCGGCTCGTTCGGCGGCGCGCCCGAGGGAGCCTCCGCCCGCGACTTCCGGGGCATGTTCTGGCTGGCGATCGCCACGGCGATCGTGCTCGTCATTCCCCTGCGGGGCCTCACGGCCGTCAGCGGCGAACGGGCTGGCGACAATCTCGACCTCGTCCGGCTGACGCGGCTTTCGGCCACGCGGATCATCCTTGGCAAGTGGCTGGCGCTCGTCGGGCAGGGGCTGCTCGTGGCGACGGCGCTCCTGCCCTACCTGGTGCTCCGCTACTTCTTCGGCGGTCTGGACGTCGTCATCGAGCTGGAACTCTTCAGCTGGATGGTGGTCGGGTCGATGGTCGTGGCTGCCGCGGCGCTCGCGCTCTCCACCCTGCCGCTGTGGCTGCGGATCGGGGTCGTGGTGGCGGCCGCGGCGGTCGGATTCGTGCCGGCGGTCGAACTGGCGGAGGAGTTCTTTCGCGGCCGGCTGTCGTTCGCGAGGCTGGGTGTCGGCGGGCGGCTGGGCATCCTCGCCGGTCTCGGGCTGTACGCGGCCGCGCTCCTCGACTACGCCGCCGGCCGGATCGCGCCGCCGGCGGAGAACCACGCCGGCCGCAGGCGACTGCTGGGGCTCGTGGTCGCCGCGGCGTGGGTCGCGGTGGGATCGCTGGGTTCGGAAGCCACGGGGCTGGTTACATTTCTGGTCACGCTGCCGCTCCTGCTCTGCTCCGGCATCGGCTCGCTTCTGGAACAACCGGCGCTGATCCGCACGCTCTACCGGCCGTTCGGCCGCTGGGGCGGCGCCGGCCGGCTGGCGGCGGCCGTGTTCTCGCCCGGCTGGGCGACGGGCGTGCCGTTCGTGGCGGTCACCGCCGCGACGTGCCTGGCGGGATGGATGGCTTTTGTCGCGCGGCACTGGCCGCCAGCGTTCTGGCCCGCCCTGACCTTCGGCTGCCTCGTGATCGCGGCGCTCTTCTTCCCGTTGCCTCTGCTCGTTCGCCTGCCGCGGATGCGGCCGCGACTCCTGCTCTATGCCCTCGCGCAACTCGCCTGCTTCCTCGTCTTCGTGTACCTCGCGGCGGTCAAGCCCCGTGGGCTCTCGTTCTCGAGCTGGAGTGGCTGGGTCTTTACGCTGCCGTTTCCAGCGGCCGCGTTGCCTGCGTTCCTGGGCATGAACAAGCTCGACCAGAACCTCGCTTCGATCTTCCTCGCCTTCTCGGCCGTGACGACGCTCGTCGTACTCGGGCTCGTAGCCGGGCCGTGGTGGGCCGAAATGCGGCAGGTGATGCGGCTCGTCCGCGGCGGCGAGGGGCGTTCCGCGGCGTCACGGGCCGCATGACGGAGACAGGACCGATGGCCATGGTCACGACGAGCAGCGCAGCGACGACGGAAACGGCTGGCGGCCGCGTCTGGGCCGGCGACGACTTTCCCGACTGGCTGCCGCCGATGCTCGTCCGCGAGCTGCGACAGGGAATCCAGTCGGGAGCCTTCTTCTGGACGTTCCTGCTTCTGCAGTTGCTCCTCGTGCTGCACGCCGCCTTCACGGTGCTCGCCACGTCCGGCCGGTTCGACGGCGACCTGATCCGCGCGAGCGGCGGGTTCTTCTGGGGGATCCTCGTCATCACCGTGGGATTCGTGATTCCGCTCCGCGGCCTGAACGCGATCGCCACGGAACGGGTCGGCAACAACCTCGACCTCGTCCGGCTGACGCGGCTCTCCGCCACGCGGATCGTCGTCGGCAAGTGGGCCGCGATCGTCGCCCAGGTGCTGCTCGTGACGGCGGCCATCCTCCCGTATCTCGTGCTCCGCTACTTCCTCGGCGGCGTCAACGTGGTCGCCGAACTCGTGAGGCTGGGCTGGCTCGTGGTGGCCGCCGCCGTCGTGGCCGCGGTCGCGGTGCAGACCTCGACCCGGCCGCAGCGCGAGCGGGTGGGGCTGATGGCGCTTCTGGGGTTCGGCGGGTGGGTCATGCTGATGCAGTCGATGGTCGGCGGCCCGTCGTTCCTCGCCGCCAGCCCCGGGTGGTTCGGGCTCGCGGTCGCCGCGCTGTATGCAACGCTCTTGCTCGAAGCCGCCGCCGCGAGCATCGCGCCCGCCGCGGAGAATCATGCCCTCCGCAAGCGACTGCTGGCGCTCGGGTGTGCGGCCGCCGTGGCCGGTGTGGGCCTGTTCGGATACGGTTGGAACTTCCATGTCACGGCGATCTGGCTCGGCCTGCCGGTGCTGTTCGCCGCCGTGGGGGCGCTGTGCGAGCGGCCGGTGCGATTTCGACGGATGCACGCGGCTTTCGCCCGATATGGCGTCGCCGGTCGGGCCGCCGCGGCGGTGTTGACGCCCGGCTGGGCGACCGGCCTCGTGTTCATCGCCCTGGCCGGCGGCTTCGTGGCCGCGGGTTGTCTTGCGGTGGCCGCGCCGAGCGGCACGCCACCGCGGATGTTCTTTGCGGCACCGGATCGGACGCTCATGGCGGCGTGCGTCAGCCTCGCGGCCGCGACACTCGTCTTCCCGCTGCCTGTGCTGCTGTTCGTGCCGCGGCTCAAGGAACGCGTGACGCTCTACGTGGCCGTGCAGGCGATCTGCCTCGTGGTCTTCGCGATCGACGCGGCGCTGATCACAACGCCTTACGGGCGGGGTTCCTGGTCGGCTCTCCTGGCCCCGTTCCCGCTGGCCGGCCTGCTGCGGCTGGTCGGCGAACGCAACTCCGCGGCCATGTCCGTGCTCGGCGTCGCGGGCCTCGTCGTGCTGGCGATCATCCTCGCGATCGTGGCCCGGCCCTGGCTCCGCGAGATGCGGCATACGGAGCGGCTCGTCGCCGGGAGGCCCGCGCCATGAACCTGCGCGCGATCCATGCCCGGGCGAAGGCTGCGGCGGCCGTGGCCCGGCTGCCCCTCCGCAGCGGCCAGTGGTCCGGCACGGCCGGCAACGTGCTCGGCAAGGGCACTGGCAGTTCGATCGACTTCCAAGACCATCGGCAGTACGTCCCCGGTGACGATCCGCGGCACATCAACTGGCAGGCCTACGCCCGCACCGGCCACTACACGATGAAGCTCTACCGCGAGGAAGTGACGCCGCGGATCGACCTCGTCTACGACGTGAGCGGCTCGATGTTTCTCGACGCGGCCAAGGCGGAGCGGGTGTGGGAGCTCTTCTATTTCTGCCTCGAAAGCGGGCTGCGGATCGGCGGCCACCTGAAGCTCTTTCTGCTCGGCCGGGCGACGGGCGACATCCCCGCGGAACTTCCCGTCGAGAGGGCCCTGGCCGACGGCTGGCCGGCGGTGGTCGCCGCCGAAGGAAGAACGCCGGCCGTCGCCGAACCGGCCGGCCTCGCCGATCAGCTCGACCGCGTGCCGCTGCGGGCCGGATCGCTCCGCGTGCTCGTCAGCGACCTGCTCGACGAGTCGCCGCCGGGCCGGGCTGCGGCCCGACTCGGGGCGGCCCGCAGCCGCGGGATCGTGCTCGCCCCGTTCGCGGCGGCCGAACGCGAGCCCGACTGGGACGGCAACCTCGAGTTCGAGGACGCGGAGCGGGCGGCACGGTCGCGGCAGCGTGTCGATGCCGGCATGCTCGACCGCTACCGTCAGGCCTACCGGCGGCACTTCGCGGCCTGGCACGAGGACTGCGCCCGTCGCGGCCTGGGTTTCGCCCGCGTGGGCGACGCGGGCGACCTGCTGACCGCGCTCCGCGGCGAGGCCGTGCCGGCCGGCGTCATCGAGATGTAGGGGGCTCTGCCATGCAAAGGGAAGTTCCAGTCGGGGTTGCCCATGCCCCGTCGCCGGACGTTCGCTGCGGCGGGACACCAAGCCCAACAAGCCCCGGGCGGAAGCCCGGGGACACCAAGCCCAACAAGCCCCGGGCGGAAGCCCGGGGACACCGGGTTTTTGTGCGCGACCGTTCTGCATTGGGGGCGGGACGTCGCGGAACGCGGAGTCCCCCGGCTTCCGCCGGGGGCTTTTATCACAATCAAGCGCGTGCCGGCACCGTGTATGTGTCACCCGGTGACTGTTTCAAGCGGAGCGTGACGCGCGGATGACAGGCATCTTCTTCGCCAATCCCTGGGGCCTGGTCGCGCTCGCGGCGATTCCCGCGATCGTCGCCATCCACTTTCTCCAGGAACAATCGCGCCGCGTGCGGGCGAGCACGCTCTTCCTCTTGGAGCGGGCCGCGCCCCTGCCTGCCGGCGGCATCCGCCTGGAGAAGTTCCGCAACTCGCTCCCCTTTTGGATGCAAGTGCTCGCGGCCGCGGCCCTGGCCTGGCTCCTGGCTGATCCGCGCTGGATCGCGAACGAGTCGCGGCAGACGGTGGCGGTCGTGCTCGACAGCTCGGCCTCGATGCAGGCCACCCGGCAGCCGACGCTCGACCTGCTCGCCCGGCGGCTGAAATCCTGGGATGCCGTCGCCGCGCGCACCGACTGGCACCTCCTCGAGACCGGGCCAGGCCGGCCGCCGCTCTATGCGGGGCGGAGCCTGCCCGAGTTGCTCGCCGCCGCCGAGGGCTGGCGTCCGGTGCTCGGCACGCACGACGTCACCGAGTCGCTCGCCGTCGCCGCCACGCTCGTGCCGCCCGGCGCCGGCGCCGTGATCCTCGTCACCGACCGGCCGACGGATGTGCCCGGCGGCGTGGGGCTGCTCTCGGCCGGCTCGGCCTTCGACAACATCGGCTTCTCCGGCGGCGACGTGGAGCGGGCAGGCGCCACCGCAACCTGGCGGGCGCTCGTCACCAATCACGGCGTCGCGCCGCAGGAGCGGGCCCTGGTGGCACGGAGCGTGGTGGCCGGGAGCGAGCCGGTGCCGCTCGGTCCACCGGAGGTGATCCGTCTCGCGCCGGGGCAGAGCCGCACGCTCCAGGGTCCGTGGCCCGCCGGGACGGAACGCATCGTGCTCGCCTTGGCCGGGGATCGCTTCGGCTTCGACGACGCCCTGCCGCTCGTGCGGCCGGTGCCGCGGACCGTGAAGGTGGCCGTGACGATCGGCGGTCCCACCGGCGAACTGCTCGGCCGGATGGTGCAGGCGGCCGACGGCGTGGAGATCGTCGCCGATCCGGCGGCGGCCGATCTCGTGATCGGTCGGTTCGACCCCGGGGCCACGACCGACGGGATCCAGGTGGCCGTGGGAGACCTGCCCGATGCGGATCCGGCAGCGCAGCCAGACTCCGGAGCTGCCAGGGCTGCATCGGCCGCAGGCGACAAGAAAACAAACCAGCCGGCGACATTCGATCCGGCCTGGGTGGCCGCCGAAGACACTGCGCTCACCCGCGACCTCGGCTGGGGCGGGCTGTTGTCCGGGCCCGCGGGCAACCTCGGCCTTGCCGCCGCGGACGAACCGCTGCTCTGGAAGGGAGGGCGGCCGCTGGCGTTCGTCCGCACCGCCGGCCTCCCGGGCGGACGGACTGCACAGTGGCTCGTGCTCAACTTCGACGTCGCGGGCTCGACCGCAGCCCGCACGCCGGCCGTGGTCGTGCTCGTGCAGCGGTTCATTGACCGGATCCGCACGCGGATCCCGCGGCCCTGGGCCGACAACTTCGAGACGGGCCAGGCGATCGGTCTGCCCGATGCGCTCCTCGATGCCCGGACGGCCCGAGCGACGATCACGATCGAGCCGCTCGCCGGCGGCCCCGGCGCGGCCCTGCCGTTTCGCGGCCGCGCGCCGCGGGAGCCGGCGTTCTTCACGGTCGCGGCCGCGGCCGGGGCGGACGAAGCGTCGAACAGGCTCGTCAGCGGCGCGGCGCAGTTCGGCGACTCACGGGAGGGCGATTTCCGCGCCGCCGCTCCCGTAGACACGCTGGAGTCGATCCGCATGGAGCAGGCGATCAAGCAGTCGGTCGCCGATCCATGGGCGCCCCTCTGGCTGGGCCTCGCGATCGCCGCGCTGCTCGTCGCGTGGGGATGGAGGAAGCGGACATGATCGGAAAGCAAACGACAGCCCGATGCATGGCGTCTCGATCGGCCCTTGTGCGCCCCCCGGTAGCGGCGGTCTCCGACCGCCGACTGGCGCCCTCTGTAG
>JBIKND010000056.1:0-19575 GCA_044358905.1 Pirellulales bacterium | reverse complement strand
CTTGGCCGCCGAGAACACGAGTTGCCCGGTCGCGGCCCCGGGGCCGGCCGGCAGGCCGGTGGTCAGGAGCCGGGTGCTCTTCTTCGCCGCCTCGTAGTCGTGGCGGTCGAAGATCGGGGCCAGCAGCTGCGAGAGGGCGTCGGGGTCGGCCGACTGGATCGCGTGCTCCGCGGTCATCAGCTTCTGCTTGACCATGTCGTGGGCGATCTTCACGTAGGCCAGCGCCGTCCGCTTCCCGTGCCGCGTCTGCAGCATGTAGAGCTTCTTCTTCTCGACGGTGAACTCGAAGTCCTGGACGTCGCCGAACTTCTTCTCGAGCGTCTGGCGGACCTTCTCCAGCTCCTTGTAGGTGCCGGCGAACATCGCCTCGTGCTTCATCTCGGCGACGGGCTTCGGCGTCCGCACGCCGGCCACCACGTCTTCGCCCTGCGCGTTGATGAGATACTCGCCGTAGAACACGTCTTCGCCGGTGGCCGGATCACGGGTGAAGGCCACGCCCGTGGCGCAGTCGTCGCCCATGTTGCCGAACACCATGCTCTGCACGTTGACGGCGGTGCCCCACTCGTCGGGGATCTTGTACTTGCGACGGTAGAGGATGGCCCGCTCGTTCATCCAGCTGCCGAACACGGCGCCCACGGCGCCCATCAGCTGCTGGAAGGGATCCTGCGGGAAGCCCTTGCCGGTGCGGTCCTTGATGAGCCGCAGGTAGCGGCTGATCAGCTCACGGAGATGCGCCTCGGTGAGGTCGGTGTCGTCGTGGATGCCGAGCTGGTGCTTGAGCCCCTCCATCGCCTCCTCGAAGGGGTCGTGCTCGTTCTCGTGCCGCTTCTGCACGCCCATCACCACGTCGCCGTACATCTGGATGAAGCGGCGGTAGGAGTCGTAGGCGAAGCGGGGGTTGCCGGTCGCCTCGGCGAGGCCCTTCACGGTCTCGTCGTTGAGGCCGAGGTTGAGGATCGTGTCCATCATGCCCGGCATGCTGTCCCGAGCACCGGAGCGGACACTGACGAGGAGGGAGTTCTTGGGATCCCCGAACTTCTTCCCCGTCTCCTTCTCCATGAGCTTCATGGCAGCGGCGACCTCCTCCTCGAGGCCCTTGGGGAACTTCTTGTGGTTCTTGTAGTAGTCGATGCACACCTGCGTGGTGATGGTGAAGCCCGGGGGCACCGGCAGCCCGATCTTCGTCATCTGGGCGAGGTTCGCCCCCTTGCCGCCGAGCAGCGGCTTCATCGTGCCGTCGCCGTCGCACTTCTTGGCGCCGAAGGAATAGATCATCCGGCCTGGCTTGCCCCCGCTTCCCGGTTTCTTGGCGGACTTCTTGGCGGACTTCTTTCCGAGGGAGGTGGCCATGGGGACGTGGAGCCCTTTCGAGAGGAGGAACTGTCAAAAACGGAAAACCCGCGCCCAAATGCGCGAAAATCGCGTCGAATCTACGTTCGCGATCGGGGAACGTCAACGACGCTGCTGCGGGGCCGCGACGGCCGCGAAGCGCCTCATATATATAGCGGGTCCGCCTCCGCCCCGCCGAGGACCACTTCCGGCCGGGGCCCCCTCGCATGGCAGCCATGTCCGTGTCGTCACCACTCCGAGTCCGTTTCGCGGTGGTCTGGCTGGTGGTGTGCGCGCCCGGGCTGGCGACGGCCGAGAGTCAGCCCGACTGCAACCGCGACATTCGGCCGATCCTCTCGCACAACTGCTTCGCCTGCCACGGGCCAGACGAGCACGACCGGCGGGGCGGGCTGCGGCTCGATGACCGCGATGCTGCCCTGGCTGAACTCGACAGCGGGGAGCGGGCGATCGTGCCGCGCAAGCCTGCCGAGAGCATGCAGGCGAGCGTGCCGGAACTCGCCGATCTCTCCACCGAGACGCCGGAAACGCTCGCCCTCTACGGGGCCGAGCCGGGCAAGGCGACGGTGGGCACCAACTGCCTCATGGCCCGCCGGCTCGTCGAGCGGGGCGTGCGGTTCGTGCACCTCTACCACAGCGACTGGGATCACCACAGCGGCATCGACAAGTACATGAAGGAGATCTGTCCGCCTACCGACCGCGCCGCCGCCGCCCTGCTCACGGATCTCGAACGCCGCGGCCTGCTGGACGAGACACTCGTCGTTGTCGGCGGCGAGTTCGGCCGCACGCCGATGGGCCAGGGCAATCAGGGCGAGATCGGCCGCGACCACCACATCAAGGGCTTCAGCATGGCCCTGGCCGGCGGCGGCATCAAAGGCGGCATCACGCACGGCGCGACCGACGACTTCGGCTCCAACGCGATCACGGACATCGTCCACGTCCGCGACCTGCACGCGACGATGCTTCATCTGCTGGGCATCGACCACATGCGGTTCACGTTCCCCTACCAGGGGCTCGATGCCAAGCTCACGGGCGTCGAGCCGGCGCAGCCGGTGAAGGCGACCCTGGCCTGAGCCGCGCCCTGTGTCGGCGGTCTCTGACCATCGGCCTGCTCGCTGGATCGCCGTTCTCTGACTGTCGACCTGCTCGCTGGATCGCCGTTCTCCAGCCATCGACCTGCTCGCTGGATCGCCGTTCTCTGACTGTCGACCTGCTCGCTGTAGCGGCGGTCTCTGACCGTCGACCTGCTCGCTGTAGCGGCGGTCTCTGACCGTCGACCTGCCCCATGAATGGCCTTCATGCGCCGCTGCGATTTCCGTTACACTCCGACCAGCGGCGCGAGCGTGCCGCCAGCCCCCGCAGGAGCACCCGCATGTTCGCGCGTCGTTCGCAGGCCCTCGTGATCGTAGCGGTGATCGTTTCCCTCGCGGCCTTCGCGTCGGAGGCGTCGGCGTCGCCGGCGCGCCGGCTCGCGCGGCGCGGCGTGCTCCTGGCTCCTCCGCCGGGCACCGCGGTGATCCCTCCGGCGGGACCGCTGCGTCCCAATCCGCTCCTGGCGGTGCCGCTTTCGCCAGGCGGTCCGGCGATCGTGGTCGGCCCTGGTGGCCGCGTGCGGCGCCGGCTCGCGATGCCTGCGAACGTCGGGCCCGCACCCGTCGTCACGGTGACCGAGACCGTGGTTTCGCCGCTGGCTTCCGCGCCGCTGGTCAAGGCGCCGCTGGCCGCGTCGTCGGCTCCGCCGGCCGTGGCTGCGAAGCCCGCGCCGGCTCCGGTCGCAGTTCCGCAGCCGGCCCCCGGACCCCGGCCGCCCGCGGCCCTGGCCGTGGAAGAGATCCCCGCTCCGCTGCCGCAGCCGCGGGCCACCGCCGGCGGTGGCGTGGTGCCGGCCGGTGGCGAGCTCGAGATTCACGACGGCACGCAGAGCGTGCTCGTGCCGGCGGGCAACGAGCAGCCCGTGCCGGCCGGCCGCTGATCGTCCGCGCGGTGGCTCTGGTCACCGCCCCTACCACAGCCCGTCGCTGCGCAGCCGCCCCTCGACCATGTCAGCCATCTCGCGGGCCTGGTCCTCCAGTTCCTGCAGGAGCTCGAAGTCGTCGTCGTCCGTGGCACGACGGGCGAGATACAAGATGTAATTGGCCTCGTTCCGCCAGGCCTTGAGCCAGTCGGGCCGCGAGGAGACGGGGCGGTGGAGGAGCCCCTCCAGCCGCAAGAACTCGTCGCCGCATCCGCTCATGATGGCACGCTGGGAAGGAGTCGAGCCGCCGCGTTTTCCCCGGCGCGAGCCGGGAATCAGCCGGCCACGTACGCCGGGAAGTCGGTGTAGCCGGCGGCACCCGTAGGAGAATACCAGGCGGCCATGTCGGCCGGCTCGGCCAGCGGCCAGCCGTGACGAAGCCGTTCGACGAGGTCGGGATTGCTGATGTAGGGGCGACCGAAGGCGATCAAATCGGCGCCGCCCGCCGCGATCACCTGCTCGGCCGAGTCGAGCGTGTAGCCGCAGTTGCCCATCAAAGGCCCGCGGAAGACCCGCCGGAGCTCCGCCAGGGTCATCGCCGCTCCCAATTGGTGAAAGCCGAACGCCAGACCGTCCATGACGTGGAGGTAGGCGAGGCCGCAGCGATCGAGCATCGTCGCGACGTGGGTGAACTGCTCGCGGAAGTCCGGTGAGCCCATGTCGTTGAACACGCCGTTGGGCGAAATCCTCACGCCCACGCGGTGGACGGGCCATTCCGCCGCCACCGCCGCGACGACCTCGCGCAGGAAACGCGCCCGCTTCTCGATGCTGCCGCCGTAGTCGTCGGTGCGGAGGTTGGTCTTCGACTGCAGAAACTGGTCGATCAGATACCCGTTGGCCGCGTGGATCTCCACGCCGTCGAAACCGGCCGCGCGGGCCCGCGCGGAGGCCCGGCGGTAGTCATCGACGACGCCGGCGAGCTCCGCGGTTTCGAGGGGCCGCGGCGTCTCGTAGGGCTGCTTGCCGCGCGGCGTGTAAATGCCGTCGCCGGCGATCTTCACGGCCGAAGCCGACACCGGCAGGCTGCCGCCGTGGAAGTCGCTGTGCGAGGCCCGCCCCATGTGCCAGAGCTGGAGGAAGATCCGGCCGCCGGCGGCGTGCACGGCCGCGGTGACCTGCCGCCAGCCCGCCTCCATCGCGTCGGTGTAGATGCCGGGCGATTCGAGCCAGCCGTTGGCCTGCTCCGAAATCGTGGTCGCCTCGGAGATGATCAACCCCGCGGACGCCCGCTGCACGTAATACTCCGCCATCAGGGCATGCGGAATCCGCTCGCGCCCCGCGCGGCCGCGGGTGAGCGGTGCCATCACGACACGATTGGGGAGCGTCAGATCGCCGAGACGGAAAGGCTGCAGCAGGGTGTGGGCAGTCATGAGGAACGCTCCGGGGAAGGTTTCGGCGTCGAGCCGCGCGCGACTGTTGCGGGCGAAAGCATCGCTCCAGGACGGTCGTCGGTGCACGCGATTGTGACCGCCGCTGTCCCGCCTCAACAAGCGATCGCCCGCATGGCCGCCCTGTGCATCTGGGCGGCCTTTCCGCGGTCTGCGGCCGGGATTGCTCGAAGGTCTATACTGAAGGCATCGTTCTCCGGCGACGGCTGGGGAGATAACAGCCCGGCGGCGGTCTCGCAGTGATCGCGACGGCTGGGATTCCTTTCGCGAAAGGAGGTGGTCGAGTGACGCACGACTGTACCGGAGGGCTGCGCCGATAGCGGCGAGTCGACGGGCCTGCCGTTGATGCAGCCCACCAAATGGTCCCTACGGCTGCCGCCTCCTTGTGGGGCGGCAGCTTTTTTTTGGTCGATCGGAATCGTGGGTGCGATCCGGCATCGGCCCGCCGCGTGGTCGCTACCGGTAGAGCGGTAGTGCCGAGAGCCGGTCGTCGATCTCGGTGAGCAGCCGCCGTGTCTCGGCTCCGCCGAGTCCTCCAAACTCCGTCTGCAAGCGGTCGCGGGTGATGTTCTCCGGCAGGCCGCGAATCGAAGGCAGCAGATCGGCGACCTCCGCGCCCTGCCGGATTCGCGTCTGGATGGCGTGGGCCGACCGCGAGTTGCGGGTGGCCACGACCGCCAGTCGAATGCCGGCGGCGTTGGCCGCCATGTCGACGAACGAGAACCCCGATCCGCCCGGCGTCGAATCCATCACCTCTTTGGAGAGGCCCACCGCCAGTGCCCGCTGCTCGTCGGAAAGCGCGGCGAGCGCCGCGCTGACCCAGTAGTGCTGCGAGAGATCGGCACGATCGTCCAGCCGGATGCGCCGCCGGAGCGCGATGCGGTCGTCGGCCGGCCCAAGTTCCAGATCGCGTCCGCCGACGCGGGCCACGTTGTCGTCGCCGAGGATCTTCCCCAGGGCGAGGATCGCGGCCCGATTGGGCAGCACGGCATCGGTGCCATGCGAGTTGTCCTCGGCATACGCAAACGCGATCTGCTGCAAGCGGAGAAACCCCGCGTCGCCGTCGGGGACGTCCGCAGCCGCGTCCAGCACATGACGAGCCGTGTCCCGCCAGGCCGCGTACAAGTCGTCGGGAACCCCGGTGGAAGAGCCCCACGCCGCAAGACCGCACGTCAGCACGGCCAGCGTGCCCAGGGCCATCCAGTTGCGGCGCAGCGCCAGTCCCGCGAGTCCGCCGCAAAACGCGACCAGAAGAATGAACAGCAGCTGCGGCCAGATGGGCAGCGTGCCGAAGTTGATCCGCTTGGCGACCAACGCGAGCAGCGGGGCACCGAGCAGCACGGTCGGCACGGCGGCCTTGGACTTCCAGCCCGCCAGGGCGATCGACAGCAGCACGCCGATCAAGCCGACGCCCGCGCCGCGCAGCACCGCCGTGGCGGCGAAGCGAGCCCGCGGCTCACTGAGCCCCGCCACGCGACGCGCCAACTGCACCGACCATTCCGGAGCGCCCAGCGGCCGCGGGTCTGGAACCACGCACAGCAGCACGAGCCAGGCCACGAGCGCGGCACCTGCGATCCGCACGGCGAGAGGATGTTTGCCGAACCAGGTGGCGACCGACATCAGATCCAGTCCTCGGGGGAAACGGTCACCGGCGGGGAGGGCGGCGACGCAGTGTAACCCGGTGATCCGCAGATGTCCGCTGCGGGGAGCATGGTCGGGTCATGCAGGTGAGGCGCCGGCGATCCGCCGGCCTGGACCCGCTGACGGCGGCTCGCGAAACCGCTGTGGCAGCAGGATCGCGTCATTGGCCCGGAGTTTCGCCAGCGCCGCCGGACTCGCGTGGGCGAGGCTCCGCAGCGAAAGCGACGCCCCCGCATGCGTGGCGAGAATCGCAGCCACCTGGTCTGTCACGCTGGTGACACGATCGAGTGCGAGGAGCGGGTGTTTCACGAGCTCGCGTGCCACGTCCGCGGTGAGGGAGCGGATTTCGCAGAGCGCCAATTCGCCCGCCCGGTGCGTGGCGAGGATGGCGGCGACGGCGGGCGTGAGTTCGCGGACGGCCGTGAGGAAGAGGCCGGACAGTCCGGCGATGCCGCGGTGGCAGGGGCGGCCCGCGAGGACGGCCGCACGACGTACGTCGAGCCGCTCGAGGCCACCGATCTCGATGGGCCCGCGATGCTGCACGAGCGCCTTGAGCCGCGAGATCGGAACGTCATCGGGCGCCCGGATCACCAGCGATCCCACGTGCCCGCCGAGGCATTCGGCGGCGTCGTCGTCGAGTTCCAGTGACGAGAGGAAGAGGGGGCCGCGGTGCTGCGCCAGGAGGTGTGCCTGCCACGGCGAAAGCCGCTTCAGGCTCCGCAGGCAGAGCGATCCTGTCCGCCGGCCGAACGCCTCGGCCGGCCCGTCCGTCAGTGTCGTGAGCCCGTGAAAGTGCAGTTTGCCGCCGTGCCTGGCCAGGTGCGTGGCCACCCGAGAGGAGATCCACTTGAGGCCGTCGAGGCTCAGGTCGCCGCGGTGCCGGGCGAGCACGGCCGCCGCGGCGGGCGACAGTGCGGCCAATCCCGGGAGGTGGAGATCGTTCGCATGGTGGGCGAGGCCGCCGGCCACGTCCGACGCGAGTTTCCGCAGGCCGCCGAGCGAGAGCTCCCCGGCGTGCCGGCCGAGAGCCCGGGCCGCATCCGGCGAGAGCCGGCGCAGCTGGTTGAGCGAGAGACCGCCCGATCCATGCGTCGCCAGTGTGGAGGCGACCTCGTCGGTGATGCTTGTCAGGGCGTCGAGGTAGAGGTGGCCGCGATGTCGGACGAGTTGCCGGGCCACCGAGAGCGGCAGCCGCTCGAGACCGTCGAGGTAGAGATGGGTCTGGTAGTGGCCGACGACCTGGGCAGATCCGCCGTCGTCGGCGGGTCGGTCGAGGGTCACCCAGCCGCAGGTGGCCGCCGCGACGGGATCGTCGCGATCGAACCCGAGGTCCGCGTGGGTGCCGACGACCGGTCGCGTGAACAGGGCGACGATCTCCCGGGCGCGCGCGGCGTCGAGCCGCCGGATGGCGCCGGTCTGGTTCCGCAGCGAATGCTCCTCGCTCGACGTGCTCATGCTGAAGAAAGCACCGGATGCGTTGCAGTGGCTGCGGTTGCAGGAACGCCACGAGGCGTTTTCAACACGTCGTGGGGGACGTGTCGTTCCTGCCGATGCGCGTATTTTACGCCCCGGCATCATCGCAGGGCATGGTTCGACGTGCGGCGAACGTGTCATAGTCGGACCCGGCCTGCCGCCACTATGATGGGTTTTCATGCGATCGCCCTGGTTCGTCATCACCGGCATGCACCCCGAAGGCTTCAACCGCCGGTCGTGAAGACGTCGTGATTGGGGAAGGCATCGAAGGTGGCGGGCGGGCGTCGTCCCGATGCTTTTCAGCGAATGGCCGTATCTACAGTGGGGCGCGGATCACCGACTCGACGGTGGCGGTCGCGGCCGGTGATGATCGTGGGGCGGTGTGCCGCATCCACACCATTGGCGCTCCGTCCCCCCACTCATCCCCTGACGACCAATGTGCTTTGTTTGTGAACGCTCGCCGCTGCTCGACCGGCTCACCTCGGGCCTGCCCGCGGCTGGGTCCGGCCGGCGGGAGTTTCTCGCCGGGGCCGCGTTGGCCGTGGCCGTGGGGAGCGGTATCGCGCGTCGCGGCCAGGCGGCACCCGTCGCTGCCGACGTCATCTTTCGCAACGGCACGATTCGCACGATGGCGGCCGCCCCGGGCACCGTGGAGGCGCTGGCCATCGGAGGTGGCCGGATCCTCGCCGCCGGCACGGCCCTCGAGGCAGGCACGTTCGCCGGTGACGCGACGCGGATCATCGATCTCGAGGGCCGCACGGTGCTGCCGGGCCTGATCGACCCGCATCACCATTCCGTGCTGGCCTCACTGCTGACGACGTTGCTCTTCGACATCGGCACGTCGCGGTGCCGCACCCGGGCCGACGCGGTCGCCGAGTTGAAAAAGACTGCCGCCAAAACGCCGGCGGGCGAATGGATCGCGGCGGGCTTTTACGACAACCTGCTGCAGGGAGGCGAACTGACGGGCGCCGATCTGGACGCCGTCTCGACGAGCCATCCGATCTTCGTGATGTACGTCAACGGGCACGTCGGCGCGGGCAATCGGCTCGCGTTTGAGCGCGCGAAGATCCCGCCCGATGTCGGCACGCTTCCCGGTGGCGGCCACTTCGGCCGCGGGCCCGATGGCCGGCTCGACGGCCGGATCTACGAGCAGCCGGCCCTGCTCGCGTTCACGGCCGTCGCCATCCCGGCGCCCACGCCGGCGGTGCTGGCCAAGGCGCTCACGGCGTACGCAGCGCGGGCGGCGGCGGCCGGCAACACGACGTTGCACGAGCCGGGCACGGTGAAGCCAGAGTGGGTGGCACACCTGGCGGCGCTCTCGAAGGACCTCCACGTGCGGTTGAGCGCGAGCTTCAGCACCGACATGGTCGAGGCCAGCAAGCCCTTTGCTCGGCTCGGCCCCGTCGCGCAGGCCAGACGAATCCCCGGCACTCGCTTCTCGCTCTATGGGATGAAGTTCTGGGCGGACGGGTCGAACCAGGCCCGGTCGGCTGCGCAGACGAAGCCCTACCTTTTGGCCGCGGAGCAGGGTCGAACGAACCACTCGGGTGCGGAGATGGTGCGACTGTGCCGCGCCGCGAAGGACGCCGGCTGGTCGATCCTCGTCCACTGCCAGGGCGATGCGGCAATCGACGCCGCGCTCGACGCGATCGAAGATGCCTACGGGCCGCATCCGGCCACGGGCCTGAACCGCATCGAGCATGCCACCATGGCCAGGCAGGATCAGATCGAGCGGATGAAAAAGCTGGGGGTGGAGCCGAGTTTCATTCCCGACTTCCTCCATCTCTACGGCGCCGCGTATCGGGATCAGATCTTCGGGCCGCAGCGGGCCGAGTTCATGGTGCCGGCGGCCGCCGCCGAACGGGCGGGCATGCCGTTCACGCTTCACTCCGACGCGCCGGCCGCGGGCCTGCCGATCAATCCCCTTCGGCACGTGCAGACCGCCGTGACACGTCGCTGCGCGACCGACGGCAGCCGGATCGGGCCGGACCTCGCCCTGTCGGTGGATGCGGCACTGCGGGCGATCACGGTCAACGGCGCCCGGCAGATCGGGCTGGCCGACGCGATCGGCACGCTCGAGCCCGGGAAGGAGGCCGACCTTACGATCCTCGAGAGCGACCCCTGCACGGCCGACCCGGAGAACATCGGTTCGATCGCAGTGAGTGAAACCTGGGTCGCCGGCGAAAAGAAGTTCGGCTGAACGCGCGAGGCAACGCATGACGGACATCGCCCCTGGCCGCTACCGCCACTACAAGGGCAACGAATACACCGTGCTCGGCATCGCCCGGCACAGCGAGACACTCGAGCATCTCGTCGTCTACCGGCAGGAGTACGGCGACCGCGGCCTGTGGGTCCGGCCGGCGGCGATGTTCACCGAGACCGTCGAGGTCGACGGCCGGACCGTGCCGCGGTTCGCGTTCCTGGGCCCGGGATGAGCCGGTCTCCCTTCGCGCCGCTCGCGGTCCGGAGACCGCGGCTCAGCGGGCATGCAGCCTGTCGAGGGCGTCGCGGCCCTCGGTGATGAGCGGCGAGTGTCCGAGATACCGCTCGGCCATCTCGCGTTTGCCGCGGGCGAGCAGCGTCGCGTAGACGTGCAGTTCGAAGTGCAGCCGCAACCGCCGCGCCGCCCCCGGATCACCGACTGTCTGCAGAATGCCCACGAGTGCCTCGGCCGTGGAGAGATGGCCGGGCGCGGGCTGGTCGCGGAGCCAGTAGCGGCTCGGCTCCGCCGCGGCATCGGGCAGCCGCACGCACCGTCCGAGCCGTTCGACGGTACGGAGCATGTCTCCCGCCTGGCGCCAGGTGCCATCGAGCAGCAGGATCTGGATGCCGGCAAGGCGCGAGTCGTCGGTCGCCGGAGGGCCCGCAGGCAAGGCTTCGCCGCACGGGTGGAGAATCCAGAGCTCGCGGTCGGGCGCGAGGGCGTCGGCCGGAAGCCCCGTGGCCGGAAAGTGGCGGCTCACTTTCTCATAGACATGACACGCGGCGCCGGCCACGGTCCGGGCGATGAGGTTGCCGGTGCTCGAAGGCTTTCGCTGCTCATGCCTGTGGATGAGCACATGCACCGCGAGCCGCGTCTCGACGAACGGGATCGCATCACACACGCACCACCGCGGCGGCAGGCTGCAGCGCGGGCAGCGGGCGGCTCCGGCGAGTACGACGCTTCGACCCATGGTTCATCGCACTTCCAGGAACCGTTCCGACGCGAGTGTCTGGCCGACGTGGCCACGCGACGGAAGTACCCCCGACAGGGATCGAACCTGTGACCTACGGTTTAGGAAACCGTCGCTCTATCCACTGAGCTACGGGGGCATGACGCCGGGGGTTGTCGCACCGCCCGCTCGCGTCGCCAACAAGTCTACCGCCCGTGGAAGCCTGGGAAGACACTCCCCAGCCGACACGGCCATTCCGTTCGAGCCGGAACATTGCCGCCACCGGGCAGGGGGCCAGAATGGGCAGCGGTGTCAGGAACCAAGAACAGTCCAGGGCACACCCTGGAGCCCGCGAAGGTCAAGGCGGCCGGCGAGGTCCAGGCCGCGCACCGCAAGACGATCGAGGATCTCGAGAAGAAGGTCCGCGATGCGACCGGCGAGGTCGCGGCCCAGGACCCGCGGGTGGCCGAGGCCGCGAAGGCGGTGGCGGCGGCTCGCGATCGCGTGCGCAAGACCGTCGCGGAACGGACTGCCGGCGAGCAGAAGGCCCGGGAGGCCGCCCGCGCCGCATGGCGCGAGAAGTTCGAGACCGTGATCAACGAGAATCCCGAGGCCAAGGCGCTGACGACGGAGATCCGGTCGCTCGAAGATCGGCTGCAGAAGCTCCGCGACCAGATGGGCGAACTGCGGCGGCCTGTGTCACAGGCGAAGTGAAGCCGCCCGAGGGGCACCGCCGCGTCACGGATGGCGTTTGCCGTCGCGGGCCGGCGGGCCCTTCTTGAACTTGCCCTTGAACTTGGCCTTGGGCTTGCCCTTCCCGCCGCCGGGAAACGGCGGCCGACCGGGACCGGGCCCGCGGTCGCCACGGACGGGGGCGAACTTCCGCTTGCCACGCGGCGGCGGCGGCGGCCGGTCTTCGGCTGCCGGGCGTGGCGGGGCGTGGCGCGGTCGTGAGGGCGGGGGCGGCTCGGCCTCGACGGCCTGGGTTGGCGCGAAGTGCTGCAGGATCGCCGCGGCCACGTCGGCCGGGGCGTGGCCCTGCGCCACCAGCTTCTCGACGAGCGGCACGCGGGCCGCGAAGCCACCGCCCACGACCGCTGCCTGCAGTGTCTCGAACAGGGCGGCGCTGCGCTTGGCCTCCACCGCCGCCGCCGACGGCACCGGCTCGCGGCGGATGCGCGTCTTCGTGAACCGCTCGATCGCCTGGAGCTTGTAGCCGCCTCCGCCGGACACCAGCGTGACGGCCCGGCCCTTGCGGCCGGCGCGGCCCGTGCGGCCGATGCGGTGCACGTAGTCTTCGGCGTCGGCCGGCAGGTCGTAGTTGACCACGAGCTCGAGGTCGTTGACGTCGATGCCGCGCGCGGCCACGTCGGTGGCCACGAGCAGCCGGAAGGCGGCCCGCTTGAAGCCCTCCATGACCCGCGTCCGCTGGGCCTGGGCCAGGCCGCCGTGCAGCCGCTCCGCCGTGAGGCCGCGGGCGGCCAGCGAGTCGGCGAGTTCGTCCACCATCCGCTGCGTGTTGCAGAAGATGATTCCGCTCTTCACGTCGTGATACTCGAGCACCCGCACGAGCGTGTCGAACTTCGCGTGGTGGCGGATCTCGTGGCACAACTGATCCACGAGCGGCTTGCCGGCCGCGGCCCGCTCGGCGATGCGGACCGTCTCGGCGTCGCGGGAATGGCGGCCCACCAGGTCGCGGATCGGCGGCGAGATCGTGGCCGAGAAGAACACCGTCTGCCGCTCGGCCGGGGCGGCGGCGAGCAGCTTTTCGATGTCCTCCTGAAAGCCCATGTCGAGCATGCGATCGGCCTCGTCGAGCACGAGCAGGCCGACCGCGGAGAGATCGAGCGTGCCCCGCGCGAGATGATCGATGAGCCGGCCGGGCGTGCCGACCACCACGTGGGCCCCACGGGAGAGGTCGGCGAACTGGCGGTCGTAGGAGGCGCCGCCGTAGATCGCCGTCGTCCGCAGACCCTTGCTGCAGGCGGCGAGCTTCCGCACTTCGTCGGCCACCTGGGTCGCCAGTTCGCGGGTCGGCACGAGCACGAGCACCTGCGTGGCGCCGCGGGCCGGATCGACCCGCTCGATCGCCGGGATGCAGAAGGCGGCCGTCTTGCCCGAGCCGGTTTCCGACTGGCCGACGACGTCGCGGCCCGCCATGATCAGCGGGATCGCGGCCGCCTGGATCGGCGCCGCCTCCGTGAAGCCGAGCCGCGCCACGGCCTCGAGCACCCCCGGCGAAAGACCCAACGTCGCGAAGGGCACGGGTGCGGCCGCCGCGGGAGGCCGCGACGCCCGGGGGGCGGAATCCGCGGCGGATGTGGAATGCGGCATCGGGGCGGGCACGGGCGGGAGGCGGGCGGGGAGATCTACCCGAACTCTACCACGCGGCAGCCGCCGGGGCGCTCACCGTCCGTGGTCAAAGCCCTCCATGGCCTTTGTCCACTTGATCGACCGCAGGATTCGCAGACCGAAGGCGCAGCCGAGGCAACGCCGAGGGTTTCCTGGGTCGATGGCCCGTGCATCCTGCGCGGGCAGACTTGTGCCAACGTCTGCTACGCCGCCTTTGCTTTGTAGAGATAGGGATTCATCGTCGGGTCGTTGTACATCTTCATCTGGCGGAACACCCGCAGCGGCCGCTGGCCCGCGAAGATCTCGCCGAGCAGCCGGTCGAGGGCCGCGATCAGGTGGTCGCGCTGGAGGTCGAGGATCTCCAGCCGGGAAGCCGCCTTGGCACGGTGCTCCTCGGTCGCGTCGCGCCGCTCGGCCTGTTCCCGCATGTGGTAGCGGCGCAGTTCGAGGATCGAGAGCCGGTCGATCGCGGCGCCAGGTGTCTCCGTGGCGGCGGGAGCGTCGGGGCCGGCCACGATCTTCCGGGCGGCGAGTTCCGCGATCAGGCAGTCGTCCACCTTCTCGATGGCGTCGTTGCGGGCCTGGTTGTAGCGATCGATCGCCCGCTTCACCTGCGCGATCCGGCCGTCGGTGACCGCCGGCGAGCGGGCGATGTCTTCCTCGTGCCAGAGCAGGAAGTTGAAGCGATGCAGTTCGCAGATCCGGCCGCGCAGGCTTTCCTCGGAATGCTCGACCTCGAAGTCGTGCCAGTGGGCCACGAGATGGGCGAGCAGGGCGTCGATCGTGGCGACCGTCACGGGCGCGGCGTGCGTGGGGGATGTCTTCATCGGTGCGTCTCCAGCAGGGAAAGGCTTGTGTGTCAGGCCGCCTCGCGCAGCACGAGGCAGAGGTTCGAGCCGCCGAAGCCGAACGAGTTGCTCGCGGCCAGGCGGACGCGGCGCCGACGGGCGACGTGCGGCACGTGATCGAGCGGGCACTGCGGATCGGGTTCGTCGAGGTTGACGGTGGGAGGCACGGCCTGGCGGTCGAGCGCCACCAGGCAGGCCACTGCCTCGAAGGCGGCGGCCCCGCTGATCAGGTGGCCCGACATGCTCTTGGTGGAACTGACGGGGATGCCGTCGGCGGCCGTGCCCAGCGCCAGGCGGATGGCGCCGGCCTCGGCGACGTCGCCCACCGGCGTGCCGGCGGCATGGGCGTTGACGTAGTCGACGTCGGCGGGCGTTGCGTCGGCATCGGCGAGGGCCGCCGTGATCGCCGCGGCGGCCTGCACGGGATCGCTGCTCGGGATCACCATGTGGGCGCCGTCACTCGACATTCCCACGCCGGCGAGTTCGCCATAGCGGCGGGCGCCGCGAGCGGCGGCGGCGGAGCGGCGCTCGAGCACGAAGAACGCGCCGCCTTCGCCCATCACGAAGCCGTCGCGGGCCTTGTCGAACGGCCGCGACGCCTTGGCCGGCTCGTCGCTGCGCCGCGACAGGGCGCGGAGGTTGTAGAACGCCGCGATCGCCGTCGGGCTCAAGATGTCGCAGCCGCCGACGACGCAGGCATCGACCCAGCCGGCATGGATCCACGACCGGCCCATCGCCATCGCGTAGCCGCTGGAGGCGCAGGCCGCGGCGACCGTCACCGCCGGACCGCGGATCTGCAGCCGCCGGGCGAGCGCATGGACGATCGTCCGCTCGCGGCGCGGCTCGAACACGCGGGTGCCGCCGGCGAGGAAGTCGCCCTCCCAACGCTTGAGATGCTCCGCTCCCAGGCCGAGCACGAGCCCGATCCGCGGCCCGCTCGTGCCGCCGTCGGCCGGGCGCAGGCCTGCATCGGCGAGGGCCGAGGCCAGCGGCGTCAGGCAGATCCGCTCGAGCCGATCGAGGCCGGCGAACGCCGCGGCGTCGAGGCCGCAGAGGTCGGCCGCGGGCGCGGGAATGTCGGTGACGGGAGCGGCGAACTGCCGCGATTCGCGGGCGAACTCGCCGGGGTCGATGGCGCGGATGCCCGAACGGCCCGCGAGGAGGGCGGCGGCGATGTCGGCGAACGAACTGCCCAGCGGCGAGACGGCCCCCACGCCGGTGATCACCACCGGTTCACGGTCGGCACGCTGGCGCGGTGCGGCACGGTCGCTCATGCGGCCTCCCGCAGACGGTGGACGGGCGGCTGGCTCGCCGTTCGTCCCGGGGCCCGGCGACGCATGATCCGCACCTCGGCACCCCATGGCGAGGCGAGCGTCCACGAGATGAGAGCGCCTCCCGGACCGCACATCTCCAGCGCCCGCGTGAAGGCCGCGAGATCGCCGGCCGACGCCGCGGTCGGCACCGGCGTCGTCGGGAAGTGGGCGGCGAGCGTCAGGGAAGCCTCGCAGCCGGGCTCGATCGCGATCGCCAGCGCCCGGCAGAGCGGATCGTCGGTGGCGGCACCGGTGGCGTCGAGCGTGGGCTCATCGTCCCACTCCGTCACCACGAGCCAGACCCGCGGGGCTCCGGCGGTGGCCGCGAGCGTGATCGCCGACAGCAGGCCTTCGGCGAGCGCGTCGGGGCCGCCGCTCACGCCCAGGTGCGGCCCGTGCATGCCGAGGGCGACGCTTACGGCCCCAGCCACTGAATGGAGCGACGCCTGCGGCACGATGTGCGTGGAGACGGTCACGGCGCCGCCCGTCTTCAGGAGGGCAAGCGATTTTGCCGCCATGATGCGGCCGGCCTGGCACGAGGCGGCGACGACCGCGTCACTCGCGAGACTGCCGCCGGCCTGCGGCAGCGCGGCGAGCGCCCGCACGACGGCGTGCATCCCCACGACGGTCTGCTCGTCGCAGTGCCGGAGGAAGCGGGGCGGCAAGGCCGGCACGCCGGGCGGGACGGCGGCGTCGCGCAGGGCCGCGATCTCGGAGAGCCGGGCTTCGCAGACCGCATGGCCGGCGATGCCGCAGGCGGTCTCGGGGCCGGACGGGAGTGGAGCCAGTGGGGCGATCATGGCGGGTGCCCTGGTTACGGGTGCACCGGCCACGTCAGGCCGCCTGCTTTCCGGCTTTCGTCGCGAGCTTCTCGGCGAGCACGTCGAGCATGTCGCCGACGCTGCTGATCCGCTCGAGCAGTTCCGTCTCGATCTGGATGCCGAAGCGGCTCTCGATGTGAAGCACGAGGCCGGCCATGTCGAGCGAGTCGAGATTCAGCCCCTCGCGCAGGGTCGTGGCATCGGTGACGCCCGGATACGACTCGCCGGTCTCCTTTTCCAGGAGTTCGAGGACGATCGCGGACAGTTCCTGACGGTTCATGGCGGTGGTCTCTCCAGGGATTCGTAGCGCCCGACGGCGCGGAATGCGGTGGGGGCGGGAGAGTAGCGGACCGGTGCGGGCGGGCGAAGCCCAAAAAACCGTGTATTCTTAGGCTGTCCGGGGACGAAGCCCTCCACATCCTGGTCGGGCAGACTTGTCGCACAGTCTGCTCGGGGCGTTTGCGCCCACCGCCGCCTGCACCACCCTCCCGATGCCGACCCCGCCCGCCCCGTCGACGCGCATCCGGGGCCGGCTGGCCCGCCTGTTGGCGGCGCTGACGGCGGCCTACACGCTGGTCCTCGTGCTGGCGACGCACTATCCCCGGCCCGAGGAGTTCCTCGGCAAGAACCCGCCCTCCGACAAGGCGCTGCACTTCATGGCCTACGGGGCGCTCGCCGTGCTCGCGGCCGGCACGCTCGCTGTGGCTCGGCGCTGGACCACGGCGCGGGTCGCGGGGCTCGGGGCTTTCCTGGCGACCTTCGCCGCGATCGACGAAGTGACGCAGCCGCTGTTCTCGCGGGCTGCCGAACCGCTCGACTGGGTCTCCGACTGCACCGGCATCGGCCTCGGCCTGGCGGGTGTGGCGCTGGTCGTGGCCGTCGTGCGGCTGGTGCGCGGCCGCTACGCCCAGTTGGGCGTGGGCGGCCGGTAGGAATCGACGTCGATCGAGCGGAACCAATCGATCGTCTTCGCCAGCCCCTCGCGGAGGGCGATCCGCGGCTCCCAGCCGAGCCGCTGCTTGGCCAGCGTGATGTCGGGCCGCCGCCGTTCGGGATCGTCGGTGGGCAGCGGTTTTTCGATGAGCGGTGACTTCGATCCGGTGAGTTCGAGCGTCAGTTCGGCCAACTGGCGGATCGTGAACTCGCCGGGGTTGCCGATGTTCACCGGCCCGGTGAAGTCGTCGGGCCCGTTCATCATCCGGATCATGCCCTCCACGAGATCGTCGCGGTAGCAGAAGCTGCGGGTCTGCCCGCCGCTGCCGAAGATCGTGATCGGCTCGCCGGCGAGCGCCTGGCGGATGAAGTTCGAGACCACGCGGCCGTCGAAGGGATGCATCCGCGGGCCGTAGGTGTTGAAGATCCGCACGATGCGGACGTTCACCTTGTTGGCCCGGTGGTAATCCATGAACAACGTCTCGGCGGCCCGCTTCCCCTCGTCGTAGCAGGCCCGCGGACCCACCGGGTTCACCGCGCCGCGGTAGGTCTCGGGCTGCGGATGCACCTCCGGGTCGCCGTACACCTCGCTCGTGGAGGCCTGCAGCACCTTCGCCCGGCAGCGGCGGGCCATCCCCAGGACGTTGATCGCCCCGATGACGCTCGTCTTCATCGTCTTGATCGGGTTGAACTGGTAGTGGCCCGGGGCGGCGGGGCAGGCGAGGTTGTAGATCTCGTCGACCTCCAGCCAGAGCGGATGGACGATGTCGTGGCGGATGAGCTCGAAGTTCGGCTGGCCGAGCAGATGGGCGACGTTGGACTTCTGGCTGGTGAAGAAGTTGTCGACGCAGACGACGTCGTGGCCGCCGGCCACGAGCCGTTCGCAGAGGTGGCTGCCGAGGAAGCCGGCGCCGCCGGTGACGAGGATCCGCTTGATCGAGGGCATGGGGCTACGCTGGAGGAGCGGGTTTTCGGGACCGAAGCCGGCGCGGTACTGTACCATGCGACCTGTTCCGGAGCCTTCCCATGCCCGATCGCCTCGACCGTCGATCCGTGCTGAAAACCGCCGTCGCCGCCGGCGGCCTGGCCGTGTCGGCCACTGCCGCCGGCCCATCCCTTGCCCTCGCAGGAGCCCCCATGAAAGGCCGCATCAAGCAGTCGCTCGTCTACTGGTGCTTCAACGTCGCCGGCGACAAGTGGGACATCGAGAAGATGTGCCAGGTCGCCAAGGAACTCGGCGTGGGGTCGATCGAATTGGCCGACCCCGACACCTGGCCGACGATCAAGAAGCACGGTCTCACCTGTGCCATCGCCCCCAACGGGATGCCGGGCGCGCCCTTCATGAAGGGCTTCAACAACCCGCGGTATCACGACGAGGTGATCGCCTGCACGACGGCGGCGATCGACGCCTGCAAGGCGGCCGGCTTCCCCGCCGTGATCGCCTTCACGGGCTACAAATGGCGCGACGCCGACGACCCGAAGAGCGGCGAGATCTCGGCGGCCGAGGGGGCCGACAACTGTGTCGCGGGCTTGAAGAAGATCGCCGCCCATGCCGAGAAGCAGGGCGTGACGATCTGCCTCGAGCACCTCAACAGCCGCGACGACTCGCACCCCATGAAGGGCCATCCGGGCTACCAGGGGGACGACGTGGACTACGTGGCCGGCATCATTCGGCGGGTCGGTTCGCCGCGGGTGAAGATGCTCTTCGACTGCTACCACGTGCAGATCATGAACGGCGACATCATCCGCCGCATCGAGCAGTGCAAGGACGTGATCGGCCACGTGCACACCGCCGGCAATCCCGGTCGCGGCGAACTCGACGAGCACCAGGAGATCAACTACCCGCCGATCATGCGGAAGCTCCTGGACATCGGCTACGCGGGCTGGGTGGGCCAGGAGTTCATCCCCACGCGCGACCCGCTCGCCGGCTTGAAGCAGGCGGTGGGGCTCTGCGACGTGTAGTTTTCACGGCTGTCGGGCCATCCATGGCCCCGACAGCCGTGGGCCGTCGCGGCGAACGCCAAGGGTTCGCCAGACGGCCGGGCGGTCGCACCTCCGGGCGACCGTAGCCGCGGCTCACGCCGCGGCACGCGATCCGTGTGACCCTCGCTGCCGAGAGAAGCCCCCTGCCGGGAAGCCCGAAGCGCAAGCTGAGGGAAGACGCGCGACATCTCGTGACGCGATCCACATTCCCTCGGCTCGCGCCTCGGGCTTCAAGGGCAAGCGGACGAAAACCACGAATGAAATCGGGCCCCTCAACTGCCGCCCAGAACAGCGAGGCGGTCGCACCTCC
>JBIKND010000067.1:0-17409 GCA_044358905.1 Pirellulales bacterium | reverse complement strand
TAGAAGATGTTGTCGCCGAGGACGAGCACCGATGGCCCGCCGGCCACGAACTCCGCGCCAACGATGAAGGCCTGGGCCAGGCCTTCGGGCCGCGGCTGGACGGCGTAGCGAATTTCCAGGCCCCAGGCCGCACCGTCGCCGAGCAGTTCCTGGAACCGTGGCGTGTCCTGGGGCGTGGAGATGACGAGAATCTCCCGCACGCCCGCCAGCATCAGCGCGCCGAGCGGGTAGTAGATCATCGGCTTGTCGTAGACCGGCAAGAGCTGCTTCGACACGGCCCGCGTGGCGGGGTGGAGCCGCGTGCCGCTGCCTCCGGCGAGAATGATGCCTTTGCGTGCCGTCATGGGAGGGTTCGCGGGGAGTCGGAGTGGAGGAGTTCGCCGGCCAGGGCGTCTACTACCGGCGCCGCATCATCCTGCCAGTCCGATAGCGCGATGCCGAGGGCGGACGTGATCTTGGCGGTGTCCAGCCGGGAGTTCAGCGGCCGCCGGGCCGGGGTCGGGTAGGCCGACGACGGAATCGCTTGCACGGCCTCGGGCTGCACCCGAAGGGGCAGGCCACGGTCGCGGGCCCGCTCCAGGATGAACCGCGCGAAGCCGTGCCAGGTGGTGTGGCCGCGGGGCACGACGTGGTAGACGCCCGCCGCCGGGGCGGCTCCGGCCCGCGTCGCGCGGCCGATCAAGGCGGCGGTCACGTCGGCCAACAACGCCGCGCTCGTCGGCACGCCGATCTGGTCGTCGACCACCCGCAGTTCTTCCCGTTCGCGGGCCAGCCGCAGGATCGTGCGCACGAAGTTCGCCCCGTGCGCGCCGTGCACCCAGCTGGTCCGGAGGACGTAATGGCGGCCCGCGGCGGCGGCGGCCTGCTCGCCGGCGAGCTTGGTCGCGCCGTACACGCCCAGCGGTGCGGGCGCGTCGGTCTCGAGATAAGGGCCGGCCTTCGTGCCGTCGAACACGTAGTCGGTGGAATAGTGGACGAACAGTGCACCGTGACCTGCGACCGCGGTGGCGAGCGCGGCCACGGCGTCGGCGTTCACCAGCCGGGCGCGATCGGGCTCCGCCTCCGCCCGGTCGACGGCCGTGTAGGCGGCGGCGTTGACGACGACGTCGGGGGCCTGCCGATGGACGAGGGCGGCCAGGTCGGCAGGCCGCTCGAAGTCGATTTCCGGGTAATCGAGGCCGGCCACGCTTCCCAGCGCCGGCAGTGTGCGGCACAGCTCGTGCCCCACCTGACCGTTCTTGCCCAGCAGCAGGATCTTGAGGCTCATGACGCGTAGTGCTTCGCGACCCAGTCGCGGTAGGAGCCGCTGGTGACGCTGGCGACCCAGTCCTGGTGGTCGAGATACCAGCGGACGGTGCGGCGGATGCCGCTGGCAAACGTCTCTGCCGGCCGCCAGCCGAGGGTCGTGGCGATCTTGGCGGCGTCGATCGCGTACCGCCGGTCGTGGCCGGGGCGGTCCTTCACGAAGGTGATCTGCTCGCGATAGGACCGGCCGTCGGTGCGCGGCCGCAGCTCGTCGAGGATCGCGCACAGCAGGTGCACGACGTCGATGTTGGCCATCTCGCTCGAGCCGCCGATGTTGTAGACCTCGCCGGGCGTGCCCGCCTCGAGCACCCGGCGGATGGCGGTGCAGTGGTCGCCCACGTAGAGCCAGTCGCGGACCTGCCGGCCGTCGCCGTAGATCGGCAGCGGCTTTCCGGCCAGCGCGTTATGGATGACCAGCGGAATCAGTTTCTCGGGAAACTGGAAGGGGCCGTAGTTGTTCGAGCAGTTGGTCGTGACCACCGGCAGGCCGTAGGTGTGGTGATAGCCGCGGACGAGGTGGTCGCTGGCGGCCTTCGTCGCCGCGTAGGGGCTGTTGGGCTGATAGGGGTTGGTCTCGGTGAACGCGGGATCACCCGACCCGAGCGAGCCGTAGACCTCGTCGGTGGAGACGTGCACGAAGCGGAAGGCGTCGCGGTCCGCAGCCGGCAGGGCTCCCCAGTGGGCCCGGGCCGCCTCCAGGAGCCGGAACGTGCCCACCACGTTGGTCGCCACGAAATCCTCGGGGCCGTGGATCGAGCGGTCGACGTGGCTCTCGGCGGCGAAGTGCACGATCGCCCGCACGCCGTGCTCGGCGAGCAGCCGCTCGACCAACTCGCGGTCGCGGATGTCGCCGTGGACGAACCGATGCCGCCCGTCGCCGGTGGCAGACTGCAGGTTCTGCAGGTTCCCGGCGTAGGTCAGTGCGTCGAGATTCACGACCGGCTCGTCGCCGGAGGCGAGCCAGTCAAGGACGAAGTTCGCGCCGATGAAGCCGGCGCCGCCGGTGACGAGGATCATGACAGAGGAGCGGGCGGCCGAGGCCTCGGGTGGGGGGCGGGGTTCGCCGGGGCCGGGCGGCCGACCGGCCGAATCGGGGCTATGATACAGCAGACCATTCAATATTCTGGTGCCCGCCATGCTCACGCCGAAACAAGTCAGCGACGCGTATTTCCTGGAGGCGCGGCACCAGTTGCTCGAGGTCGCGGCCCTCCTCGACCGGTACGACGCGGCCGTGGCCCGCGCCGGTGGTCCCGGCCGACCCGACGGGGATCCGCGGCTCGCCGCCCTCCGTGAGGCGCTCGCGGTGCTGGCGGACCGGGCGCCCGCCGGCGAGCGGACCGTGACCCTACTCGAACTGTTCGCCAAGACCTGACGCCGTCGCCGCGAGGAGGATGCCATGCAGATCATCCAGCCGCACTACCACGCCATCGCCCGCACCGCCCAGGACTACGAGCGGATGGCGATGAGCGGCGTCGTCGCCGTGGCCGAGCCCGCCTTCTGGGCCGGCTTCGACCGGCTCTACCCCGAGACGTTCATCGACTACTTCCGGCAGATCAGCGAGTTCGAGCCGACACGGGCCGCGCAGTACGGCATCCGCCACTTCTGCTGGGTGGCCGTGAACCCCAAGGAGGCGGAGAACCCGACGCTCACCCGCGAGGTCCTCGAGCACTTCCCCGAGTTCTTCGCCAAGCCGACCGTGCTCGGCGTCGGCGAGACGGGCCTGCACAAGTCGACGAAAAACGAGTGCGCGTCGCTCGAGGCCCACGTCGAGATGGCGATGAAGCACGGCCAGCTCGTGCTCATCCACACGCCGCACCTCGCCGACAAGGCCCACGGCACGAAGAAGGTGCTGGAGGTGCTCGCGGGGATGAAGGTCGATCCGGAACGCATCTGGATCGACCACGTCGAGGAGCAGACGATCAAGCCCTGCCTCGACGCCGGTTACTGGGTGGGCTTCACGCTCTACCCGATCACCAAGTGCTCGCCGAAGCGGGCCGTGGACATGCTGGAGAAGTACGGCACGGAGCGGATCCTCGTCAACTCTTCGGCCGACTGGGGGCCGAGCGACCCGTTCACGCTCCAGGAGTGCATCCTCGAGTATCGCCGCCGCGGCCACTCGCTGCAGGACGCCATCGAGGTGTTCCACAACAACCCCTGCCGGTTCCTCGGGCAGAACCCGAAGTTCGACATCAAGCCGATCCGGGTCGAATCCGCCGTCGAGGAGCCCGCCTGCGGGTGACGAGGATGGCCGCGACCCACCTGGCCCTCATCCGCCGGCTGGCGTTCTGCGCCGGGCACCGGCTCTACGGTCACGAGGGGCGGTGCGCGTTCCTCCACGGCCACAACTACCGCGTCGACATCGAGGTGGAGGCCGAGGGGGGCGGTGCGGCGGTGGACGCCGTGGGCCGCGTGGTCGACTTCTCGCTGATCAAGAAGCGGATGCTCGGCTGGCTCGACGAGCACTGGGACCACGCCTTCATCCTCTTTGCGGAGGATGCGACGGCGCTGGCCGCGGTGCGGGCGGCCGAGCCCACCAAGTATTTCATCCTCCCGTGGAATCCGACCGCGGAGAACATGGCCCGCTACCTGCTCGAGGTGGTGGCGCCGCACGTGCTCGCGGGGCTCGGCGTCGTGGCCCGGCGGGTCAGCGTGTGGGAGACCGACGAGGCGTGTGCGGTGGCCTCGCAGTCCGGCGGCGCGGCGGAGGCGCCCGCGCCGATCGGGGCGGCCGTGGTGGTGGACCGGAGGCCGGCCTCATGACCGCGTCCTTCCCCGGCCGGTTTCCCGACACGCGGCTGCGGCGACTGCGGCGGCACGCGTGGCTGCGCCGCGCCGTGGCGGAGACGAACCTCTCGGCCGCCGACCTGGTCTGGCCGCTGTTCGTCCACGATCACCTCGCGCCCGTGGCGGTGCCGAGCATGCCGGGCGTGGAGCGGCTGCCCATCGAGGGCGTGGTTCGGGCCGCCGCCGAGGCCGCGCGGTTGGGCATCCCGGCGATCGCGGTGTTTCCCGTCACGGAGCCGACCCTCAAGACCGACGACGGCCGGCTGGCCCTCGATCCCGACAACCTCGTCTGCCGCACCGTGCACGCGATCAAGCGGGAACTCGGCGACGCGGTCGGCATCATCTGCGACGTGGCCCTCGATCCCTATACGACCCACGGGCACGACGGCCTGCTCGTGGATGGAAGCATCGTCAACGACGAGACGGTCGAGGTGCTCGTCCGGCAGGCGGTGGTGCTCGCCGAGGCGGGCTGCCACGTCGTCGCCCCGTCCGACATGATGGACGGCCGTGTGGGGGCGATCCGCGAGCACCTCGACGCCGCGGGGCACGAGGGCGTGTGCATCCTGTCGTACGCCGCCAAGTACGCGTCGGCGTTCTACGGTCCGTTTCGCGACGCCGTCGGCAGCCGAGCGGCGCTCGGCACCGCGTCGGTCCGCGGCGTGGCCGACAAGAAGACCTACCAGATGGATCCGGCCAACACGGACGAGGCTCTCCGCGAGGTGGCGCTCGATCTCGCCGAGGGCGCCGACATGGTGATGGTCAAGCCCGCCGGCACGGCCCTCGACATCGTCCACCGTGTGAAGACGACCTTCGGCGTGCCGACCTTCGCCTATCAGGTGAGCGGCGAGTACGCGATGATCCAGGCGGCCGCGGCCAACGGCTGGCTCGACGGCCCCGCGGCGGCGCTGGAAAGCGTGCTGGTGATGAAGCGGGCCGGGGCCGACGGGATCCTCACCTACTTCGCCCCGGAACTCGCCCGGTCGCTTGGCTCCTGAAGAGCCTCGCGCAGCACCGGCTCGAAGGCGTCGGCCTGCCGCATGAAGCCGAGGTCGGTCGGATGGGAGGCGTCCACCGCACCCTCGCCGTCGTCACCGAGCAGGCCGTCGCCCTGCAGGTAGAAAAGGCCGCCGACGCCGTCGCGGCGGAGGGCGTCGAATGCCTCGCGCAGCGCGGCGTGGTTGGCGTCGTGGTGCGCCTTTTTGGCCGGCAGGATCCACTCGTTGGTGAACCGGCGATCCTCTACGAGCACGATCGGCACGGCGGGCCGGGCCGCACGCAGCTGCTTGACGAGCGGGGCGCAGCGCTCGCGGACGAGCTTCGCGTCCATGTTCGGGAGGCAGTCGATCACGTAGCAGGCCGCGTCGACGCGGGCGAGCAGGTCGCCGACGGCCGCGTCCATCCTGCCGTTGCCCGAAAAGCCGACGTTCGCCACCGGGCGCTCGAGCCGCCGGCCGAGGATGGCGACGTGGGCCATGCCGGGCCGGCTGGCACAGGCGCCGTGCGTGATCGAGGTGCCGTAGAACACGATCGGCTTGCCGCGGGGAGCGAGACGCTGGAAGGCCGCTCCTTCGGGCACGCCGATCGCGAGGCTCTCCACGCCGTTGTAGAGCGGCAGGTAGGCCAGGTATTCCCGCCGGCCGGGGGCGAGGGCGAGGCCCGGGATCAGGTCGGCCTCGAACTCCTGCTTTTCCGGCTTCGTCACCGCCACCCACCGCCAGCGGCCGGTCGTGTCGCGGGCGTAGAGGTCGAGGCCGCTGACGCCGGTGGCCGGCATGTTGGGCCGGGCCAGTTTCTCGTTCAAGAGCTTCATGCGCACGCGGATCGTCTGCGCGTCGGTTTCGAAGCGGACGGCCATGCCGGCGCTGTCGCGGCTCAAGGTCCAGACGTCCGGCGGCACGGTCTTCTCGGCCGCCGCGGGAAAGCGGTCGAACCACCGCAATCGCTCCTCGTCCTCCCAGAGCCGGCCCTCCACGCCCCACGAGGTGACGTCGTGCCACGCCACGGCGGGCGGTGCCGCAGACAACACGGCCGGCATGGGGAGGGTGCCGATCAAGGCCAGCACCACGGTCGGCAGGGTTTTCATGGGCGTGGCTCCAGGAAGCGGGGCGAGCGTCAGGCGTTCTTGGGGCGGAAGGCAATGAGCCGCTCGGGGTTCGTCTCCAGCCGCGGGGCATCGTCCATGCCGGTGCGAATCAGGTCGATGCAGTAGGGGATCGCGGGAAACACGGCGTCGAGGCACTCGCGGATGCTCTTCGGCCGCCCCGGCAGGTTGACGACGAGCGCCCCGCCACAGACCCCCGCCGTCTGTCGGGAGAGAATCGCCGTCGGCACGTACTGCAGCGACACCTGCCGCATCCGCTCGCCGAACCCGGGCAGCATCTTCGTGCACACCCGCTCCGTGGCCTCGGGGGTGACGTCGCGCGGCGCGGGGCCGGTGCCGCCGGTCGTGACGACGAGGCAGCAGCCCGCCGTGGCCAGGTCGCGGATCGCCGCGGCGATGGCGTCGATCTCGTCGGGCACGATCCGCTCGCAGGCCGCCCACGGCGAGGCCAGCACCTCGGCGAGATAGGCCCGGATCGCGGGGCCGCCCTCGTCGGCATACTCACCGCGGCTCGCCCGGTCGGAGACGGTCAGGATGCCGATGACGGCGGGTGTGGTCGACATGTGTGAAAGTGCATGCGACGTTCGTGGAGCACCATTTCGCACGACCGGTCCGGTGTCAGTCGGCGATCGTCGAATACACGAGTGCCGGCCCGCGAGTCAGCGTGCCGGCGTACACATACCACTGGCTCGTGGTGCCCCGTCGCGGTGGGGACGGCATGTCGAGGGAGGCAAGATTCACTTCATCGAACACGCTGCCCCAGTAGCCGCGAAGATCGACGTACGCCAAGCGGTCGATCGCGACCCGCGCACTGCCGTCATCGACCTCGAGGTCGAAGAGCTCGCGGTCGGGGGAAATGCCGGCGGACATCGCGACCGTCAACGCCCGCCGGATCTGCACGATGCTGCTGGTGATGTTGAGGCCGTCTTCTGCAGGATTCACGACCGTCAGCGAATCGAGGGCGATGGCGGAGTTGGTGACGTCGAAGCCGTCGTCACCCGAGTTGTGCGTGCGGACGGCTTTCACCCGCCACTCCGTCAGGTCGAGGCCCATGAGCGAGACGGCGTCGATGTCGTCGGTGTCGTCAGTGTCGCCATACCGCGGATCGCTCCGCCCCAGCGACTCGAACACGAGTAGGTCGGCCACGAACGAGGAGCGTCCGGAGGCGGTCGACGTGTTGACGGTGATGCCGTCCTTGGAGCAGCTCCGCGCGGTGCCGAGAAAGAAAACGCCGCCGTTGTTGGAAATCGTGGCCGGCCGATTCTGGTCGTCGGCCGATCCGAACGTCACCGTCTTGGCCCGGAGCCGAGAGCCGCTGTCGAAGATCAGCGCACTGGCGGTGATCGTCCGCCGCGGCCGGTACCCGTTGCGGACGAGCACCGTGACGCCGTCGTCGATCGTGAGCGTCACCCCCGGTCGCACGTGGATCTCGCCATCGATGATGTAGGTCCTTCCTTGCCGCCACGTCGTGTCACGGACGATGTCCGACGTGATGATCGACGCGGCGCCGTCGAAGCCGATCACGCGGCCGCGGGTCGCTTCGGGGGGCAGGCTGAGCGACGCGGTGCCGCCTGCTGCTGTGCGCAGGCTGCCTCCTGACTGCAGTCGGACGGCGGCGCCGATGCGCACGCTCGCGGCGGTGCGGTCGGCGGCCGTGGGGACGAGCACGAACGACACGCTTCTCGTGGCCACCGTCGGGGAGCCACGTTCGATCGAGGCGAGCCGCATCCGGCCGTCGAAGAAGATCGGCAATTGCGGCGGTCGGCCGGTGAACGTGACCGGATCGGAATACTGCACGTTCACGCGCAGGAAGGATTGGCCGGGCCCGTCGGGCTCGACGACCTCCGTCGCCACGGCCACGATCGCGGCGCGGCGACCGGCCGGCCCGGAGAAGGCTGACACCGCGGCATCGCGAGCCTGGCGCGACACGCTTCCGAGTGCGAAGACGAACGTCATCGGGGCGGAGTCGCGGATGCCCGCCGCGTTGCGGACAGACCACAGGCCGCTGACCGTGTAGATGCCCGCCGGGCCGCCGGATGCGGCGAACGACTCCCGGGTGCCTCCTCTGCCGATCGTCACCCGGATGCGGCGGGCGACGGGCAGCCCGTCCGAAACGGCCACGTCGATGGTGCGCCGCAGGCTGCCCGACGGCTGCCCGGGCGCGCGGTCGGTGTTCGCGCCGACGCGGACATCCCCGCCGGCTGATTGAAGATTGATTTCCACGCCGCCGGTGACCGGCGCGAATGCCGGCCGACCTCGGCCGTTCCAGAACTGCAGCCCGGAGAGCACTTCCAGCTCCAGTGTGGTTCCGAGGGGCACGTCCACAAGCCCCACGTCGATGCCGGCGAGGGACTTGCCGGCCTCGGTGGCAAAGTCGTAGCCCGTGGCCGCGGTCGGTGTGGTGAGCAGGGACGAATAGCCGTAGAGAGCATCCGGAATGGTCGGCACCACGGCCACGGGCAACGCGGCGACGACGGAGGCCGCGATCGCCGGTGGGACCAGAAGCCCCTGCGGCAACTGTGGCAACTGCGGCACAGCGAGTGGCGCGGCCGACATGGCCTGCCGGGGCTCGAGTTGCTCGAGTCGGAGGCCGACGGGCCGCCTCGCGAGGCGGGCCTTTCGTCGTGTCATCGTTTCGCCATCCTGATGATGCTCACACCGTTGGCGGCCTGCGCCTTTGCCGTGGCGGCGACGATGGCCTTGCCGCCGACGATCGCCACCGGATTCTGCTTCGTGGGGCTCGCCGGCCAGTTCGCGAAGGCGAAGGTGTAGACGCCCTTGCCGCGATTTGCCGTAGCGATTCGGATCCTGCCCATCGACGAGCCGATCGTGCCGGATCCGATCTGGACGTTTCTCGCGGAGGTTGCGAATGCCGCCGCGGTGATGTCACCGCACTGCCGCAGGCTTGGGAGCCCCTGCGGCAGCGCGAGGGTTCCCCCGACGTTCAGACCGCCCAGCGTCTGCAGGGCCGCGGTCGAGAGACTCGCGTTGCCGCCCGTCGCGACGGCCCCCGCTGCCGTGACGGCGGAAGAGGTCATGGTCAGTGCCCCATCGACCGTGACGTTTCCGATCGTGCCGAAGAGGCCGCTGAGATTGAGGTTGGCCCAGCCGATCGGGGCGGTGACGGTCACGGAGCCGATGGTGGCCGCATTGCAGACGAGTTGTACGGCGGCATTCGCCGGGGCATTGGTGTACTCGAGGCCGAGCACCTCCGGAGCCGTGAACGACAGGGAGTGCGAGAGGCCTCCTCGGAGCGAGATCGGACCGATCGTGTCGGAGAGGGCCAGCGATCTGAACCGTTGCGCCCTGACCGCGACCGGCTGCACGGGTTGCCCCCCCACGATGAACACCGCGCCCAGCGTGTTGCCGGTGATCGAGACCGCGCCGATGCCGGTGGTCGCGACGAACGAGCTCGTCAGGATCGCGTAGCCAAGCCCCGTCGAGTAGGGCAGGCCGGTCATCGAGTGGACGACGGTCACGTTGCCGATCGCGCCGCCACGGGCGTTGAAGTTCGACAGCGCGACGGCGTTGACACCGTTCTTGGCGTCGGCCGCCAGGCGGACGTCGATATTGCCGAGCGAAAAGCCGCCGAAGATCGAACCGGTCACGGCCGAGGCATTGCGGCCCGGAACCCGGACGGTGATGTCGCCGATGGCCCCCGGCGCGTCGTTGACGAGCTGCCAGTCGAAATCGGCCTCGAAGATCGATGCCGTGATGCCGCTGCCGACCGAGTTGACCGTGACGGCGTCGATGCCCGCGGCCGCGGTGAAGGTGGACAGCGTGATTCCCGCCGGCACGGCCGTGAATCCCGCCACGCGACCCGTGTTCACGGTGATCGCCCCGATCGTCGAGGTGAAGACGTTTTGGTCGGGGTCGAATACCACGCCGCTGATCGAAGCGTCGAAGACGCTCGAGATGATGCCGGAGCCGCTGGCCGTCGTCACGGCGATGCTGCCGATGCCGCCGCCGGCGCCCGCGATGAAGAAGCTGCCCCGGATGCCGGCGCCGGACGTCAGTTGATCGGCGGCGTTGGTCACCTTGATGTCGCCGATCCGCCCCACGTTGTCGAAGTTTCCGAAGCCGTCGTAGATGGCCGTCCGAAACTCGAACCGCGAGTCGACGATTCCATCGCCCCCCTCCACCGTCTGGACGCTCGCAGTGACGTTGCCGATCATCGCCGCCGTGAAGGTGGAGCGGACGATCCCAGACGAGGCGAGCAGATGACGCCCGGCGGCCACGACCGTGATGCCTGCGATCGTGCCGGTGTTCTGCCCGGGGCTCGTCGGCGACGGCGTGCCCGTGTAGTCGCCGTCGGTGTCGGCCTCGAAGATCGAGTCGACGATGGCCGTTGCCCCCTTGGTCCGCACCGTGATCAGGCCGATGTCGCCGATGGCGCTGAACTTCGTGCCCACGATGCCGTTCGACAGGTCGCTGGTGCCGTTGGCATCCACGGTGATTTTGCCGAAGTTGCCCCTGGGATCGCGGTCGAGCGTCGGGTCCGTCGGATCGTCGTAGAAGATCCGGCCCGGAGCCGTGAAGATGGCATCCTCGATGCCGTTGCCTCCCTTCTCGGCAACCACCGAGATGTCGCCGAAGTTGCCCCGCGACTGGAACTCACCCCCGCTGATGCCCGTCGCGTTGAAGGTCTTGACCGTCAGCGGACCGAAGTCGCCGGAGGCGGTGATCTTGCCTTCCAGGATGCCGATGCCGTTGATGGACCGCACGTCCACCGAAACCGAGTCGATCGCCCCGCTGAAGGCTCGGATCTCGCCCCCCACGATGCCGTTGCCGTCGAGGCCGCCGTGCACCGTCGCCTTGATCGGACCGAGCGAGCCGGCGTAGACCTTGGTGTCCGACATCGCGTCCAGGCCGTTGGCGTTGGCGGAGGTGGTGATCCCGGCGATCCGGCCGACCTCCAGGTCGGTGGCCTGGAATCGCGTGCCCAGGATGCCGTAGCCGCCGGCGGCGCCGCCCACGGCGGTGATCTGGCCGATCTCGCCGTAATTGGCGTCGTAGGAACCGGCGCTGATGCCGGTTCCGTCGATAAAGGCGGTGCCGGAGATCGCGCCGATGTCGGTATGGGCGACGACGGTCACGTCGAGCAGGCCGTCGAGCCAGCCCTCCCCGACGACCGACTCGATGCGGCCGGTGGTCCGGTCGATGCTGCCGCCCGCGTAAGCCGTGCGGGTGACGATCTTCGAGACCTCGATGCCTCGCCCGCCCGAACTGCGGCCCAGCACGGGGCCGATGGTGGCGGCAAGGAAGTTCGACTCAAAAATTCCCGCCCCGTCGAGCGACCCCAGCGCTCCGTAGGACGTCCCGTTGATCGACGCGATCGCCCTGCCGGCGTCGAGCTTCAGCAGCCGGATGCCGTAGCCCGCGTGGGTCTGGCTGACGATGCTGCCGATGTCGCGGCCGGCGACCATGCTCACGTCCTGGATCCCGAAGCCACCCTCGCTGCCGAACGTGGAGACCGATCCGATGTCGCGAGTGGCGACGAACGACGACGTCTGGATGCCGCCGTCGATGATCTGGATCGAGCCGATGTCACGGGCGCGGACGGCGGAGAGTTCGATGTCACCGACGGCAATCGAGATGCCAGCCAGGTCACCGCCGGCGACGATCGACGTGCCGAGCATTCCGGTGTGGACGGAGATCCGGCCGATGTCGCCCCCCGCCTGGATCGACCGCGCTTCGATATTGCCCGCGACGGAGGTGATGGTGCCGACGTCACCGCCGGCGATCATCATCGCCTCGATGTTGCGGACCGCCTTGATGGCGCCGATGTCGGTACCGGCCTTGAGGTGCCCCTCGAGACCGCCCTGCCCGGCCTCGACGTCGCCGATCGACGTCGTGGCCTCGACCACGAAGTCGCCGCCGAACTCGTCGGCGGAAATACTGCCCACGCTCGATGCCGAGGAGATCGTCAGCAGGCCCGGCCCGTCGATCGCGATGTCGGCGATCCCCGACACGGTGCTCGTGTTCGTGAACGAACCCGCATAGCCTCCGGGCAGGAAGAGCGTGTCGGTCGTCGAGCTCTTGTCAGACCCGGAAATGCCACCGTCCGCGTTGATCTGCCCGGTAATCCGGCTCCCATCGGCGAGCGGGAAGCCGAGGTTGAGGTGGCCGCCGACGTTGACGAAACCCTTGAAATCCGAGGGCAGGTTGATGGAGAAGGGATCGCTGCTGCGGGTCGTGATCTCCCCGGCGATGTTGGCGACGCGGACGGATCCGATGCTCTGGGCCCGGATGGCTCCCGACAGGCTGCTACGCAGACCGATCACGCTGCCGATCGAGCCCGAGACGTTGATCACGCTGCGGAAATCGTTCGTGACCGACGTGTCGTAGGGGTTGCCGGTCAACGCGCTGATCGCGCCGTTGATCACCAGCGAGTCGATCTTGGCGGCGGTGATGCCGCCGAGATCGATGAGGCCGGTGACCGGCTGGTACATCGTGGAATCGGTGGCCTGCTGGTTGTTCTGCGTGTTGATCCGGTCGCAAAACGGGGCCTGTCCGGCATCGAGGGTGATGCTGCCGACGGCGATGCCGTCGAGCGACATGGAGTGCACCACGGCGGCCGACAACTGGATGCCTCCCAAGCCGACCATCGGAGCGGCTGGGAGGGCGTTCGAGAGGAAGGCGACGTTGGTGTAGCCGGGCGAATAGAGCGTGGCGAAGCTGCTACCGGGCTGTTCCGAGAGCTTGTTGGGCGTGACCACCACCTGGAGGCCGTTGGCGGCCGTCAGGCCAGAGAGGTTGATCCGCGTGGCATCGGCGTTGTCCGTGGCCTGCCCTGCCAGTTCCACCGTGAAGCCGGCACCCTGCTGCACGTCGCCGGTCACGGTGACGGCCACGGAGTCGCCGTCGGCGTCGATGTAGTTGGCGGATGTCACCACCTGGCCCGGCACGATGGCCAGCATCCGCCGGTCTTCGAGACGATCGACTGCGAGGGCGGGACGGCGACGCGACCGCCGGCTGCTGACGGGAACACCGGCGACGCGGCGGATCGGAAACAGTGACATCGTGGGGTGATCCCTGGAACGGTTCCTGAAAGGCCGTGCCGGCATCCCCACGCCGGCGCGAAAAAACCTTTTTAGGCTAGCCCGCGATTTTTGCGCGGTCAAGAAATCGGTCTCATTGGAAAAACCGCCACCACCGTCACTCGCCCTTGGCGATGACACCCCCCTTCATCACGAAATCGACCCGTTCCGTGACGGTGATGTCCTTGAAGGGGTCGCCTGGCATGGCGACGATGTCGGCAGCCTTGCCGACCGCGAGGATGCCGATGTCGTCTCGCATCAGCAGTTCGGCCGCCACGCTCGTTCCGGCTCGTAAGGCGCGGGGAATCGAAAGCCCGTTGGCCACCAGTTCGGCGAACTCGGCAGCGTTGCTTTCCTCCAGCGGAAACGTGCCGAAGTCGCTACCAAGTGCCACCTTCACGCCGCAGTTCGACAGGTTGCGGGCGCTCTCGAGAATGGCCTTGGCATGTTTGCGATACTTCGCCCGAACATGCGGCGGCTCGTTGACGGCCTTCCAGAAGGCATCGTCGTCGATGAGGCGTGCGAACCGCACGACGGCGATCTGCGTGGGCACCAGATACACGCCGCGAGCCTCCATGAGTTTCAGCGTCTCGAGCGAGGCCAGGCTGCCGTGCTCGACACTACGGACGCCTGCCATGACCGAACGGCGAATGCCCTCGTCGCCGTAGGCGTGGGGCGTGCAGGGAATGCCGAGATCGCGGGCCGTCGAGACCAGCACGTCGATCTCCGCCTGACTGTACGGCACCTGTGCCGGATCGTCCGCCGGGCTGGCGAATCCTCCGGTGGCCCCGAACTTGATCCATTGCGAGCCCCGGCTCACTTCGGTACGGACCACGCGGCGAATCTCGTCCACGCCATCCGCCAGGTTGTTCTGGGCGACGGGAGTTTGGGCTGCCACCAGGGGCCGCGCGTCGCCGTGACCGCCGCTCGTTGACACGAGGTGTGCGGCCACGATCATGCGCGGGCCGGCGATCAATCCCTTCTCCACGGCCCGCTGGAGCGACACCGTGGTGTAGCCCTCGAAATCCATGTCGCAGAGGTCGCGAACGGTCGTGAATCCGCGGTCGAGAAGCACGCGGAGGGCCTGCACGCCCAGCACGGCCTTGTCGGCGGGGGCGAGCGCCCAGACCGCCCCCTCGTCCTCCGGCCGCATGGTGACATGGACGTGGCAGTCGATGAATCCGGGAGTCACGGTGTGCGTGGAGAGATCGACGACCCGGGCCCCGGCGGGACGCTCGACCGTCCGTCCCATGCCCGCAATCCGACCGCCTTGGACGAGGATCTCCATCGGGCCAAGGGGGGCGTCGGCGAGACCGTCCCAGACGTTTCCAGCCACGAGCACCACGGCAGTCGGCTGCGGCGCCGTCGCGGTGGGACCGCTGCGGGATTCACCGTACGTCGCGAGTACCGCCACCAGGGCGACGACGGGCACCAAAAGCGAGGCTCGTTTCATGGTCGTCTATCGGGTTGAAGCGAATGAAGCGTTCCGGGATGGAACATCCATCCGGATTTTCGTTGGCCGGCGTGCGCGTCCCGTCTTCGAACGGTCACTCCGGTCCGACCGATCCGCCTCCTGCCGATCGGTAGCCGCCTCCGCGCACGGCATCTCCGAGCGAAGGATAGGTCGACCAACGGCACTGCCGCAAGCGTTCGCCGGTCGCGACGGGCGGCGTGTGATAGTCTCTCCGCGTGGCGCCGCGCGGCGGTGCCCCGCCGATCCCAGACACCCAACGACCGACGAACCATGAAAGACCCGACCGTCCGCGGCGCCGTCCATTTGATCGAGGACACCAAGACCTTCGGCCAGAAGGGCTTTCGCAAGCGCATGGTGGTGCTCGAGCAGACGAAAGGCACGTTCACGAACTTCATCCCCGTCGAGTTCCTGAAGGATGCCTGCGATGCCGTGGACGAACTCGCGCCGGGAGACCAGATCGAGGTGACCTACCGCCTCACCGGCCGCCGCTGGCAGCGGGATGCGGCGAGCGAAGCCAAGTACTTCCTCAGCGCCGAGGCCATCTCGTTCAAGCGGCTGTCCGCGGGCGGGCGGGCCGAGGACGGCCCGGACGACGCCATCGACATCAACGACGACCTGGCCGAAGCCGGCGCCGACGACGTGCCGTTCTGATCGGCCCGCACGGCGATCGTTCAGAGAATGCCGCGGGCCTCGAGCAGGGCCACGACGGCGTCCACGCACTTGCCCACGGACCACTCGTGCGTCGGCAGGACGAGGTCGGGGTGCGTCGGCGGCTCGTAGGGGGCGGAGACGCCGGGGAAGTTCGCGATCTCGCCGGAGTCGGCGAGCGCGTAATGCCCGTCGGTGTCGCGCTGCCGGCAGACGTCGAGCGGCGCGGCGAGGTGCACGACCAGGAACCGCTCGCCGCCCACTCGCTCGGCCGCCTTCTGCCGCACGGCCTCGTCGGGGGCCACGAAGGCCGCCAGCACCACGATTCCCGCCTCGTTGAACAGCCGGGCCACCTCGACGCCGCGGCGCAGGTTCTCGCTGCGCTCCTCCGCGGTGAAGCCGAGGTCGCGGCTGATGCCCAGCCGCAGCGACTGGCCGTCGAGCACCGTCACCGCCCGGCCGAGGTCGAAGAGCCGGCGCTCCACCGCCTGGGCAAGCGTCGTCTTGCCCGAGCCGGTGAGGCCCGTGAACAGGATCGTGGCCGGCTTCTGGCCGAAGCGGGCCTCACGCTCGGCGGCGGTGACCGTGCTCGCCGTGTCGTGCAGGCCGGCCGCGGCCGGCTCGTCGTCCCAGTGGGCCTTGCCGCCGTCCTCCTGCTCGCGGTCGAGGATCATGCCGGCGGCCACCGTCGCATTCGTGAGCCGGTCGATCATGATGAACGACCCCGTCGCCCGGTTGCGGCGGTAGGCGTCGTAGGCGATCGGGCTCGTGAGCGTGATCGCGCAGCGGCCGATCTCGTTGAGCGTCAGCGTCGGTGCCGGCTGGCGATGGAGCGTGTTGATGTCCACGCGGTAACGGAGCGAGCCGACCGCGCCGGGGGCCACCTTGCTCGTCTGCTTGAAGAGGTACTGCTTGCCGGGGACGAGCGGCTCTTCGGCCATCCACACGACCATGGCCTCGAACTTGTGATCGACCTTGGGCACGTTGCCGGGCCGGACGAGCATGTCGCCGCGGCTGGAGTCGATCTCGTCCTCGAGCGTGAGCGTCACCGACTGCGGGGCGAAGGCCTCCTCCAACTCGCCGTCGAAGGTGACGATGCTCTTCACGCGGCTCTTCTTCCGGGAGGGGAGGCTCATCACCTCGTCCCCCTTGCGGACGATGCCCGAGGCGATCGTGCCGGAGAAGCCGCGGAAGTCGAGGTTCGGCCGGAGGACGAGCTGCACCGGGAAGCGGAAGTCCTCGAGGTTCCGGTCGGAGCCGATGTAGACGCTCTCCAGCAGCGGCATCAGCGGCGCGCCCGTGTACCAGGGCATGTTCGGGCTCGGGGCCACGACGTTGTCGCCCTTGAGCGCCGAGATCGGCATGAAGTGGACGTCGGGCAGCTCGAGGCGGCCGGCGAAGTCGACGTAGTCCTGCTTGATCTTCTCGAACACCGCCTGGTCGAAGTCGACGATGTCCATCTTGTTGATGGCCACGACGATGTGCCGGATGCCGAGCAGCGAGACGATGAACGAATGCCGCTTCGTCTGCGGGAGCACCCCGTGGCGGGCGTCGATCAAGATGATGGCCAGATCCGCCGTCGAGGCGCCGGTGGCCATGTTCCGCGTGTACTGCTCGTGGCCGGGTGTGTCGGCGATGATGAACTTGCGTTTCTCGGTCGAGAAATACCGGTACGCCACGTCGATCGTGATCCCCTGCTGCCGCTCGTCCTCGAGGCCGTCGGTGAACAGGGCGAGATCGACCTCGCCGCCGGTCGTGCCGTAGCGGGAGGAGTCCTTCTTGATGGCGGCGAGCTGATCCTCGTAGATCATCTTCGACTCGTAGAACAGCCGGCCGATGAGCGTGCTCTTGCCGTCGTCCACGCTGCCGCAGGTGATGAAGCGGAGCAGTTCCTTGCGCTCGTGCTGCGCGAGGTATTCGTCGATGTTCGTGGCGATCAGGGATGATTGGTGGGACATGGGTGTCGCGGGGGTGTGCTGGAGCGGACTTCGTCGGATTACAGGTGGATACGGTGGGCTACCGCGGCTCGGGGCTGCCCGTGCTCTCTCGCCGGACGT